>NZ_JNKH01000032.1:0-40067 GCF_000701985.1 Butyrivibrio sp. WCE2006 | reverse complement strand
CTCTCCCAGTGGGAATAAGTGAAGGGGTAAATAATCCTTTCGTCGGACATTGAAAACTGAATAGTCATTCATCAGGTACAGTCCTGTACTGTGGAGCCGCAAGGGTACGCCTTTAGCGAGATAGCCCCTCTGGAATGCCGGTAGCACCGGTATGGCAAAGATAAGTACAGGGATAATGAGACTTCCGCTCAGCCACAACTAAACGTAATGGGAGCGGCCCGGCGAGACCCGCGGGGAGGAGAGAACCTGTGGGTTCATCGCCTTTCCTTATCCTAGGCTTTGACGCGACATGTCATCCGATTGTTGAAAATTAAGACTCATTTAATAAAAAATGTCGTATAATCTTGATGTAGTGAAGTTATGAGAAATCACTAGAGTTATAGAACGCAGAGTTTGTTTTCAAGAACGATAGTTTTGATATGGTATAATGAGGAGTAGGTAAAAGGTGGAAGATGATTATTTGATGTTGTCAGGGGCAATCAATTCCGCAAAGTCAACCCAGGTTGCTCTTAATTCGCTGAGGCTGGGGGAGGCAGGATTAAATGCCCATAGACAGAATTTGCTAAATAGAGCACCGGTTACAGATAGTTTTGCATCTTTTCCGAGAGACAGCATAGAGATTGAGGATTTGGCATATCTGTCGGCTCATGAAGATCATGAATTTGCTCTGCTCCGTGGAAAGAAGAATGATATTTTAATCCATGGAGAGCATTCAAAGGTAAATTTTGATGAAGATCTGGAAGCACTATTACTTCAGGGGAAATATGAACTTATAGCTCATTCGCATCCGGATATAGAGCTTACTGCTTCAAGAGAAGATCGTGAATTTCTAAGACGGATAGGACAGAAATCAAGCGTGATAATCTCATGGTATACTGGCAATATGATGAAGTTTTATGCTGACCCGTTTGAGGAGTTGTTTAATTAGGAGGCAGCTATGGATAGAGAAAAAATTGGATTTAAGGCATGTCTGAAAGCAATAGGAGAAGATTTTGCAGCCGCATATAAAGACAATATGGTTTTTAGTTGCGGAGAAACGGAGCAAGGTTTGTTCTGCTTTTTGGGTATTTCAACACATGATTATGAAGGAGAAGGATTGTGTTTGAAATCAAATGTGGATGATTGGGACTATTATGCGTCCTGCTACGTTCTTGAGAATAATGAAGTTAAAATGGATAAGTGTAAGCTTCCGACGTTGGTTTGATTTTTTCATTCTATGAAATGATGTGTGTACGTATACAAAGGTAGTTGTGGTAAAAGACCATAGCTACCTTTTCTAATAGTTTTAACAATAGGTGTTATCCTAGGTTTGATGTCCGCGGGTGAGAAACAAAATTCTTACACCCACCCATACACCCAACTTACACCCGTTACACCCATAACAGATACCCATAGTTATCCGTGTTTTCAGGGAAGTATGCCTAACCTGTAAGGAGGCTAGTTACCTTTGATACTCCTTGCAGGGATGGTAAATATTTATCAAAGGTGGTGAAACTGAATATGGCAAGAAACAGAGCTTACAGACGAGATATGAGAAATAGGGCCATTGCTCGTAAAAAGCATTTAAGCCATGATGTTTATGGTCTTGATTGGTTTAGAGTGGATGGAGCATATTCTAAGGGACACATTGGCTGCGGTTGTAGAATGTGCAAATTCACAAAATTCTATGGTATAAAGGCTGCGCCAGAATGTTCGTAGCCTTCCTCCCTCCAATAACCCTGACACATTAGGGGGATTTACCATAGATAGACTCTGACGACTCATATAGCGCCAGAGTCCTTTTTTGCATATAATTAAGGGAGTTGGAAGAAGGGGAGTTACGTATGGAATTAATAGTGAAGTACTTTGATGAGCTTAGTACCAATGAGCTCTATGAGATTTTTGGAAGATACAACAGCTTACGATATGAACAATCAGCCCCTGGATTATGAGTATGCCCAGAAGATGGCAAAGGTCTTTTACGACAAGAGACCTACCTGCGCCTCGCTCGATGGAATGTGCGTCATGAATGATGTTGGCGGCATGGGAGGATTCATAGACTTTTTGCAGAACTTAAAGCACGGAGATCCCGATGAGAGAAAAGAGCTCCGAGACTGGGCAACATATATGGGGTGGACCGGCAAGCTGCCGAAGGTGGAGAGTTTGTCGTGACAGGAAACTGATTATGTCTAAGTGGTGACAGAGGAGGAAAATTATATGGTTAAGATATACGGAATGCCTACATGTCCTTACTGCGATTATATTCATGAGCAGATAGTTGGACGAGAAAATGAATTTGAGTATATAAACATCGGTGAGAATATCAGAAACATGGGAGCTTTTACAAGGCTTCGTGATACCAATCCGGCATTTGATCATTCTAAGGAAATTGGCGATGTTGGTATACCGGCCTTTGTTCTTGAAGATGGTAGCATAACGCTTGATCCAGCGGTTGTAGGCCTTATTGAATATGGAACACCTGATGCCTGCTCTATAGAAGACCATAAAAGCGGAAGAAAAGGGTGCTGAGGGGAAAGTATGAGATATTTGAAATTCCTGGATCTGATACCGCTTATTATG
Source organism: Butyrivibrio sp. WCE2006 (assembly GCF_000701985.1). NCBI lineage: Bacteria > Bacillati > Bacillota > Clostridia > Lachnospirales > Lachnospiraceae > Butyrivibrio > Butyrivibrio sp. WCE2006. Next base: position 37,508 of record NZ_JNKH01000032.1, on the reverse strand, counting down.
TTCTTCATTGTAGATAAGGTAAGAGGAACACTGATCAGCAGGTATTTACTGATCATAATTGTGGTACTTGGAGTTATAAATATGCTTATTGCAAAAGGAATGAAAGAGTATTGCATTTCATCTCTGATGCTTGTTGTATCGACTGCCGCTGGAATGATTCTCTACACGTATTATTACTACTATTTTGTCAGTGCCGGTCCTGAGACTCCGATTTTTGGTGCGGCTATCATGATGGTTTATGGATTTATTAGGGAAGATGAAACGATAACCGGAGGCCTGAAATTGGGATATTCTGAGGCAGGAGAGCCAATCAGGGAACCGCTTGAGAGAAAAGGTAATCCGGTAACCTGGGTAGAAAAGTAAGGGGATAAAGATGAGTTGGGAAAAGATTGATGAGAGTACATATCAGTACGACGAAGGTGGAGTGAGATTTTTTCTTTTGATGGGTAAGAAGGAAGCTCTGCTGATTGACAGTGGAATGCAGACGCATAATGCAAAAGAGCTTGTAAGGGAGCTGACTAATCTTCCTGTCAGGCTTTTTAATACACATACGGATGTAGATCATGTTGGCAGTAATGAAGAGTTTGATGAAGTGATGATTAATCCTGCTGAGCTTGTTAACTACAAGCTGTCGCATCCCTCACAGAAGATTGTTCCGGTATATGACGGAGATGTAATTGATCTTGGGGAACGTGAGCTGCTGGCAATAGCGCTCCCGGGACATACTCCGGGAAGTACAGCTCTTTTGGATAAAAACAGCGGAATGCTTTTTAGTGGAGATCCCATACAAGATGGACATATCTTCATGTTTGGTGAGATGAGGGATTTAAGTGCATATATCCATAGTCTCAGGAGACTTGATAAGTACAAGGATGACATAAAAGGGATATATGCCAATCATGGAACACTTCCGGTGGATTATTCTATTGTGCCAAAACTAATTGAAGGGGCACTGCAGGTTGAAAGAGGAGAGATTGTTCCTGTTGAAGTTGACAGGTTCGGGAAGACTGTCCATGTGTATGATATAGGGGTGGCATCATTTTTGTGTGATTGATAGATGAAAAACAGATATTTTATGAGGATTATGCTATGGGCTTTTGCGGATGGGCGGACGTTAATGAAAGAAATAAGATTTATCATGATAATGAGTGGGGCGTTCCTGTTCATGATGATAAAAAGATGTTTGAGCACCTGATGCTGGAATGCATGCAATGTGGATTATCCTGGGACCTTATGCTGAAAAAGCGAGAGGTCTTCAGATCTTGTTTTGATGGCTTCGATTATGACAAGATTGCTGAGTACACTGATGCAGACATAGATCGGATACTTAATGCAGAGGATATGATAAAGTCGCCCAGGAAGATAGCTGCTGTCATAAACAATGCACAGTGTTTTCGGAAAGTTAGGGAAGAGTTTGGTAGTTTCTGCGATTATATCTGGGCATATTCAGGTAATAAGACAATACTCTACAGTGGTCACAGTAAGCTTGGTGGGAAAATTCCCGTAAGTAACGGACTTTCCAAGACGATAAGTAAGGACCTGAAAAAGAGGGGCTTTAAGTACGTCGGCGAAGTGACGATATATTCCCACCTACAGGCATGTGGAATAATCAATGATCATGACGAGACCTGCCCATGCTATGAAAGGATAAATGCTGCAAACCCAACTGTGAATAAACGCAAGGACATGGAAGTATATTAAGTTAAAATAGTTTCACTTACTGTATTCCCTAAGCCCATAATAATAGAACTTCTTAATCTTCTCCTTAAGAGATGCAGGCTCAATTACTATTGCATCTTGGCCAAAACGCTTGAAGTATTCTTCAAGCTGAAGCTCAGGCCAGTCAAAGTAGTACAGGTCTCCTTCGATTTTTGAAACGATAGGTCTGTTCTTGGTAATTGCTTTAAACTTTTTAACTCCATATTTGTTCAGGCGAACTACTGCATGAGCTTCAATGAATGCAGCAATACAAATATTGAAAAGACATTCATGTTGATGCTTTATAAAGCTTTTATTTGATATCGGTATTGCGTTCATATTAAAATAAAATAGGAGTAGTATGTTAGCTGTTTGACTGAATCTATTGGAGAACCCTTATGTATAACTGGATCAGCCCTTTCAACTATGACTTTGCAATAGCAGCAATCCCTATTCAGGTAATCCTTCTTTTGTTTTATGGAGTCAGAAGGAATCTGCCGATCAGGCAGAGTTCCTGTTTCTGGCTTGTCATGTTTGCCAATCTTGTCATGACTACTGCGGATATCATCTCCTGTGAGATGAATGAGATATGGTATGAATACCCACTTTGGGTGATGTATGCTATCAATCACGCTTATTTCCTTGGATTTATTGTCAGAGGCTGGGCACTTTTTGCTTATACGGCGGAGTCATCCCACAGCCATAAAGATAATTGGATTTTCAGGATCGTGACTGCGCTGCCAGCTTCGGTGGCAGTACTGCTGATTCTTTCAACTCCATGGACATCGGCTATCTATACGATTGCAGAGGATGGCTATCACAACTGTTCTCTTTATAAGACTATCTATTTCAGTACATATTTCTACATCATTATTTCTCTGATAATTGTAATATTTAACTGGGCAAAGCTCTCAAGACGAATGAAAGCGGGACTGCTTTCATTTAATCTGCTTCTTTTATTAGGCATCATAATAAGAAAGCAGTTCTATCATATGCTTGTTACAAGCTATTTCAGTATCCTTTGTATCATCATCATATACCTGACTTCAGAGAATCCGGATCTCTACAGGGACAACAGGACAAGGCTTCTGAACAAGGATGCTCTTGATCTGATAGGTCTTGACTACTGGGAAAGAAAAGTCCCTTTCAGCCTCTTGACAATGGCAATCCACAACTATGAAGAATCTAAATCAGTTTATGGAATCAGCCAGGTGAATGACGGCCTTAAGGCCATAGCTTCATGGCTTGTTAGCAGCTACCCGAAATACAGTGCTTTTTATACGAGGAACGGCAATTTCATCCTGCTCATAAAGGGCCATCTAAATGAAGATCCTGGGAAAATGATGGAGGAGTGGAAAGAAAAGTATGAGGCTCTTCAAAGATCGTATTACGGCATCGTGCAGATGAAAATATCAGCAATGCTGATACCGGATTCAGTGATTGATACAGATGGTTTAGTTGCTGGAGATCTTGCAAGATATGCAGTAGCCAATTCGTACAATGAAAACAGGCGTGGTATCTATGTCTTCTCAGATGAGATGATCAAAGGCGTAAAGAATCAGAAATCAATAGAGAGAGCAGTAAAGGATGCTATCGCTGATAACAGATTTGAAGTCTATTTCCAGCCTATTTATTCAAACAAGGAAGGCAAGGTCCTGGGGGCTGAGGCGCTGGCAAGGCTTAATGATTCAAAGATGGGCTTTATCCCGCCTCTTGATTTCATACATGTAGCCGAGAAAAACGGCGACATTATGGAAATAGGCAGGCAGATATTTGAAAAAATCTGCATTTTCCTTGAGAGGATAGATCCGAAAGAGCTGGGTATCGAATTTATAAATGTTAATCTGTCGCCCATTCAGTGCATGAGTAACAGCCTTTCACAGGAGCTGGCGAGTATTGCAGCAAAGCACAATATCCCTATGAGCATGTTTGACTTTGAGATTACAGAATCCATTATTGATGACTACGACATGATCCAGATGCAGATAGCAGGACTTCAGGCGATGGGAGCGGAGCTTTCGATGGATGATTTCGGTACGGGAGCTTCCAATATATCAAGCCTTATGACGCTGCCAATACATGTAGTAAAGGTGGATATGACATTTACAAGATCCTTCTTTGCAGGAAAAGCAGGTTTTCTTCCTGACCTGATCAGGCTGTTCCAGCACTCAAATATGGAAATTGTTGTAGAAGGCATTGAAACAGAAGAGATGAAAGACAAAATGGCTGAAATGGGGTGTGACTATGAGCAGGGGTATTTCTTCTCTAAACCTCTTCCGCCTGCAGACTTTGTAAAGTATATGGAAAGCATGGTCAATGCATAGCAGGGCAGGATTCTTATTCTTGCTTTCGATTATATTTAAAACTTTTATCTATAGTACATCACGAGGCGTTTTGATGAATCTGAAAAGATACTGGTCATTTATCATATATGGTACTTATCATCCTGAAGAACTGGCGGAAATTGAAGACATGCGTTTTAAATATAACTGCAGGATTCTCTGGATCTCTGGATTGTTTTTCATTGCCATGCTTGCAGGTGCGATCGTTACTTTGCTTGCAAAAGGCGGGGATTTGAGCTACCTCATGGGGCATGATAATATACGCATCTATGTGCCGGGGCTGATTCTTATGATCGGTTTTACTGCACTGGAGCATTTTGCTGATTTTAATAATCACAGAAAAATGTTTATTGCGATGATGTACCTTAAAATCCTTGTTATATACAGCATCATAATCCTGCTTGGTACGAAGATGATTCCAGAAGCCAATGCGGTACTGTTTTTCATGGTGCTTATTATGGAGCCGGCTATATTCTCTGATCATCCCTGGCGGACAGATTTGTTTACGCTCATTTCTGTTCTTCTTTTTCTTAATCAGTCACACCACTTCAAAGAACCCAGGTTTTTCCAAATGGATATAGTGAGTGCAGTTACTGCAATTCTAATAGTGGTGTTTGTCAGCGCAACCAATCAGCATACAAGGATAAACAGCTGGATTAATTCAATCCGTATTCAGGGCCTTAGTGAGCATGATTCTTTGACGGGGCTGTATAACAGACAGGCCTTTGATATGGGGATGAAATGTGGGTTTAGTGCATGTAAGGATATTGCTTTCGTCATGTGTGATCTGAATGGGCTTAAGCTGGTTAATGACAGTAAGGGACATGCTGAAGGGGACAGGCTACTTAAGAAAGGGGCAGAAATACTTACGTCAGTATTTGGTGACGGGAACGTATACAGGCTTGGAGGCGACGAGTTTTTTGTTGCACTTGCAGATAAAAGCAATGGAGAGCTGTCAGAACTGATTGAAACCCTTAGGGCAGATGAGAGACAGAATAATATCTCTTTTGCGCTAGGTGCAGCCCATAGAACAGCTCCCTTTGGGAATCTAAAGGAGCTTTATAAAGAAGCTGATGAAGAAATGTACCTGGATAAAGAGAAGTATTACAGGGAAAAAGCTCACAACCGAAGGAAATCCAAATGATAAGGCTTGACTCTGTGTTTTTTGGATAATACGGCTGCGCGAAGATGAGGCATGGAGAGCGTCAACCTTGAGATGAATTCTGAAGCAACACTAACTATCCTTGGCAAAATACAGATACTGAAAAAGAGCTAAATCGGCTCTTTTTTCTTGTGTCAGTTATAAAGAGATAAGTAAATGTAATTGCTGTTAAGCGGCGTCTTTTTTTGATATATTAGAAATAGTTTTGGTGGAGGGAATATGGTGCAGGAAGATTGGATATTGAATTTAGAAGACAATGAGTGGCCGCTCACTACAATTGACCATGACAGAATGATTGCCAGGGCAATAGTAGTGGATGATGAGGGCTGCTTTTATTTTGTCAGAGCAAACAGAGATGATGATTTTGGTAAGGCAACTCTTATAGAAACGGCTGGTGGTGGAGTAGAAACCGGAGAAGACTTAGATACAGCTATCAGGCGTGAGTTAAAAGAAGAACTTGGTGCTGATGTTGAGGTTTTATGTAAGATTGGAGTAGTCAGCGATTACTATAATCTAATTAACAGGCATAACGTCAATAACTATTATCTATGTAAGGTGAAATCTTTTGGGGATAAGCATCTTACCAAGGATGAGATTGATGATTTCCACCTTTCAACTTTGAAACTTAGGTATGATGAAGCACTTGCTGAATATGATAGTTGTAGATGCACTAGCCTTGGAAGACTAATTGCTAATAGGGAAGTGCCGGTTTTAAAAAGAGCAAAAGAACTGCTGCAGAAGATAAGGGTGGAATCATTTAGTATTGATTACCTTCAGGATTACTTTGATGGATTCGATGAGGACATCACAAGATATCAGTGGCCGGATCCTTTTGAGAGTATTGATGATGCCAGAGAACTTTTGCAGGGATTTCTTGACGAGGCAGAGAGCGGTGAAACAATACTTCTCTCTGTACTGTCAGAGAATGGAGAGTTAATAGGAAGTTCCGAAATTCATGGGCTTTCAGAGGATTGCTCTGAAGTCGGTGTTTGGATAAAAAAAACAGAATGGAACAAGGGATATGCGTATATAGCATTGAAGAAGGCGCTTGATATCGCTCGTATAGAGTATGGAAAAAAGGAGTTTTTCTATGAGGCAGACATCCGGAATATTGGTAGCATGAAACTTCTTCAAAAGTTTGAAGGTGAATATGAAATTACAGAACAAGAACTGGAGAAGGTAACTACTGATTCCGGGAAAGAACTTGAACTTCAGGGATATATCATGAAGGTAAGGGAGTAAGTAAAACTATGAATAAGAAAACGATTGCAACTACAATTTACATTCTGGGAATATGTTGTGTACTTTTCTTTGGTGCAAGTGCAGTTATAGGTGGAAATACTGTAAGCAATCCGGAGGCAATGATTCCTTTCACGGAATTTGAGAGAAATATAATAATACTGTGGATAGGATTTATTCCGATGATAGCGAGTTGCTTTTTCATGTTATCAGCTTACAGAATTAAGGATCGCACAAAAAGATATTAGTTCTTATACCGGGGATTGCGACAGGAATACCTTTTATAGTAGGTGCTTGTTTTGTGGTATATTTGCTCTTCCTCGGAATGGTTGATGTTATGGGAATGAAATAATAAGTAGGAGATAGTGGAAAAGTAATGGAACTTCGCAAAATAAATAATGAAGATGCTAAATGTCGTTACGAAGGATCTGCCGGATAATGTTATTGCTGTAGGAAATCCTTGCAGAATAATCAGGGAAATTACTGAAAATGACAGGGATTATTATTTCAAAGACAGAAAATTTGATGTGGATGATCTATGAGTTTTATGGTGATATCACGATTATAAAAGAGCAGTATGAATCAATGCGAAGCTGGGTTGATTTCATTACCGGGAAGGATGGTGATAACTTCGGATGGAGAAAAGAGTTCCATTTTGGAGACTGGCTGGCTCTTGATGTACCGGGTGCCGATGTATCTGCAACTTCCGGAGCGACAGATCCCGGATTTATTGCAGACGTATACTACATGTATAGTGCAGAAATCGTAGCAGATGCTGCTATGCTCACCGGCAGAGTTAATGATTCTGAAAAATATAGAGATCTTGCTAACCGTATAAGAAGCAGAATACATCATGAGTATTTTTCGCCAAGCGACCGCTGCTGCTGTGATACACAGACAGGACTTGTGCTTACATTGCAACATAATCTTGCTGACAAGGAGAAAACTTCAAAAAGACTGCGTGAAAAGTTTGAAGCTAATAAGTTCAAGCTGGATTGCGGTTTTGTAGGAGCTCCGCTTTTATGCAAAATTCTCGCAGAGAACGGAATGTCAGACATTGTTGAAAAGCTGCTGTTAAATGAAGAATTTCCGGGATGGCTGCATGAGGTAAAGCTTGGTGCAACAACGGTTTGGGAAAGATGGAACAGTCTGGATGATAATGGGCATATTTCATCTACAGGAATGAACAGCTTGAATCATTATGCATACGGTTCTATTCTAGAGTGGATGTATGCACATCTGGCAGGAATTAAGCAGCTTGAGCCGGGATTTAGATCTGTCCGGTTCGAACCTAAGCCCATTTACAAACTTAAGCATCTGTCAGCATCATATAGAAGTGCCTCAGGATTGTGGGAAACCGCATGGAAGATGTCTGATAAGAAGTATATTGAAATACACATAACAGTACCTTTCGGAGCAAAAGCCGAAGTGGTTTTGCCTAAAGCGTATAAGAGTGTATTAGAGGATAAGAAAAATCCGATGTTTAAAAATATGAAAAACGGTATATGTTACCTTGAAGCAGGCTCATATGATGCAAAACTGAAATGCGATATTATTGAAAGCCAGGAGAAAATATATGAGACAGTATGAGACTTTTGAATTGACTTTCCGGGGTGATATGCTTACGGAAGCTTATGCTCAGATCCCGCTTACCGCCGAGTTTATCTGTAAAGAAGAGCATAAGACCATCAAGGGCTTTTATGATGGTGATGGAATTTACAAGGTGCGCTTTTTGCCCAGGTTTCAAGGTGAATATCACTGGAAAGTCAGCGGCATTGTGACAGGTGAAGGTTCTGAAATATGTAAAGCACCCCTTCCGGATGCACACGGTCTGGTGAAAGCTGTAGATACACACTTTGAATACGAGGATAAATCGCTGTTTTTCCCGTTTGGAACCACAGTATATGCTCTGGCATCACAGGATGATGCATTGGTAGAGGAGACGCTTTCGACTTTAAGTACCGCACCGTTTAATAAGATCCGTATGTGTGTGTTTCCCAAGGACTACGACTACAACCACAACGAGCCACCTTATTATGCCTTTGAGAAAAAGGAGGATGGAAGCTGGGATGTGGACAGACCTTGCCTGAAGTTCTGGCATCGCTTTGAAAACATATTGAACCGGATCATTAAAATGGGTATTCAGGTGGATCTGATTCTATTCCATCCATATGACAGATGGGGCTTTGATGCGCTTGACCAGCCAGACAATTTGCGGTATCTGGACTATCTGCTGAGCCGCCTGTCAGCCAATCCTGGAATTTGGTGGTCTCTGGCAAATGAATATGATCTATCAAACAGTAAGACACTGTCAGATTGGGAGGAGATAGAAGCCTTTGTTGCGAAGAATGATCCCTATGGGCATTTACTTTCCTGTCATAACTGCTTCTGTTTTTGGGATGCAAAGCGACCGAATATAAGCCATGCCAGCCTCCAGACAAAGGGGTTCAGTGAACTGCCACGCTGGATAGCGAAGTATAACAAGCCCATAATGATTGATGAGTGCTGTTATGAGGGAAACCTACCTACATTCTGGGGAAGTATCTCCGGTCGGGAGATGGTCTATAGATTCTGGCGCTGCATTGCAAGTGGAGCATACTGCACACACGGAGAGACCTTCCAATCTGATGACGATGTTATCTGGTGGGCGAAAGGCGGTGTCTTGAAAGGAGAAAGTCCTGAACGAATTGCCTTTCTGCGGGAGATTGTGGAAGCACTGCCCGGGCCGCTGACTCCTGTTACCGGAGGTGTGTTGGAGCTTGCGCAGATGAGTCCGGAGGCTATGGAAGAAGGGCTTAAGCAGATGGATCCCAAGATGCATCGGTTTATCAGGGCTATTTCAGCCAGCATCCACCGTATGGAGCAAGACGACCGCACGGCGCATATAGCGGGGGAGCATGAGTGGGCTTCCCGGGCAGGTGAAGATGCCTATCTTTGGTTCAACGACCGGCAATGCTTTGGAGAACAGACTCTGCAGCTTCCTGAGGATAAGCAGTACCTTATCGAATTGATTGATGTCTGGGCGATGACCCGTACAGTTATAGCAGAAAATGCAAGCGGAAACACAAGAATCTGTCTGCCCGGCAAAGAAGGGCTGGCAATACTGGCTACCAGATGTTGATTCATTGTTTTAAGATTAATGAATATTTGAAAAGAGACTTGGAAGAAACTGATCTGTTCCGGAAACTTCGTATCCTGGACCTGTATGCACAGAATGATCAGGACAGCGTAAGGGAATCTGTAAATGCATGGATATCCGGACTCGGATATTTCTAAGATGAATGTTATAACACAGGGCGTATAAACACTAATGTTTATGCGTCCTTTTTTATTTTAAAAATATATTGACACGGTGTCAGAAAGTAATTATAATTCATATTGACACGAAGTCAGAATAAAAAATCAGGAGACAGATATATGCCAAAAGGATCACCGGAAAGAACCGCAGCAAGAAAAGAAGAAATCATAAGTGCCTGCGAGAAGCTGTATCAGACCATGAGCTTTAAAGATATCACTCTTAAAGAGATCGGGAATGAAACATCCTTCTCAAGACCGACAATATATAACTACTACCAGACAAAAGAGGAAATATTTTTGGCCCTTTTTGAGAGGGAGTACATTCGTTGGAATGAAGAATTACAATCTATTCTTCAGGAAAATGAGAAGCTTTCCAAGGAGCAGCTTGCAAACAAGCTTGCATTATCCATAGCAAACAGGCAGCAACTGCTAAAACTTCTCTCCATGAATAACTATGATATGGAGGAAAACAGCAGACCTGAACTTCTTACATCTTTTAAGGTAGCTTATGGCGAGTCTATGAAAAATGTATGCAGGATAATCACAAAGTTCTGTCCGGAGAAATCGGTGAAGGAGATTCAGGATTTTATATATGTATTCTTCCCTTTTATGTTTGGTATTTATCCTTATACCGCAGTAACGGATAAACAGAGGGAAGCCATGAAACAGGCAAATGTGGACTATGTATATCAGTCCATTTTTGAGATAACAAATAACTGCCTGCTGAAGCTTTTATAAAGCGAGGCAGACTAATAAAAACACTAATTTCAAGGAGGAAAACTAAAATGGCAAATTTACCAAAGATCGCTCTTGGTGCATGGGCATGGGGCAACGACGGAACATTTGGAAACAATCTTACAGCAGAGAGCCTTAAGCCTATTTTTGACACGGCAATTGAAAATGGACTTAATCTTTGGGATACAGCCTATGCTTATGGCATGGGAACATCAGAGAAGGTGCTTGCAGGATTTCTTGAAGGGCTGCCAAGGGAGTCTTACCTCATTTCCGATAAGTTTACTCCACAGTGTGCAGATGCATCTTCAGCTTCTGCAATGAAGGATATGATAGAGATGCAGCTTGGCCTTATGGATCTGGACAGGTTTGATGTTTACTGGATCCACAATGTGTCTGGTGCACCAAAGTGGACGGAAGAACTGGCTAAGTACTTTGAAGGCAAGGACAATGTGCCTCTTCTTGGAGTGTCTAACCATAACCTTTCTGAGATCAAACAGGCAAATGAGATCCTGAAGGCTCACGGTCTTAAGCTGTCAGCGGTACAGAACCATTACAGCCTGATCAACAGATCATCAGAAGACTCAGGGATCCTGGATTATTGTAAAGAAAATGACATTACCTTCTTTTCATACATGGTTCTTGAGCAGGGAGCATTGTCAGGCAAGTATGATACAAAGCATCCTATGCCAGAAGGCTCTGCAAGGGCAGAGATCTATAATCCTGTACTTGATAAGCTGGAGATCCTTAATGAAGAGCTTAAGAAACTTGCAGACAAATATGGTGTAGGAATGGCTCAGATCCCGGTTGCATGGGCAATAGCAAAGGGAACCCTTCCTATTATCGGTGTGACAAAAGAAAACCAGGTGCTTGATGCAGTGAAGGCTGCAAATATCACCCTTACAGATGAGGAAGTATCCTCACTTGAAAATGTAGCTGATAGTCTGGAACTTAATGTGATCCGCTTTTGGGAAAAGGAGATGAAATAATATGGCAAAGAAAAATATCGGAGCAACACTTGCGTTATATCCATGCCCTGTGATCGTTGTTGGGGCAATGGTAAATGATAAACCTACATGGACTCTTGTAGCACATGCCGGAACTGTGGCACACAGTCATTTGATGGTATCCCTGGTACAGGCACATTATATCAACAAGGGCATTCGTGAGAATAAAAAACTCTCTGTAAATGTAGTAGATGAGTCATGGCTTGCCAAGGCAGATAAGATGGGAACAATCAGCGGAAACAAAGAGGATAAGTCTGAGGCATTTGCATGGACCATGGGTGAAAATGGAGCACCTCTTATTGATGAAGCCAAGGTTTCCATTGAATGTGAAGTTGATGGGAACTATGAACTGGAAAACTTTGACCACTTTATCTGCAAGATCCTTGCTACCTATGCGGATGAAGCAGTTTTAAATGAGCATGGCAAGATCGACTATCATACCTTTAAGCCGGTATTGTTTGAATTCCCGACTTATGAGTATTTCGTTACCGGAGAAAGCAAAGGAAACTGTGGAAAGATGAACTGATTTTTCTGGTCTCTGGCCTTAAAAGGTCAGAGGCTTGTTTGTATAAGAATAGATGAAGCCATGATCAAAAAGTGGCTTGATGAAGTACTGTAAACGGAGGAGTCAGATAATGAAATATACAAAGCTTGGAAATTCAGATTTAAATGTATCCCGTATATGCATGGGCTGTATGGGGTTTGGCGATGCAACGAGAGGGCAGCATAGCTGGACGATTGACGAAGAGCATTCTAGGGAAATCATAAAAAGAGGGCTTGATCTTGGAGTTAATTTCTATGATACGGCGATAGCATATCAGAGCGGAACCAGTGAGCAGTACGTAGGACGTGCGCTCAGAGAATTTGCAAAGCGTGAGGATGTGGTTGTTGCGACTAAATTTCTTCCGAGAACACCCGAAGAGATTGAAAAAGGAGTCTCCGGTCAGCAGCATATAGAAAATATGATAAACACAAGCCTTCAAAACCTTGGAATGGACTATGTGGATCTGTATATCTATCACATGTGGGACTGGAATACAGATATCTACGACATCATGGATGGCTTACATCGCATAGTGAAAGCAGGGAAGGCAAGATATATCGGTATTTCAAACTGTTTTGCATGGCAGATTGCAAAGGCGAATGCGCTGGCAGAAAAAGAAGGCTTTGCAAAGTTTGTTTCTATCCAGGGACATTATAATCTGATCTTCCGCGAAGAAGAGCGTGAGATGGTGCCGTATTGTGAAGAAGAGAATATCGCACTCACTCCGTACAGTGCGCTGGCAAGTGGAAGACTATCCAGAAAGCCCGGTGAGGGAGATACCAAGAGAGCTGCCGAGGATACCTATGCCAAGTTTAAATATGATGCTACGGCGGAGCTGGATGCTGTGATCATAGACCGTGTGGCAGAGCTGGCTGAGAAACATGGCGTGACTATGACGGAAATATCACTGGCTTGGCTCCTTACAAAAGTGGCGTCGCCTGTGGTAGGTGCGACCAAGCTCCATCATATAGAAGGTGCAGCAAAAGCGGTAGATCTGGAACTAACGGATGAAGAGCTTGATTACCTTGAAGAGCCATATGTCCCCCATCCGCTTGCAGGTGTCATGGCGCAGAATAAAAGAACTGATGCATCCAAAAAACATGTTTGGACTACAGGAGCACAGAAAATAGTAGGAGGAGAGAAATAAGATGGCAGAAAAAATCGTACAGACAGCAGGAAGAGATCAGCTTGGTGAGTTTGCGCCGATGTTCGCACACTTAAATGATGACGTACTCTTTGGTGAGGTATGGAATGAAGAAGCAATAGATGTTAAGACAAAATGCATCATTACGGTAGTTTCACTTATGGCTTCCGGTATTACAGATTCATCGCTTTCATATCATCTTCGGAATGCGAAGGCTCATGGCGTTACAAAGGAAGAGATTGCTGCAATTATAACTCATGCCACCATGTATGTAGGATGGCCTAAGGGTTGGGCAGTATTCAGACTGGCAAAAGAAGTATGGAATGAAACGACAGAGGCTGTTACAGATTAGGATAAAACACCCGAGCCGCCGAGTCCATTTTCTTTTGCAAAAGAATAGCGGCAATGATGAGCGTCAGATCATGACTTCGAAAGAGGTTGTGAGCCTGACGCTTTTTTCATGCCATCAACCCAAGGCCGAGGATGACGATCCGGAGACGACACAAAAAGAGACCGAATAGAGTTGGCGTGATAATAGAGAAGGTCATATTGAGGCAGAAATGCTTCAATATGGCTTTTTATTTTGTCTGAAAACATGTATGATTATTCATGAGTTGTCAGAAATGATGATTTTGGAGGAACTGGGTATGATAATCGGATTTGTTATCTGGAGTTTTTGTGCTGTCTTAATCTTCATAGTGGGTGTTGTGGATTTAAAATCTGCTAAACCGGTGGGATTTTTTACCGGGGTCAAGCCACCAAAAATCACCGATGTAAAGAAATATAATAAAGCCGTTGCGTTGTTGTGGTTTATCACAGGGATTGTGTTTGAGCTGATTGGATTGCCATTCCTTTTTTTGAAGCAAAACTCCCCAGCATTTGTATTTATGATGCTTGCAACAGTTGCCTTAGTAATTGTCATGATGGTGGTGTATCTGAGCATTTCAAGGAAGTATGAGAAGAAATAAGATAGAAAATCTGGTGATGTTGGAGCGAAAAATGATAAGGAGCAAGAATGGCGGTGCTTGAGACTCAGAGCTACAATTCCAAGGCAATCTCTTTTTACAAGAAAAACGGCTTTGAGATTATTGGCTTTGACAGATATGCATATTCAAACGATGGTCCCGAAGAGCATAACATGAGAATTGAGATGGGGAAGAAACTATGATCAGATTGCAGACTGTTGAAAAGAAAGACAGGGATCTTCTCTGGAATAATAATCAAAAGTATTTGTATGAGATTGAGGAGTTGAAAGAGATTAGAAAGAAGTTATGAGCAAGGTATTATAGTCCTGGAGCAGAATGGGTTCAGATGGTATATGAGTTAAAAAACGATTGAGGTGTGCAATGAAACAATATATTGTTGATGCTTTTACAAACAAACCTTTTTCAGGCAACCCGGCGGCAGTTTGTGTAATGGATAAATGGCCGGAAGAAGATTTCATGATGAAGCTCGCGATGGAGAATAATCTGAGCGAGACAGCATTTATAGTCAAGGAGGAAGAAGGCTATCACCTCAGATGGTTTACTCCGGGATCTGAGGTTGAACTATGCGGTCATGCGACCCTGGCCTCTTCTTTTGTGATATTTAACTACTTTGAGCAGAATAAGGATGTAATAGAATTTAATACTCTCAGCGGAAAACTAACAATTGCCAGAAAAGGTAAACTCTATGAGATGGACTTTCCCACATATGAGCAGCAGGAGATACCAGTGACAGATGATATGGAAAGTGCTTTTGGAGTGAGACCCGTTAAGGCAATATTGGGACCTGATCTTGTATGCATTTTTGAATCTGAGGAGCAAATCCGAAACATGCAGCCGAATCAGAGTAAACTTGCTGAGCTACCCGGCCGTGGGCAGGATGTTACTGCAAAGGGAACAGATACAGACTGTGTATCACGTAGCTTCTTTCCTAAACTTTTGGTTCCTGAAGATCCCGTGTGCGGTTCTGCACATTGTCAGATAGCAGATTACTGGTCAAAAGAACTGGGAAAATCAGAGATTCATGCATATCAGGCATCAAAAAGAGGTGGTCATCTATACTGCAAACTGCTTGAGAACGGAAGAATAAAAATAAGTGGAGAGGCTACTTTGGTGGCTATCTCAGATATTGTTGTTGATTTTTAACTTCTAGGATAATGGCTTATGGAATTAAGAAGACTTAGAGACAATGAAATAAAATTATTACAGGATTTTCTGTATGAGGCAATCTATATTCCGGAGGGTGTAGGTGAAGGTTGTTCTTATTAGGCATGGTAAAGTGAATTTTAGATGGAAATCTTGGTACACATCTGACCAGTTTGACGAAGCATGCGTGCTGTATGACAAGGCTCCTATCTTGAAGTTAAGCTATTCTATACCGGATGCGAAGTATTCCAGCTATTACATAAGTGCCTTGTCGAGAACCGGGGAAACAGCTCAGAGTATCTTTGGTGAGCAGGACTATATTTCTACAGATCTGATTAACGAAGTCCCATTATCAGCAAGTTTATATATCGGAGTTAAATTACCATTACTGTTTTGGAATATCTCAGGCAGGATTCAATGGTATTTCAATAATGGTAGGCAGAAAGAAGGCAGGTTACAGACAAAGAAAAGAGCTAAGCAGTTTGTGCATATGCTTGTTGATAAGAATGAGGACTGCGTGATAGTTACACATGGATTTTTCATGCATACGCTTGTGGCTGAGCTTAAAAGAATGAATTTTAGCATTGATAATAAATCGCTGAAATATGCAAATGGCGAATGCGTGATAGCAAGATTATAAGTTTTCATTGGAGAACAAATGATACGAGAAGTTAAACGTGAAGATATAGGGGATTGCGTGAATATTATAAGGCAGAGCTTTATTACTGTGGCAGATGAGTTTGGATTTACGCCTGAAAATGCTCCGAGATTTACAGCATTTGCAACAACAGAAGACAGACTCATCTGGCAGATGGATAATGAGAATCGTCTTATGTATATATATGAGCAGGAAGGCGTCCCATGCGGATACTATTCACTGCTGAAGCAGGAGAATGAAGAATGTGAGCTTAATAATCTTGCTGTTCTTCCTGAGTACAGACATCTTGGAATAGGAAAAAAGCTTTTAGAACATGCATATGAATCAGCGAGGAACGCAGGATGCAAGGAAATCAATATAGGAATTGTTGAAGAGAATGTAGTTTTGCGCAGATGGTATGAGCAAAATGGAGCTGTTCATGTCGGGACAAAGAAATTTGATTTTTTCCCATTTACATGTGGATATATGAGGAAGGAAATATAAGAAAATGAATAAACAGATGATAGATTTCCTAATTAGGGCAAAGAGGGCGACTTATGCAGGTAAGGGAGCTGAGACAGTACCTTCAAGAGAAAAATCTCACGACCTTATATATGAAGATGGCGATTATATGTATTATGACACCTATCTTGGAGGCAACAAATTTGCCGGTGAAGAAGCGCTGTGGATAAAGAAAAATCCATACTGGAGCATGAATTATGTGGGAAGGGTAATCGGAGAAAACTTCAGCGGAGATTTTTTGAAGGAATCATTGCTTCTGGTTCCGGAGGAAAAGCCATTTAGAGGACCAGATGAGCATGCTAACGGTGATTACAAATATGAATGTCGCATTGATGGGGACTTTGAATGGTTCCAGGGCAGGGAAATAATCAGCTATAAAGGAAATATCATATACGAATGCTATTTCCACGGAGGACTCATTGAGTAAGGAAGGTGGAAATTATGCCTCATGTTGAAATCAAATGTTTTGAAGGAAGAACTGACAAACAAAAAACAGAATGCGCTGAGAGAATTACGCAGGTAATAGCAGAGACATTAGGCTGCAAGACTTCAAGCGTTTCTGTTGCTATTAAAGATATACCGGAGAAAGATTGGAAAACAGAAGTCTGGGATAAAAGCATTGTTCCGGATGAAAAATATTTATATAAGCGTCCTGGCTATTCGTGCGATGGGGAAATGTGATGAAACTGGATATTATTGGATCTGTTGCCAGTGGGAAGACCACTCTTGCAAGAAATTTATCAGAGACATATCACGTTCCTTTTTATCAAAAAGATAATATTGTTTGGGAGCGAACTCCCAATGGTGATAAGAAACGTAATGACAAAGAGCGAGACCAGCTTTTTCAGGAGATCATAAACAGTGATGACTGGATTGTTGAAGGTTCTCCAAGGAAACTGTTACGCGAGAGTTTTGAGAAATGTGATTACATCATCCTGTTGGATATACCAATCTATAAAAGATTAGTAAGAACAATAAGGCGCTGGATCAGACAGAGAGCAGGAAAAGAGAAATACAATTCACAACCTACGTTTAAGTTCCTGTATTACTGCATAAAGTGGGTGTTTGAATATGAAAAAGATAGGGAAGAGATTATTGGATACCTTTCTGCATGTGGTTCTAAGTATAAAAGATTCACGACATCTGAAAGTGCTAAATTGTTTATAAGCAAGGAGTATCGGGAAAAGCAATGAATGAATTACAGATGCATACTGGATGGATTCGCGAAAATGAATGATGAGATGGAATTAAAGTAACATGAAGATTTATTTTGCAAGACACGGACAAACAGATTGGAATATTCAGAGAAAAGTGCAGGGAACGACGGATATTCCACTAAATGAAAATGGCATTAGACAGGCTCAGGAGCTGTGCAACAACCTGGAAGAGAGGAACTTCTCTTTTGAAAAGATATACACAAGCTATCAAGCCAGAGCAGTAAAAACAGCTCAAATCGTAGATGATCACTTTCACACAGGGTATGAAATCGTACAAGGTTTGGAAGAAATGAATCTGGGCCTGTTTGAAGGACATACGTGGGATGAGATTCTGGCAATGTACGCAGAAGAACACAAACTGTGGATGTCTAATAAAAGATATAATAAAACCCCAAACGGTGAGTCATATCAAATGGTCATGGAAAGGTTGTTTAAAGCGTTGGATCATATTTTGGGGCAGCGTGATACCTCCTCAGATAAGAATATACTGATAGTTTCACACGGGGCAGTTATTATGACTCTTTTGGCAATGCATAGAGATATTCCTTTTGAACAGTCTCACACGATTGAGGTTGATAATGCAACGCCTATTGAATTCAGCATTGAGGAATTGGAAGAAATCAGAAAGAGGTTATGAGCAAGATATAAGAGAAGAGGAAGATTTAGCAGGAGGAGTTTAAGGATAAAGATGTGCATGGCCTGTTAAATGATGGTGATGAGGAATTTGTATATGTGTCGGTAACAGCGCCTCCTATTAACTTTGGCTATGCATATCAAGAAAAGAAATGATTGGATTATAGATGCATACTGGATGAAGAGGATATGAAAACACTTTTTGAGATAGACTTAAACGATTATAAGGATACTGATGCTGTATTTCGCAGACCTTCGGCAAGAGCCATTATCTTTCAAGGAGATAAGATAGCTCTTGTTTATAGCAAGAAAGAGAAATATTTCAAGTTTCCTGGCGGCGGAATACATGATGATGAAGATAAAAAAGAAGCTCTGATACGAGAAGTCAGGGAAGAATCAGGAATGGTTGTTATTCCTGATAGTATTCGGGAATTTGGAAGTGTTCTTCGTAGACAGAAAAGCGATAAGAGCGAGAATACTATTTTTGAACAGGAAAACTATTACTATTATTGTGACGTGCAGGATGAACTTGTAGACCAGGATCTTGATGATTATGAAGAAGATGCGGGTTTTGTCCTGAGAGTTGTTGATCTTGATACTGCGATAGCTGCTAATGACATTTATACAAGCGAAAGCTATTTTAATGAGGTTATGATAAAACGTGAACTCAGAGTGCTCAAGCTTATAAAAGGTGAGATGTTTAATCAGCTATCAATGAAAAAAGTCATTGTCCTTGGGTGTTCCGGTAGCGGAAAAAGTACTTTTGCTATTAAGCTTCACGAAAAGCTGGGATTGCCACTTTATCATCTTGATAACATCTGGTGGAAGGCTGACAAGACACATGTTTCCAGAGATGAGTTTGATGCAAAGCTTGATAAACTTGTTAAACTTGATAGTTGGATAATAGATGGTGATTATAGCAGGACTTATGAAAAACGTATTGCTGCCTGTGATACTATCTTTTTTCTGAATTATTCCGAAGATACTTGCATGGATGGAATTAGCAAACGAGTGGGACAAACACGTCCGGATATTCCATGGACAGAAGAAAAAATTGATCCAGAACTTGTGGAACTGGTCAGGAATTATGAAAAAGAAAACAGACCAAAGCTATTGGAGCTTTTTGCGCAATATCCTGAAAAGAACGTGATAACTTTTAAAACAAGAGAAGAGGCTGATAAATGGATTACAGAAAGGCAACAATAGAAGATACAGGATAATGCCTACATATCACAATCCAAGTGGAGAAAAAGCTTACGTTATGAATATGTATACTGCTCCTGGCTATCGCAGACAGGGGATAGCATATAAGACGTTAGATTTTCTTGTACAGGATGCTAAGAACAGAGGTATTACAGCTATATCGCTGGAGGCTACTGACATGGGAAGACCTCTTTATGAGAAGTATGGCTTTGTAAAAATGAATGATGAGATGGAATTAAGATAGCATGAAGATCATGGTAAGCGCCTGTCTCTTAGGGCAGAACTGTAAGTACAATGGTGGTAACAACTATAGTGAGAAAATTGCTGAGTACATCAAAGGGTATGAAGTGATTCCGGTATGCCCAGAGGTTGCCGGTGGACTTCCTACACCAAGGATTCCATGCGAAATCGTAAATGGAGTTGTTACTAATAAGAACGGTGATAGTAAGGATAAAGAATTTAGATCCGGAGCGGAGCTTTGCCTTAAGAAAGCACTTGAAGAGAAAGTGGACATGGTGATTCTTCAATCGAGAAGTCCATCCTGCGGAGCAAAGCAGGTTTATGATGGCAGCTTCTCAGGAAAGCTGATTGAAGGAAGAGGTGTGTTTGCACAGCTGCTTGTTGATAATGGTATAAAGGTGCTTGATTTAGAGGACTTGTACAAATGAAATCTTTTATAAAACTTACAGACTTCAAGAAAAGTGAATTATTTGAGATTTTCAAGATTGCTGATTCTATAGAGCAGTATGAGGGCTTCTTAAAAGGAAAGACTATCGTTATGTTCTTTCCAGTATCCAGCATAAGAACCAGAGTGTCTTTTGAAAAGGGTATTTTTCTTCTCGGTGGGCAATCCATATTATTTGACCCGGCAACGTTAGATAAAAAGGAAGATATCAGGGATGTTTGCGGATATCTGCAAAATTGGGCTGATACTGTTATAGTCCGTTACCCGGATATTACTATGCTTGATAAAATGGCTGAAGCTATGACTATACCAGTTATAAATGCACTGACAGATGATAACCATCCTTGCGAAATGATGTCTGATTTATATGCACTTTCAAAAGTCAGAGCTGATTATCTTAAGGATAAGTATTTGTTTGTAGGGGCTGATGGAAACATAGGGAGAGCCTGGAAAGAAGCATCAGAGGCATTCGGATTTTCATTAACTCAGAGTAGCCCTGCAAAGTATCAAATCGCTGGAGTTACTTGTAATGATAATCTGAAGAATGCGCTTGAAGGTAAAGATGTTATTTGTACGGATTCCATTCCTTCAAACATGATAGGGGAATTTAAGGATTATCAGATTTCTAAAGACTTGATGGGAGTAGCAAATAAAGGCGCTATCCTAAATCCATGTCCGCCATTTTATAGAGGCGAAGAAGTAACAGAAGATGTAATTGATTCTGATTACTTTGTGGGATATGAGTTTAAACAGAGTTTATTAAAAGTGCATCAGGCAATTTTAATCTATTGCTTATCAGATTAAGGGAGAATAAAGTGGTGGAAATCAAGCGAGTCACAGAGAATGAAAGAACGAGCGAGTTCATAAATGTAGAGTTTACAAATTATGCTACCGATTGTGATGTTGCACTTAACTTTGAAGAGTTCTGCTTTGCAGCAGTGGATGACGGTAAGATAGCTGGGGTTATCACGGGTCATGCTTATTACAATGAGGTACATATCGGAGACGAAGACGCTGTTCTTCAAGATAAACTCCAAGCTCATCCTGAGTGATTCTTTTTATTTTCTCTAGGCTGTCCAAGCAGTAGTCTTTGGATAGTCCGGCATCTATGCCAATCTTAACAAAATCTTTATCTGATATATCTTTTCTTTTCCCATTTACAGATGTGGTCTGTTCACCGAAATAGGTTGTGCTGTATGTCAGGTCGTATGCCGGAGCCAGCCTCCAGCTATGATCCTCGGTATAGGTAAAAGAGAAATTCTTGGTGTGGTCGTCCCTGTTATGGCAAAGAGTGTTAAAGCACATAGTAAGGAGCATCTGCTCTTTGTCATGAGCGTTGTCCTTGGTCAGGATCTGTATCAAGCGCATATATGTGGAGTAGTCACAGGAGGGCGCTCTGAAGTCTGCTTCCAGGAGACCAGCGAAAGTTATGGTAAAGATCTTTTTTCCTGATTTTCTGTCGAAGCGTTTGGTCTTAAAGTAGCCCTCGCATATTTTGGATGGGATCAGGTATGTGTCAGTCATCTCTATTCCGCACTTCTTGGCACTTAAGGAGTAGTCGTATTCTCTTTTTCCGCATATGGATGGATCCTTGGCTGCAGGGAATTTGACTATGAAATCCTCATTGCCTTCATGGAGAAGAATCTTTGGGCTTGTACCACCACTAGAACCGGCCATCTTAAACAGCAGATCTAACTGATCGGAAGGTTTTGATGAGATGAGATTAGCGCAGGCGGCAGATAGCTCGTCATAATCAAGGGCAGCGCTATCTATATTGAAATCTGCTTCTTTGGAAGGATAGTATTCAAGGGCTCCCATTCCGGATGTACCTACATAGGCGAGCCTGTCCAGGATTGTAAGCTGATCTCTGAGTATTCCTACAGAGGAGAGATACCTGTCAAATAGCAACTCTCCCCATGAATCAGGTAGACTATCAGCAAAAACGCCAAAAAGACCGTGGAAGATATCGCGGTTCTTTTCCGGTGGAACATATACGGTATTGGTTAGCGGGAGAGAACGAGGGCTTATGGAAAAACCGCTTCGGATCCAGCCATCGCTGTACTGAAAAGCAATACGTTTATCTGGCATTTCAGCCAGCGTTCCCACAAGTTTATCATGATAAAAGACATCAAGCTTTCTGTTACTCATCGTTTAAAACCTCATCAATATTAAGATAGACAGGCTGTGAGAAAAGAGTTTTGATCTCGTCAGCAAGTCCCAGTTCCATTGCAATCTTGACTAGAGACATGAGCGATATCTGGCCGGTCTGTTCAAATTTCTTGAGCGTGGCATAGCTGACGTTGCTCCTGTTTTATCGTTGGTGAAATAGGAGTATTGCGCGATACAAGAAATGTGATATACTTCAATCTGTAACAAATAATTCATGTCGCTCGAATGAGCAGAAAGGAGGACGATCATGAGATACATGACGACTATAACAGCTACTAATAACGCAAATGACAGAGGCATGATTGTCCGCTATCTATATTTCTGATTATTCTATCAGACTATTCATGATTTAAACTGGCAGGACTATTGTTGGCCTCTGATTCGACGGAGGTGTTTTTGGCGTGCTTAGAAGCAGAAGACATCCCAGACGGAGGTTTTATTTTGATATCAGTAAAAGGAAAATATGCAGAAGCACAGATCATGTGCATGCAGGAACTCACTGGCTCAGATGTGGATCATTATGCCCTTTCGCAGATAAAAATGATATGTGACAATGAGGCATCTGAGGGATCAGTAATCAGGGTTATGCCGGATGTTCACCCTGGTAAAGTCGGACCGATAGGACTTACAATGACTGTGGAAGACAGGATCCTTCCTGCACTTGTCGGTATTGACATTGGCTGTGGGATGCTGGCAGTTAAGCTTGGTAAAGTCAGAAACGATTTCCAGAAGCTGGACAGCGTTATCAGGGAAAATATACCGGTCGGATTTAGCATCAGAGGGAGTGCCCACAGTAATGCTGATTTTGATTTTTCAAGGCTCAGATGCTGCAAGCAAATCCGCAATGAAAAGGCCATGCTTAGCATTGGGACGCTTGGAGGCGGAAATCACTTTATCGAGATTGATCAGAATGATGACAGGGAATCTTACATGGTGATCCATACTGGGAGCAGGCACCTGGGAAAAGAAGTCGCTGAGTATTACATGGATGCCGGTCAGAAAGAGCTAAAATCAAAAGGTATCACGGATGTGCCCTATGAACTGACGTACCTCACAGGTACGCTCATGGATGACTATCTTCATGACATAGCCATAGTGCAGGAGTATGCAGATCTTAACCGCAAAGTTATTGCAAGAGACATTCTTAAAGGAATGAAATGGAAAGAAAAGGAATCGGTTTCCTGCATCCATAACTGTGTGGATTTTTCTGGAGATAAGCCGGTTCTCAGAAAAGGAGCAATTTCAGCCAGGGCAGATGAAGAAGTCATAATTCCTATAAATATGAAGGACGGGGTTATTCTTGGTAAAGGGCTTGGAAATAAAGAGTGGAACTATTCTGCTCCTCATGGGAGCGGGAGAATCTCTTCAAGGGAGAATGTCCTACAGAATCATACGGTTTCTGAGTTTAAGGCAGAGATGAAGGGGGTATATTCTGTCTGCATCGGAAAAGAGACGCTGGATGAAGCTCCTTTTGCTTACAGAAGAGAGGGCTATATAAAAGAAGCTGTAAAAGATACGGTGATAATGGAGAAAATCATCAAGCCTGTCTATAACTACAAAGGAGGTA
Organism: Butyrivibrio sp. WCE2006; assembly: GCF_000701985.1. NCBI lineage: Bacteria > Bacillati > Bacillota > Clostridia > Lachnospirales > Lachnospiraceae > Butyrivibrio > Butyrivibrio sp. WCE2006. The sequence goes on along the minus strand of NZ_JNKH01000032.1, from coordinate 13,581 downwards.
ATGCCAGATGATCATGCAGATTAGCTCCGGCATGGGACCGGTAGAGTGTAGGGTGGCAGTCGGTGGAATATTTGGGCAGATTCAAAAAGAGTTCCCGGACATAGAAATTGTTACAGCGACCAAGGGAGGATGTAGAATGTTAGACAACAGAGGATTTGATTTATGGGCAGACGGATATGACGCAGAGGTGGGAATTTCTGATGAAGAAAACAGCTATCCGTTTGCTGGATATAAGGATGTTTTGGGTGGAATTTTCCAAGAGGTAATGACTAAGGGGAATGCCCGTGTTTTAGATATTGGATTTGGAACAGGAACTTTGACAACGAGGCTTTATGAAAATGGCTGTGATGTGTATGGGCAGGATTTCTCTCAGCGCATGATAGAACTTGCAAGGGTAAAAATGCCTGATGCACACCTATATCAAGGTGATTTTTCCAAGGGATTAGTTCCGGAACTAAGTGACTGTAGTTTTGATTTCATTATCGGAACCTATTCTCTTCACCACTTATCGGATGATCAGAAAACAGTTTTCTTTAAAGCGCTGCTGAATCATCTTAATGAGGGTGGAAAGCTTCTTATCGGGGATGTTGCCTTTGAGACAAGGGCAGAGCTTGAAAAATGCAGAACAGATGCTGGGGATGACTGGGATGATGATGAAATCTATTTTGTGATAGATGAGATAAGAAAAGCGTTCCCACAGACAGAATTTGAGCAAAAATCATATTGCTCTGGGATAATTAAAATCAGCAGATGATTGAAACAGCCGGTGGCGGAGTAGAAGCTGGGGAAGATTTGAATACAGCTATCAGGCGCGAACTTAAAGAAGAACTTGGCGCTGATGTTGAGGTTCTGTGCAAGATCGGAGTTGTCAGCGACTACTATAATCTGATCCACAGGCATAACATCAACAATTACTTCCTATGTAAGGTAAAAACATTAGAAGATAAGCATCTTACCCAGGATGAAATTGAGGATTTTCATCTTTCAACTTTGAAGCTTGGATATGAAGAGGCACTTGTTGAGTATGAGAGATGCAGATGTACGAGCCTTGGAAGGCTTGTTGCAAATAGGGAAGTGCCAGTTCTGAAAAGGGCTAAGAAACTATTGTAGAAGGTAAGGGAATAAGCAATGGCAGAGATCTGGGATTTATATGATCGTGATGGAAACAGGACAGGAGAGACTTGGGTAAGAGGCTTTGGCAATTACAAGGATATACCTGAAGGCAGATATCATCTTGGGGTAGATATTCTTGTAGTACATGAAGATGGCACATATCTTCTGATGAAAAGAAGTGACGATAAGGACGTTTATCCTGGGTTCTGGGAAGCAAGTGCAGGAGGCTCAGCTCTCAGCGGGGAAGAACCACTTGAGGCAGCTACAAGAGAACTGCTTGAGGAAACAGGCCTTGTCCCAGACAGTATGGAACTTATAAATGTCCTTTTCAAGGATCCTAGCAGGGCTATGTTCTTTTCGTATCTGGCAAGAGTGAGCTGCGATAAGGACAGTGTTACTTTGCAGGAGGGCGAGACAGTAGCTTACAAATGGCTTGATAAAGAAGCTTTTCTTGAATATGTTGATTCCGAGAATGCGATTGGGTCACATAATCAGAGATTTGAGAAATACATAAATACACTTAGATGTTAGCAATTGTATTTGGGGAATAGAATGCAGATTAAGATTGGACAATATGATTATTCAGAGTGCTGGGATGGTGTCTTTTATAAAAAGCTTTCAGACTATCCTCATATAACAGAGTGGGAGAAGCAGACTGTTCTTGACTTCGAGAAGTATGAGGCATCTAATGGTCGTACTTGTGATATAGAAGCGGACTCTGATATCCTGAATGAAATCGATAATTACAGATGCAGATATAACGGAAGATATCGTGTATCTCCGCCAGACAAGATAACGGAATGTACAGCCTGCCCTAAATATAAAGGATGTTTGACGGATTTGGTTTGCCATACTTCGCCATTAGAAAACGCTGTTCAGATATTGGAATGTGGGAATCTTCTTTCGCCTGTGCGAGCACGTAAGATGTCAGCAGCGCAGTTGCGTGAAGAAAGCAGAAATGCGGCGAATGATCCTGAAGATTACTTTGATTACATTATGTTTGCATGGGGGAACTGTCAGGCTGGAGATAGACTTGTAATGGAGAGAAATCTCGGAAGATTTCCGGATGAAAAAGATCTGAGTGTCTGTTTTACTCCAGGCGTAAGATTTTTTTTCAGATATAAGGACTTGATTATGCATCCTAATGCAGTTTTTGAGGGTGTTCTTCCACTCAAGGTCAAGAATGAAGTTGTACTAAAGGACTGGGTATATACAATTGTGGCCCCGTCTAGCTACAGAGAAGTGCTTGCACCTCATGTTCCAGACGAGTTGTCGCAAAAGGTGCATTTTATTGATAACGATTGTACAGATATATGGGCGTGGTCGGAAAAGGTCTATGAATATGCCCATAATCTGGGAAGATAATACTTAAGCCTGGGGAAGAGCTGGTTTTGGAGTGAATGACATGAGCCTAGATAAAGAAAATATATATTACTTTAATGGGACTGCATATGCAGGTAAATCTACAATGGTGAAACGGCTTGCTGAGAAATATGATGGCATAGCCTGTGAGGAAAACTATCATGATGAGCTCCAGGAAACACTTGATAAGAATGAATACCCTTGTCTTACATACACCAGAGATTTGCAGGACTGGCATGATTTCATAAGGCGCACTCCGGAGGAGTATGCATCATGGATAGATGGCGTTACCCTGGAATGTGAGAGGCTTGAACTGCAGATACTTGAAAGGCTTTCCGGGCAAGGCAAAAAGATATTTGTTGATACCAATATATCAGTTGAGACTCTTCGGAAGATATCGGATAGGAATCATGTTGCTATCATGCTTGCAGATCCTGAGATTTCAGTGAAGAGATTTTTTGAAAGACCTGACAAAGAGAAGCAGTTCCTTTATCAGCTCCTTTTGGATGAAAAGGATCCAGATGCTGCAATAGAAAACTTCAGACAGTGCCTAAAGCTGATAAATTCAAAAGAGCGCTACGATAAATTTGCAAATAGCGGGTTTAATGTTTTCATCCGTGATGAGAGCAGAAGCATTGAAGATACAATGAAATTGATAGAAAAGAGTTTTGGTTTGAAAGAGGTAAACAGTGGGGACAGTTAAAGATTACAGAAATATGGTAGAGCAGCCTTGGGGAAGAATGATCTACGACTTGATTTTCAGACAATTAGATGTTTCAAATGATAAGAGGCTTAAAATATTGGATTTCGGAGCAGGCTTTTGTCTGACATCAAATCATTACGCTAAATATCATGATGTGACTGCCGTAGAGCCCAATGAGGAAATGTATAGCCTACGGGTTAAGGACAATGATTATTTATTGATAACTCAAGGAATAGAGTATTTGCAGACAATTCCAGAAAATACCTATGATTATGTCATTTGCCACAATGTCTTGGAATATGTAGAAAATGTGGATGAGGTACTTAAGGAGCTAATCAGGGTTCTGAAGCTGGGGGGAAGGTTATCAATTGTAAAGCACAATGAATTAGGAAAAGTCTTTGCTTATGCGGTACTAAATGACAATCCAAAGGCTGCACTGGATATTTTGATGGACAATAAAGAAGAAGGCAGCATTTTTGGAAACAGAAATCTGTATAACAATAATCAGCTTGTGAATGCACTATCAGGCACCATGGAGTTGATGGATGTTTATGGTATAAGGTCATTGTTTGGACTTTCATCTAATAATGATATTAAGTTCAGTGACGAGTGGTATAAATCAATGCTTGAACTGGAAACAGAAGCTGACTCAATGGACGAGTTTAGGAAAGTCGCCTTTTATAATCATCTGATTTTTAAAAAGAAAGAGTGAATATTTATTGCGAGAGGAAATAAGCTAGCCTATGAGTTAAAAGCTGTTGGTGGAAACCTCTTTTGTGATCAGGAAGAAACCGTGGAACTGAAGTATTTTTCAAAAGAGGATAATCCAATTCTTTTCTGTAAGCAGCATGAAGAAATATGGCGGGATATTTTTGCATGACAGAGAGGAAAGACTAAATGAACATTTTGGTTAGAACTGCTCAAAAAGCAGATTATAATAAAGCCGTGGTATTTGTTTTGGTTCACAAGTACCGCGGCATTTTTCTTGGGTGCCCGGAACTGTGCTATTCCGGGCGTGTTGTTATGAGGATTGTATTAAAAAAGTTTCTGTTATAATTCCCAGAAGATTTTCATCTCCCGATGGATGTATATTAGCATCTGAAACTTAAGGGAACATAAAAAAGAAGATCCCTTCCGGAATCTTCTGGTTGCTATATAGGGATTACCAAACGTAGGCTACAGCGTTAGCTATATCTTCAGTGATAGTGTTATCTTTAACAAGCTTCTTAAGCCATTTATCAAGTTTGCCTACTTTGTGATTTGTCTGGATAAAGTGAATCTTCTTGCCATTTACATCATTTGAAAGAAACAGTTCATACATATACATAAGAGAAAACCTCCGAAAATCATTATATTTGTTTCATTCGTATTGGCCATTTGAATGTTCTTTTTGCGCGTCCGAAAAATATATCGATGGTCAGGCGAAAAAACTTTAGGGCTTTTTCAAATATTTTTTATTATCTTTTTAAGAGCATATTTGTGAAAATAATTTTCAAATAATCACCTGAAGTGAAATTTGTCAAATATAAAAGCTGCATTTCTGCAGCTGAATTTTTGAGGGTTAGCTGCCAGGATGTCACGTTTCTGGCAGCTTGTGTTATGAAGAAAAGTTTATATGAAGGGTACCAAGAGGTTTGTTGCTCTTGATGTGATTAAGTTTAGATTATTATCCTAAAGCGAAGTTAAAAGAAAAAGGTGAGATTGTGAAAGATTTGTGAATTATTCAACTCAGATGGAAGAACTACTAATACATAATAGCTTCTAGCCCTGATAGATACTTGCAATACAAGGAAACCGAGCCGGGTATTTTTACTGCGTATTGACCTAAGAACGCAGGAAGGCTTTGCGGTAGGCAAGAGGGAGCAAACCTTTAGAACTACTGAAAAGTTCAGCAAAATGTCCGGAGGAAGTATAGCCTACGGCAGCAGCCACCTCGGAGACGGGAAGGTCGGTATAAGCAAGCAGGTGTTCAGCGTGATCAATTCGGACTTTTTGTACATAGTCGGCAATTGTCATTCCATAGTAAGCCTTAAAGGTTGATTTGAGTTTGGTGGTGCCCATGCAGGCAATCTTTGACAAAGATGCTGTTGTTAAATGGTCTGCATAATGATCATTGATATATAGACCAAGACTTTTTAGTAATTCCTCATCTGCTGGGGATATAGAAGTCTTGGTCTTTTCATTTATTTTTCTATGGCGTTCAAATACCAGGGCAAGGGCTTCACGCACTTTGCCGTCATAATAAAGAGCCGCACTTGATCTGGCTCCATCATATCTCCATATTTCCCAAAGAAGCTTTTTCATCTCTGGAAAGTCTGCTGTTTCATCAATGCTTTTAAAAGCTGATCTAGGATCATCGTAAATGGATCCAAAGTTATCTTTTAGGACCTGATGAAAAAAGTCAGGGCGATATTCAATGCCGATAGACCTGATAGGAATATTGCGATGTATCAGAGCACGATATGGTTCGTATCCTCCAAGAAAACTCTTTATTACATTGCAATTCAAACTTCTGTATGGAGTTAATTCTTCTCCACTTATAGCTGTAAGCCTCATGATGGATAAAGAGATTTTGCTATTTGATGAACCTACCAGCGGTCTTGATTATAAAAACATGCTGCTGTGTGGCGATTTTTTAAAGAAGCTGGCAGAAAGAGGAAAAGTAATCATCGTAGTCACGCATGATGAGGAGTTTATGAACTGTTGCTGTGATTGTAATTATCAGCTGTAGGCTTTATAAAATAGTAATTGTGCGCCATTTCAGCGCCGTATACAATGATATTGTCAAAGGGCAGTTATTTCAAAAGAGATAACTGCTCTTTTTACGCTTACTTTTAGAAGCAAAACCGCATGGTTATGCGCTTTCGTTGAAAACAAGTACTATTCATGATAGGATAAATATTGGTATTTTGTACTACCTTATCGTTTCTTGGGACTGCCAATTATCTTAGCCACATTGGAAGTAGACCCATGAATATCATATGGCGCATGGACAATCCAATACCGGCAAAGTATCTTAAGAAGACAAATAAACTGGAAGTAGGATAATCATATGAAGACTGTAAATGTTGTGGCTGCAATAATTTGCGACAAATATGATCATAAGACAAAAGTATTCGCCACACAACGTGGATATGGTGAATTCAAAGATGGTTGGGAATTTCCCGGAGGAAAGATTGAGGAGGGGGAAACACCAAAGCAGGCTCTTGTGAGAGAAATAAAGGAGGAGCTAGATACAGATATCGAGGTTCACGATTTGATTGATGTCATCGACTACGACTATGAAACATTTCATCTTCACATGCATTGTTTCTGGGCGACAGTAAAGAATGGCCACCTGTCATTGCTTGAGCATGAAGCGGCAAAGTGGGTTACCAAGGACGATATTGATAATTTGAATTGGTTGCCTGCAGACGAAGGGCTTATAATCGAAATTAAAAACCATCTGTAATTTGCATCAAAGACGCTTGCAATATTCTTAATGAGAAAATTGATAAAAATGAAAAGAAATATCCTCTAGATAAGAGCAAATGGGGAGATTCCGCTGACATTCATTCTGGTTGCCATAGTATTTCTGGGGCAGCAGGTGTATGAAGGAGTATTCCTTAATGACAATATATCTAATCTGTCACATGTTGTCGGTGGTGTGATCGGTTCAGCTGTAGGATATAATTTGAACATGAAAAAATAATCGGAGGAGAGGCAGAATATGCCATATGAAACACAGTCCCAGTGGACTATTGATGAATTAAAGAAATTAAATAAAGCGACACTTATTGGAATGCATAAAGCATGCCTGGCACTTATTATTGTGCTTGAAGTGGTTTTTGTGGGAGGACTTATCGTATCCTTTGTTATTGGTTCGATAAAGCTTGCATTTGAATTTGCAATAATGCTGATTGGCTTTCCATTAGCACTATACCTGATTACTAATTTCAGGATCAGGAAAGAATATAATACGAACAAGATTCTGCAGAATACTGTAACAACTTTTAGGTTCGCTGAGGACAGGTTTGAATCAGTTAGTGACAGAGGCAGTGCATTCGTAAAATATGATGAAATTTACAAAATACTCGAGACAGATACAAACTTCTATTTCTTCCTCAGCAAGAATCAGGCACTTAATATTATCAAAGCCAATTGTTCAGATGAACTGATATCATTTCTTCGCAAGAAAAAGAGGTGACAAAAGACCTGATGCAGCTGGCAAACGAAAAGGCAATCTTAAATCCGTGCCCTCCATTCTATCGTGGCGAAGAAGTGTCGGCTGATGTGATCGATTCAGATTTCTTTGTGGGATATGAATTTAAAAAGAATATTTTGAGAGTTCAACAGGCAATCATGATTTATGCTTTGAGCTGAAAAGGAAGAGGAGCGCTTATATGAAGTATAGAGAAAATAAGAAAACCAAGGACAAGATAAGTGAAATAGGATTTGGTTCGGCATATATATTTGAGGCAGGATTTGACACTGCGGTGAAAACAATTCGACATGCCTATGAAAGCGGAATCAACTATTTTGATATGGCTGCTGGAGATGGGAGTGCATTTCCTATGTATGGAGAAGCGCTATCAGATGTCAGGGACAACATCATATATCAGATACATTTCGGAGCAGATTACTCAAAGGGAACCTACGGATGGTCACTTGACCTTGATACCGTCAAAAGGTCTCTTGATAAACAGCTTCGTGATTTAAAGACTGATTATATAAATTATGGCTTCATACATTGCCAGGATGAATTTTCAGATTGGGAAACTTATCAGAGAAACGGTGTATATGACTATCTCCTGCAGATGAAAGATGAAGGTGTTGTAAAGCATACCGGTTTATCATCACATACTCCGGCAGTCATACAGAAAATCATGGATGATGCAGACATTGATATGCTTATGTTCTCTATCAATCCGGGGTATGACTATGGGCAGGGAGATTATGCTCATGGCGGTGTGGATGAAAGAGCTGAAGTATACAAGCGCTGTGAAAAAGAGGGTGTTGGCATTTCTGTCATGAAGCCTTTTTCAGGAGGGCAGCTCCTTGATGCCAGGCAATCTCCGTTTGGACAGGCACTGACTCCTTACCAGTGCATCAGATACTGCCTGGATAAACCTGGCGTGCTGACAGTCCTTCCGGGGGCTCAGAGCATAGTAGAAGTGGATGAGCTACTCTCGTATTATGACAAGTCCGAGGAAGAGCTGGACTATTCTATCATAGGCACTTTTGCTCCGTCCCAGGCTGCAGGTAAGTGTGTGTACTGCAATCATTGCAAGCCATGCCCTGCAGGAATAGATGTTGGCCTTGTAAATAAATACTATGATCTTGCCAAGGTTGGTGATTCTCTTGCAATAGAGCATTACAAGACTCTGGAAAAGAATGCATCCGACTGTATATCATGTGGCCACTGCAACAGCAGATGCCCGTTTGGGGTAGATCAGATTAGCAGGATGAAAGAGATAGCAAATTTTATGGTGTGAGTCGAATCTATCTGATAATAGGTGATTATGAATGCTCGGGATTAGGCGCTGACAGCGGTCTTATCTACACATGGCCGTATGAGCTTGCGGATAAAATTGTTGAGGTGGTTGACCGCTATTTCGGCGTCTTTTTTGATGAAGGCGATTTTTATGATATGGGGATTGATAATCCCTATCTGGGAACCGTGGAAAATGTTGATGGAACACCATGGTATTCCGAGCCTGATGCAGACGGAGAAATGTACAGGAATAATGCATTTACCGTTGTGATTCCAATGGGACATACCAAAGCGGTATATGCGTGAATTACAATGCACAGTATTATGATTCAGCTGATATCTGTCCCGGTGACGGAGGGCTTCTATCGGAACGAGCAGGGTAGGTTCTACACTCTGACCGATGATTTTACCTACGGTCACAGGTATCTGATAACAGAGCTTATATATGACAGCAAAACAGGTCAGTTTAAAAAGGGCAAGGTTACGGACAAAGACTGGGCTTATTAACAAATAGCGACTTGGGATAGAGGAATACAAATAATGAAGAGAAAATCACTTGCAACGATCATCATTTGTATTATCAGCGTAATGATTCTTGCGGGATGCGGCATGGCTACTGAAAGCAACTCTGCGGACAAGCCGGAAGCTGTCGAAGAAGATGCAGAGATAGCGGAAGATTCAGAGAAAGAAGCTGAAGACTCAGATGATGAAGATGATCAAAAAGCTCACGAGAAAAAATCAAAAAAGAAAGCATCCAAAAAGGCAGAGGAGATTGAGGAGCCTGTAGCTCTGACAAAATCAGAGTGCGAGGATGAAATTGAAAAGCTGATGAATACAGAGCCTATCACGCCCGAAAATGCGGAGCTTCTTTTGGAAATGGCAAATTGTGTGCCCTCCGCATGGATTGATGAGTCGGGCGTAATATTCTCCGAAATGGATAATGAATATAAAGAGCGACTGCGAATGGAGTTCTTTGATTTGATATTCTACGGAGGTCCGGAGCTTAGTGAGGCAACGGCAAAAAACTTTGATCCAAGCTCCGGAGTTCCGTTAGAGGATGTCGAGGAAATATGTAGAGAGTTGTACGGCGAGGATGATTTTACTTCTGGTGAATATGAGGACGTAAAGGACGGATGCCTTTTTCCTACATTTGGCGCAGGAGATGCGATCCATGTTATTGAACATATGCAGATCTTTGAGGATGGAGATTATTGCCTCCTTTCCGGTCCGATGATATGTATCAGTGATTATGAAGGGGATCGGTTCGAAGGCTACGGAGATATTCTGTTTGTGAAAAATCCCGACAGCAGATACGGTGTAACTCTTCTGTACGGAAGATGTCGGGATGAAGTTATGGGCATCTCATCTGTTGAAACATCTTCAACGCTTCCAGCATCAAAGGATAAATCCTATGCGGCGGAGAATCTTATCGACAATGACTATACAACCGTATGGGTTGAAGGCGCTTCGGGAGATGGTATCGGTGAGACCATAACCATACATCTTGATAAGGAGCAGACTGTATTCGGCGTTCAGATAGTAAGCGGTTATACGGCAAGCTATAAGCAATACAATGACAACGGCGTTCCGACGGCATTTTCTGCGGACTTCGGAGGCGGAGCAATCGCGGAAGGCAGTCTTGAAGACTATTATATAAGCGAAGATTATTCGGTTGAAGATCTGGCTGCCTTCAACCGGAGCAGGATAGAGCTTGATAAACCCGCAACGACGGATACGATCACGATAACGATTACCGGTGCAAAAAGCGGAGCCAAATATGACGATACATGCGCCAGCGAGGTTTGGGTGTATTAAGGAGAACCGTATTATGAAGAGAAAATCATTTGCTACAATTATCATTTGCTTAATCTGCGCTATGCTTCTTACAGGCTGCGGAGCCGCTTCTGACAGCAGCCTGACGGACAGGCTCGAGAACATCAGGGAGGATGCGGAAGAAAATGAGAATGAGGAGGAAAATGCAACTACCCTTGATGTAAAGCAGGCTGAGAAGAACCTGAAGGAAATGAGCGATGCCATGGTCAGTTACCTGTGGGTTGCTCTGATGACGGAATCTGAGGGCGATGTTTTCAATCTCGGAGAAAGTGTGGATCTTAAACTTTCTGATTCCGATAAGATCAGAGCAGCCGTGCTGGCGTCAGAGACGGATGGTGTTATCGACGGTTATTTTAGCCTGAAAAAGGGAGAACTCGTAGAGGATAAGAATGCTGAGACCGGGCCGGACAGTGACGGATTTCACGGGATGTCTGTTTCTGATAAAAGCGTGGAAGAGAACTGCCTTGACCTATTCGGGGAAGAATCTGACTGGGATGCTCTTCCGGAAAAACCGGTATGCGACCTGTTCGATGCGGTTTCCTATACCGATGAAGACGGTACACACGCCCTTCAGGTCGATCAGGAAGTTGATACGGAAACCGCACTCGAAAATCATGAATGCACGATCACGGAAGAAGACGGTAAATACATTGGCGAAGTCAACATGTTCTGGGGATATTGGGGCGAACTGGAACAAAAGCCCGGTTACTCGAACTATGTTGTAACATATACGCTTGAGGCAAACGATAGATCAAAGTATGGTATGGCGATAACAGCGATAAGTGTAAGCAAGGCAGAAAAGTCTTCCAAAGAGGACGTGACAATAACGGATGTATCATGGAATCATGGGAGTTACGAGGAGTTCATTGAAGCTGATTCGGATGTAACAGAAGTGTATTTCACGCTGAGTAATGGTGAGACCATCACAAAACTGGTTCCTCTCGGATATTATGTGGATGGAAAAGAGGAAGTTGATATAGACTGTGACGGCGAGGATGAGATCGTTATTAATCAGTATTTTTCAAATACTGCGGCTGAGTATAACATTGTCTATGTCTTTAAGCTTGTAGATGGTAACATTGAAGATATCTCTCCTATGGGAGATATCCCCGAATTAACTGATGATGTTGCGGATATGATGATCAAACCGCTGGATAAAGAAGGGTATCCTAAGTATGCGCTTGATGTGACCACGTATCAAAAGGAAAGTGCGGATGTCTCGGTAAAAAATCATGCATTATTGGCGTGGCATAATGGTTCATGGGAAGAGATTGAGACCGATTCTGATGAAAAACAGCATGAGGAAACCTCGGAGGATCATACCATACCGGAGTATTTTATCTATGTAATATCACCTGACGGATATGCAAACCTCCGCACAGGTCCGGGCACCGAGTATGATGTGATATGTCAGATACCGACCGGCGATTCCATGGAGGTATATCGCGAGACCGCCACGGATAAAAAGGGTAACAAGTGGCTGAAAGTAGCTTACTGGCATCCCGAGGGAGCATCTCAACTCGACGGATCCAATGAACAGGGAATAACAGAGATCGGATGGATTGCGGAATCTCAAGTTGAATAGCATGTACAGATATGTAGTTATGCTTGTATCGGCAACAGACTGACAATTTCTAACGAGCTTAAAAAGCGGGCGTTAAAGGATAAAGAATCATAATCTCTTGAGATCGCTTATGAACGAAGGATACACCGTCTGATCGGTCATGAATTCAAATTGTAATGACTGGATCTTCGCATCCCCGTAAATGGTGCCTGAGACAGTGATATGTCCGCATCCGTCTCCTGTAAAGCGTATCGTTGAATCATATGCCAGTTCCCGGAAAACAGCCTCATCGGTTTTAAAATTGACCAGTTCTTCAAGCTGTGTGATCAGTTCCTTGATATCCTTGTAATCGCATTCGCAGCAATGACTCTGCCCCGAAAACTCCCCGGAACGAACCTTCATGGTAAAAAAGCAGTTATAAGGATTGCCGGATTTCTCGTCTTCCTCGCTGTGGGAAAAGCATCTGATCTCAAAAAAGTCATCGCCGTATTCCAATCTTGCAGTACCGGGTGTGCTTATCTTTGTCCTGACCTCCTTGGGATAATCATCAATATCAGTCCTGATCGGCATTGTATCCACACCGACCGGAATGTTGTTACGAAGATATGCCTCAAGAATCTGTGCAGGCGTATCAAATACTCCGATATCCTCTGTCCATTCATAGATACAGTATAGTTTTGAATCCTCTCCGATGTAGACAAGTGCAGGGTAGGTATAACCGACCACTCCGATGGGGCAGATATTCTGACCGGTAAATTCCCGTACCGTTTCGATGTCATCCATTGCACAATCAAGCCTTCTCAGCATATCCTTTTCGGTTTCAACAGGGTCAAAAGCACTGGAATAATAAAAATCGGTAATGGTATCAAAGCAGTTCAGGGAAATATCCTTGTTGCGTTTTGGATCTGTAAGCATGATGTAGCTGTTGCGATAGGCCCCGCCGTACTGTTTGAAATAGTCTATAGCCGAAGGAAGCAGCTCAATCCCGGCTTTTTCGTACAACGCAATAAAGCCTGCAACCTCTTTTTCGCTTACCGGAGTGCAGACCAGTCGTATTGCTTCATTCAAACGTTCTATCAGTGTTCCGCTTAATTCGATCATAGCGAGATAATTATATCACGGCAGGCGACCACAAATAAACAGGAGCCGCGATTTTGAGGACGGCAGTTTGACAGTTGAATAAGATAATAATACCCTACAGGCCGCTTCTGGTCTGTATTTTAGTACCATAAAAGTGTAGTTGTTAGAGAGTAATTAACTCTGACATCTGCACTTATTTTTTTATAATAAGGGGAGTAATTGGTCTGACGTGGCTCTATTTGGATCAGCGCATCCGTCATAAAAACCGTTAGCCAACCCCTTATTATAAGCATTCGCTTAAGCAGGTAGGGAGAAACACCCGCGTAACCAACTAAACTGAATGGTAATAAGTGTGGCTGGAGCAATTACTATTTACAGTTGGAGGAGGTTCAGAATGATTAGTGTTGGAATTGATGTATCAAAAGGAAAAAGCACTGTCTGCATACTTAAGCC
>NZ_JNKH01000031.1:0-40375 GCF_000701985.1 Butyrivibrio sp. WCE2006 | reverse complement strand
CGATAAGGAGCGCCCTTCTTTTCATATATGATATGTGCTCTGACTTCTTTTGAAATAGTGGTACAGTCTTTTCCTATCGCAGCTCCAATGGCTTTAAAGCTGAGAGAGTCATCCAAACCATGCTGGATTTCATAACGCTTGTCTAAATCAAGATGCTTGTTCTTATTAGTGGATTCCATAAGTTCCTCCTTAATGCCGGAGAGCATATGTGGATGAACCTATGGATGATATCAATAAGAATTAGTAAATTCCATACCCGAGTTTGGAATTAGTAAGTTCCATGTCGTGTGTTAAAGGGGTGGAATTTAGTTTTACAAGTTACTGGAAAATAGTGATTTTAGAAAAAAAGAAAAAAATCTATTGACATTTATATATTGAATGCTATAATTGTTTTTGCTGCACGAAATGTTCGTGAGTTTGTGTGTGTAGCTCAGCTGGATAGAGCGTCTGGCTACGGACCAGAAGGTCGAGGGTTCGAATCCTTTCACACACGTTAAAGAAAAAAGAAGACATGACATAAAGTCATGTCTTCTTTTTTGTTCTACGCCTATCGGCTTCGAACGGGTTCGATCTCCGCTTCGCTCCGGTCGGCGCAAAGCCGAAGTCCCCCGGACTTCGTGCGCCCTTTCACACGTTAATTAATTCCCCTCCAAGAATCCCTCAAATAAGTTAATCAGAGGCTGCTATATTTCTGAATTCATAAAGAAATTAAAAAGAAAATGTAAATAAATTAAATATCTATTAAATTAGAATTAATTTAACCATTTTCCGATAATCCTAATAGTATAATCATTGTTATGAACTGTATTAATTGTTTGCCATAGATCTGGAGGAATTATCATGGATAATAACAAAATTGGATTTTGGGACAGTGTAAAAACAAAACTCATAATTGTAATGATGCTAGTTACAGTTGTTCCTCTTGTAGTTGCGATTATCGTAAGCTACATAACATCTACTAATAAAGCATTGGCTGATGCTCAGGAATCGCTTGAGTGGCAGGCTAAATATGTGAATGAGAATTTTGAAAAAACATTAGATGTCAATTTTAATATGGTCAGAAGCATAGCCAGTAACCCTACTATAGTTCAATATGTTATAGGAGACGCCGGTATTCCTCTTGATGCAGTTCAGGCTACTCTTTATGAGTATGATATGGTTCTAAATGATGGACAGAATACAGCAATAACCAACGATACAGGTATGCAGATAGCCAGAGGAACAGGTGACTGTTTAGATGTATCAGACCGTGAGTACTTTAAAGAAGCCATGGCAGGAAAAGATTTTGTTTCCAATATAACAGTTAGCAGAACTACAGGCAAAAGAATGATCACATTCTCGACCCCTATTAAGAATGGCAGCACAATTATTGGTATTGTTCATAGAAACTATGACCTTGATAACCTCCATGAGCTTCTTGTAAATAACGCAAAAACAGCATTTGTAGTTGATAGAAACGGACAGGTTGCTGCACATGCTGAGTATGAGATTGGTGATGGAAAACATGAAGAGGTTGATGTGTCATCTTCAGAGTTCTATACATCAGGGCTTGATCAGGGCTTTTATAAATCAACCACTAAATATGGTACTAATTACATGGCATATACAAAAGAAGCCCGTTCAGGATTTGTTGTTGTAACATCAGGTGATGCTGCAGTTATCATGAGCTCTGCAAGAAGGTCTGCGATTATTGTTATAATTGTTGGACTGATTCTTTTAGTAGTAGCTGTGATTATATCCTTTGCTATGGCAAAAAGCTTTACATTACCGATTAAAGCTGTTGAAGAATCATTGGATGCTCTTTCAGATGGTCGTTTTGTAAAGGTTCAAAAGTTTGATAAAAGAAAAGATGAATTTGGTGCTATTTCAAACTCTACCAACTCTGTTATAGAAAAACTTGATGCAATTGTTAACAATATAAAAATGTCTGCATCTGACGTTGGAAAATCATCAACAGAGCTTTCTGATATGGCTAATCAGATTTCTCAGACAGCAGAGGATGTATCTAATGCAGTTCAGGAGATCGCATCCGGTGCTACACAGCAGGCTGATGAGATTCAGTCAGCATCCGAGAATGTCGGAAGAATCGGAGATGCAGTAGCAGGTGTCCAGACTTCTACAGATGACCTTTCCGATATTGCTCAGAAGATGAAGGAGGCATCAGAGGTTTCCAGCAAGTCACTTCATTCTTTGCAGGAATCTTCTACTGAAATGACAGCCAAGATTGATGATATTTCCCAGACAATCAGAGCTACCAAAGATGCTGTTAATACTATCAGCGAGAAGGTTGAAGGAATAACCTCCATTGCAACACAGACGAATCTTTTGTCTCTTAATGCTTCCATAGAAGCTGCCAGAGCCGGCGAAGCAGGTAAGGGCTTTGCGGTTGTTGCTGAAGAAATCGGTAAGCTTGCCGAAGATTCAAAGCAGATGGCAGATGAAATCAGAAAAGAGATGGAACTTTTGCTTGATCAGTCTGATGCAGCGGTTACTGCAGCTGAGGATGTAAGACAGGGCAACAATGAACAGCAGATCGCTCTTGGTGAGACACTTGATGCCGTCAATGGAATGCTTGATGATATCGGAAGTACAGTTGGAGGTGTTCGCCTGATTTCTGAAGGCGCTGACACCTGTGATTCCTCCAAGAACGCCGTTGTTGATACCATGAGTGCTCTTTCAGCTATCTCAGAAGAAAATGCTGCTTCATCAGAGGAGACAGGAGCTTCCATGCAGGAGCTGTCTGCCACTGTTACAACACTTGCCGCTTCAGCTAATAACCTTAAGGATATTGCTGATCAGCTTAATGAAGCGATGCAGTTCTTTAAGTCATGATGAGTATCAGAACAATTTATAAAAATGATGATGAAATTAAAACATCATAATGTAATTGTGCTTGCATAAAGTGGGCATTAGAAAAAGTGTGTAAAAAGCGAAAAACCGAAGCCGGGGGACTTCAGTTTTTCGCTTTTTTAACCCTTATTAAAAGAACTACATAATAGGGATTCCTTTAATATATAGCGTTCTTGAGACAAGAACTACAAATTCATATAACATTCACACGGCAAACTCTACAAATAATTATATTTGTCTTTATATTTTCTCAAGACAAAGACTGTTAATATAAGGCTGATAGCTTCTGCCACAGCCCATGCCAGCCACAAGCCTTCTCCTCCCATAAGTGCCGAAAGTCCAAAAAGACAGGCAGTAAGAATCACAAAGGTTCTGAGCCCCGAAAGCATAGCTGAAATCATCCCATTTGAAAATGCAGTAAATATGCCTGATCCCAAAATATTTATACCTATGAACAGGCATCCGGGGAGTGTCAAAATATAGCCTGTATAAGCGATTTCATAAAATCCGGTTCCCGGTGTAAAAAATATACTGACTATCTGTCTTCCAAAAATAAAAAGAAGCAATGTGCACCCTGTTCCCAGTATCACAGACCATATCATCCCGAATTTAAATGCGTTTTTCCTGTTCTCGATATTACCACTTCCGTAATTGAATGAAAAAACAGGTTCTACTGCAGATGTCACCCCCATGAATACCATCATGATAAATACCTGAATATAAGTTACGACCGCAAGTGCACTCACTCCTGTCTCACCGTAATATCTGTATGCCAGATGATTACAAAATAATACTGTGACCGCCTGCGCCAGATTAGCAACCATATCAGATGAACCATTGTAACAAACTTCGATGATTTCCTGAAAATCAGGCTTTGCCAGCTCGAATGTATATGAGCTTTTCTTTGTTATACAATAAAACCAAATAGCATAAATGACCGTACTGGAATAACCTATCACCGTAGCTATCGCTGCCCCGCTTATGCCCATATTCAGATGTTTCATAAAAACATAGTCAAGAACGCAGTTGAGGGTTCCTCCCACAACTATAACCACTGCAGCAACAACGGATTTTCCCTCTCCTATTATCAGAATTCCAAATTCAGACTGCAGCAGCACTGTTACCACAAAACAGCTCATAGTAATGTAGTAAGGCTTTAGATAAATAATATTTCCATCCGTAGCTCCACATAGCCGCATTATGGAATCCGCAAACAAAAGCAACAATACTGTAATAGCCAGTCCAAGCAAAACGGAAAAAACAATAATTCGCGAAAACGTCTCGCCTGCCTGCTTCCTTTTCCCCTCTCCGACCTTTAAAACTATCATGGCATTGCCGCCGGTTCCTATCATAACTCCAACAGCTATTATCATGGTAATTATTGGAAAATAGAGATTAATTGATGCAATCGCAAGATCACCTATAAATTTTTCTATAAAAAGACCATCTACAATTTGATAAACAGCTATAAATACAAAGACGAAAATACTCGGAGCTATAAATCTAAAAAATGACCAGAATGTAAATTTTTGAGCCAATTCCTTTTCCTGAGTAAGTGTCCTCTCCTGCTCAGATTCCGCATCCCAGGTCAATCCATTTTCCAACCTCGGTTCCATTTCATGCGCAGGTACCCTATCAGGTTTTGCATCCAAGGTCAGTCCATTCTCCAGCCCCAGCTTTTTTTCCCGATATATACTACTCAATTTTAAGCTCCTTTGCTGACTTTAATGCTCTCTTCTATATAAAACTTAATTACTTCAAAGAAGGATTTTTTATCGAAAAGCATTTTCTTAATCTCGCCTATTGTTACGTCAGCCTGGGAGTGATGCGTTACCAGAACCTGGCTCATTTTCACATAAATATCCTTGAATTTCTCTATACTCTCAGCTTCATAGCGGCTGGCAGCGTAATCAATCATAAGTTGAAGCCCTTCCTCTCCATCGAGGATTTCCATATCAAGAATAGTCTGGGATGCAGCTTTATTCTGGCGAACATCAACAGTCTCAATATCAAAATCGCTGCTGCCTCCCATATCACGGATATTCTGCTGATATAAAAGATAAGCCACTTCATTATCAGCGACCCTGTTATTAATATCTACATAAGGGTAGCAGCTGTATTTTATTCCATCACGGACCTGCTGATGCACCTTTGTAAATATGTCACGAATTGAATCATCATCTTTAAGCCTTAGAGCAACAGGCAAATCTCTGAACAAAAGTCCTACAGTGGTCATATTCTGAATATCTTCTCGTCCATTATATATCCAGCTGATCTTAATGTCAGAAGCACGATTGTATACAGCGATGGAAAGCATGGCTACCGTAATGAAAAACTCATTACGACTGATTTTATATGTCCTCTCCATTGCATTCATCTCTGCTTCCATAAGTCCAAGTGGCACAAGCAATTCGCCCATTTTATTTTCCCGGCTCTCATGATCTATCTTTGGATAACTTACCCATTCTATATGATCATACTTATCTTCAAAGTACTTCTTACATTCCTGATAAAAATCTGTATGTACAACATCCTCCCTACGCTTAAGAAACAGATAGTAATAATCAGGCTCTACCGGCATTCCCATAAATACATTTTTTATGCCATTAAGAAAGACCTTAAGACTCGTTCCGTCAAACAATGAATGATGAACATCAAAGTAAACATATAAAGCCTTTTCTGTTTCAAACACACGGCATCTGTACATTCTTCCGGCCACAATTTTAAACGGGAACACCAATGTATCTCTTATATAATCAAATTCGAATTCCGACACTTTTTCCGGATAGATTTTCTGAAAAATCTCAGGTGTATACTTTTGATACAAATTGCCTTCACTATCAAAATGAAGAGTTGTGAGAAGAGCGGGATGTGCCTTAATCGCATTTTCCATTATTTCGCAAAGTTGTTCTGCAGCAAAAACATCCTTATCAAGCTTCATAAGCGAAAACAGATTATACATAGTTGAATTCGGTGTATAAAGCTGATAATCAATCATGTACAGCTGCTCAGCGGTAAGTGGATGCATACACCCCATAGCCATGCGGTTAAGTTCATCCGGATCACCATCACATTCAGCCAATGACTCAGAGTAAATCTGAGCTATGTTTTTTGGGGTTCTTCCTCTAAATACAATCCCTGCATTCAAGCTTTTCAGGCTCTTTTGACAAACAGTTATAAGCTCTATTGATGAAAGAGAATCTCCACCAAGTTCATAGAAGTCATCATTAACGCCTACTTTTGACAGCTTTAATACCTTTTCCATTCCTTCGCAGATTGTTTTTTCAACATCATTTGAAGGTGCCACATAATCACTTACAAAATCACTTATATCAGGCTGAGGCAACCCTGGTCTGTCAAACTTTCCGTTAGCCTTCATGGGAATTTTATCGATTTTCATAAAATATGAGGGGATCATATAATATGGTAATCTTTTCAGCAGATTTTTGCGGACAACAGCTGAGTCAACTTCCATATCATCGGTAAAATAAGCGCACAAAAAGCTCTTGCCATCCTTATCAAATCCGCGCACTGCGCACCAGTCTATCCCAAGCTCTTCTTTAATTGCCGCCTCAATTTCAGCAGGCTCAATACGGTTACCGTTTATTTTGATCATATCCCCAAGACGGCCAAGAATCAGCAGATTCCGATTTTCATCAATTCTTGCAAGATCTCCTGAATAATATAATCCATTTTTGAAATGTTTTTTTGTCTCTTCCGGAAGATTGATATATCCTCTTACATATGGGTTCTCATAACAGATTTCTCCCATCTCTCCCTGAGGTACATCAGTTCCATTTTCATCCTTCAGATATATTTTAGTATCAACCTGAGGCCATCCGATCGGGCAGGTTTCATAAGCTTTATCTATCTTGAAAAAGCCGACAGCAAATCCGCTTTCACTGGAGGCATATATATTGATAATATCAACGTTATCAAGGTAAATATCATTTGCAGGCTCACTTCCCACAAAGAGCATTCTAAGGAAAGGTCCGGTATTTTTACCAATCTTCCGGACATATGATGGTGTAAGAAATGTGATGGTTATTCTCTTTTTCAGGAAAAACATGGCAAGTGCGCCGGGATTTTTTATTGTTTCATAGGAAACAATATAATTCTTGCCGCAAAATACATTAAGAGCACACAAAATTACAATGACCGTCGCAACAAAGTTCATTGGTGCCAGTGTCGCAAGGCTGTCATTTTCATTAAAAGGAGTTCTGCCATCAACGCTTACTGAATCTATCGCCCTCTGCAAATTACCGAATTCATGAAGCACTCCCTTAGGCTTACCAGTAGTGCCTGAAGTATAAATTGCATAGGCAGCATCGTGTTCATCAGTTTTCTCATGGCCTTCAAGAGGCTCAAGCCTCATTATTTCTTCCCAGTTTGCAACAGAAATTTCATTCTTACATCCGCAGTCGTTGCGAATATATTCTATTCTCTCCGGTGCATAAGTATCCTCTACCAAAGCCCATGCGGCACCTGCCTTCCATATGCCTATCATTGCGATAACAGGTTTTACGCCGCGAGGAAGTCTGATAAGTACAAAATCTTCCTTCCCTATTCCCTGGCTTTTTAGCCAGGCATATATTTTGCCGCTCATTTCGTTGAGTTGACGATAGGTGATTCCCTTTACTGAAACTTCGTCAAATAGAATCTGCTTATCAGCAGCCTTTGCAGTATACTCCTGCAAAGTGTCAAGTATAGTTTTCAATGAACTTCTCCCCCGAAAAAATCATTTTTGCAGTATGATTTTTGCTTCCCGAATACTTATATAAATTCAGTAAACAATTTAACCATAGTTTAACTGCACAACAATATTATCAAATCTCGCCTCAATTAACAAGTTAGTGAAGAAGTCTGCTCTGCTTAAAAACACCCCCTCAGGATGTTTAAAAACCAACCTGAGGGGGCAATTATCTCTTTATTTTATGGTGTAAAGGTCAAACGTAAATTTGCACCTTACTGGCTAAGTATCCCTCCGCCTCCCGCGGCAAGGTTAGCCTCCTCTTCTGCCTTGGTACGCGCAACCATTGCCTCCATCTCAGGTCTTGCTATATCAAAGCATGCAAGCATTTTGGTGGAAAAGATTCCACTTTCACCATTTTTTATCATTTCATAGGCCTTACTTGGTGCAAAGGCCGATTTATACACACGATCACTGACAAGAGCATCATAAACATCCGCAAGAGATGTAAGCTGCGCTGCAATTGAGATTTCCTCTCCTTTAAGTCCGTCGGGATAACCTTTTCCATCATATTTTTCATGATGGTGTCTGCAAATATCATAGCTGACTTCCAGGTATTCCTTATCCTGCAGATCCGCAAGCATTTTTACTATCTCGCAGCCTCTTGTGGTATGGGACTTCATAATGTCGAATTCATCAGGTGTAAGTCTTCCGGGTTTTAGCAAAATAGCATCAGGAACAGTTATCTTTCCTATATCATGCATGGCGCTTGCATTAGTAATAACCTCTATTTTATGAGGTGTCAGCCCGAATTCCGGGTAATTCCTCATAGCCACATTGGCAAGTATCTGAACAAAGCCTTTGATCCTTTTTAAGTGATAACCGGATTCCAGATTACGGAACTCTACTATGGTACAGATTGTATCAATAATTCTACTGTTTGTTTCCCTTAACCTCTCTTCCTGCTTTTTAAGGACGAGGTATTGTTTTTTAAGAACCTTTGTCTGATCATTTACCTTCTGTTCCAGTTCCTGCTTATTCATGTTAAGCATTATTGCGCGCTTAACTCTGTGTTTTACTATAACCGTATCAAAAGGTTTGTGAATTACATCACTGGCGCCGTTGTCATAGCACTTTTTCTCAGTATCAGCTGAATTGTCGGCAGTTATCATAAGAACCGGTATTCTGTCAGGTATCTTATGCTTGAAGAGTTCTTCCAAAAGTCTGAAACCATCCATCTCAGGCATGACAATATCAAGAAGGATTGCGGCTATCTGGCTCTTTTGACGGGCAATTATCTCCAATGCTTTTCTGCCGTTCTCAGCCTCCAGGATTCCGTAATCTTCCTTGAAAATCTCACTAAGAATGCCTCTATTTATTTCAGTATCATCTACAATCAGAATACTCTTATCAGCCACAGTTTTAGCTCCTTGCTACCGGTTTTTCCCCATCAAGCATCACAAGATTGCCATCTTTTCCTACAAACGTAATACCTCTTGAAGTCTCCATTGTGTCATGCACTCTTAAAACTCTGTTTCCCAGCTTTACTGTTGTTCCATTAAATACGAGTCTGGATACAATTACTTTTGCATCCTTTACAGAATCAATTTCACTCTCGATGGACTTCTTTCGAATGTTTAGATTTTCAAGTTCAGCCTCTTTTAAAGCCGACTCTGCATTTACTTTAATCTTTAACTGCAGCGCCTGTTTATTTGTGTTGTCATTAAAAGTTCCAAGCTTTGCTCTTTGCTGCTCGTATACCTTGATCTCAGAATATAAGCGGCTGACATTACGTAAAATATTCTGGTATTCGTAATCAAGTTCTTCTGTTACACCGGTCCTTATAACCGTCTCTTTCACGGTTTTGCTGCCAAGCACCGCCGTCTCTACACCTCTTAAGGAAGTAACAACACCGCCGCTTATAAGGCCTTTTTCTCCCAGCATAAGGACCTTGCCTTCTGCAGAAACATTGCAGTTAAGGCAGTCATTGGAAATAAGATCACCTTTACATTTTACATTGGTTGTATCCAGGTGAGCTGCTGCCACCAGACCTCCTGCAGAAATGGAAGCTCTGTCATTCACATTACCTACAATGCTCTTTCTTACTACAACTCTTCCTCCAGCATGTATATCGGCACAAGTTACGCTTCCGTCAACTAAAACATCGCCTTTAGCTGTGATATAAGCGTTATCTACATCACCTTTTACCCATATGGTGCCCTCGTAGCTGATTTTCTCTTTTACATTCACGAGAGAATCATATATCTTGGCTTTATCAATTCTGATATCACCATTTTGAATTCTTCCAAATCCTGTCAGCGAAGCCACATAGGTCTGCTTGTCACCAAGCAGCATAAATCCCTGTCCCTTTAGAATAGGTTTACCTTTTCCGGCTTTTGCTTTTAACACTTTTCCTGTGACATCAAAACCATCCTCACCGGGAGTTGCATGATGGTATATGGCAATTTTATCTCCTATCTTAACTTCATCAAATACCTTGACCATTGAAAAATCAGCGCTTTCGCCATTACTCATATCCGGAAGGATCTCCTCACTTAGTTTAATGAGAAAATCATAATATCCATCAGTACCGCTGACCGGTTGCTTACCCTGGGCAACGAGGGTTTTGACACCGTATTTTTTGTTTTCAATCATCGCTTCAATGGCTTTTCTGCTAACACCGCGTCTTACTTTTGCGGTAAATAAAAGCTTTATTATTTTTTCAAGAGTATAGGATGCTCCCTTCGCCCCAAGGGGTAGTGTAAAATAGCACTTCATCCTGTCCTCTGAAATATCTATAAGCCTTCCCTCTTCAGTCTGAAGGAATTGCCAGGCCTTCACATCCTCGTCTGCCGGACGATCCATCTCTTCCTGAAGCTGGCCTGAGAACAGCTTACTTAAGTTGCTTGGAAGCGTTTTACCTTCCGCAAGCCACTCACGCATGATTCTCATTTCCTGTGCCGGATGAACCATACTCTTATAAAGATTTACGTCAAGATTTTCTTCTATGCCAAGCCTTATTTCGCGCATCTGATCTGCACGATAAAGAGGCTTTGCATAGGGAGTAACATCTATCTGATGTTCAAGTCCCAGTCGAAGTTCTCTCATCTGTTTCCAGCTATATGCTTCATCAGCGTATACTGAAACGTCAAGGTTTTGCTCAAGTCCCTTACGGACTTCATGCATGCACTCTCCACGCATTCCAAAGAGGAAATAGCGTTCTACGTCCTCTATGCCTTCCTTTTTAGCTTTTCTTATCTGCTCAAGCTGTTCGGCATCAAAATTCCTCTTAACGTATTCTGATATATCTATTTTTTCTTTATATGCGATATGTATCTGTTCAAGGGTTGCAGCATCTTTCATTCTTATGGTTCTTTCATCAAGCTCCAATCCGTCCTCAAGGCTTTCCCTGACAACACGCATCTTCATATAAGGCAGCTCAATATTGGCATATTGTGATATGTCTGTACCGTGCTCCAGTCCTATCCTGATCTCTGCCATCTGAAGCCAGTTATATCTTGGGTCCTGATAAAAAATTACCGGGACATCAGCTGCCAGACCAAGCCTTATCTGCTTCATCTGATCAGCAAAATACTCAGGTCTTGCATACTCCGAAACATCCATATTTGTCGCCAGGCCTTCTCTTATCTCAGCCAGCTGCATAATATCAAATCCCGCTTCGCGATAGGCGGACATATCGATACCACTCTGGAGTTCAAGTCTTATTTCCTCCATTTCATTCCATGGAATATCCGGGTTAGCATACAGGCTAACATCCACGCCAGTGGACAGCCCCTTTCTTATTTCAGCGAGCTGGTAGATGTTGTAATGCTTATCCTTATATTCATCAGAATTCCCGCCCTGCTTTTTTATCAAAAGAAGCTCATTTGCTATTAAATCCGGCTGATATAAACTTTTATCCTCATCGACAGTTACGACAGCCATTCCTGATGCCTCACATAGTATGATAGCAGTAACAAAATGCACTTTTTGTCTCCTGCATCATATGATTAAATGAACAAAATTTATTTTTAACTTTATTATTATAAAATACGTATAATCTCTCATAATCATTCTAACACCTAAAAAAAAAGCGCTCAACGAAATTGTGTGAATTTATGGATATTTTATAATATTTTTCTGATTATTTTTATTTTGAAATATTAAAAAAACCGATGTGCACAGATCAGGTAAATTCTAATCCGTGCACGTCGGTTGTAAAATCTTTATGCACTCCCACACTCAGCGCATCAAGTGCAACAAGCTATGAAAATGTAACCATCGATTCATAGGAATTATTACTAATTATTTATTCTGGAACAATTTGCTTATGCTAACATCATAAGGAGCTCTCAAAATTCCATATTCAGTGACAATGCCTGTGATAAGTTCATTATCAGTCACGTCAAAAGCAGGATTGTAGACCTTTACGCCCTCAGGAGCCATTCTCTCCTTATACCACATCTCTGTAACTTCTTCCGGCTTTCTCTGCTCAATATTGATATCTGCTCCCGTCTTGGTACTTATATCTATAGTTGATGTGGGTGCGCAAACATAGAAAGGGATGTTATATCTTTTAGCCACCGTTGCAACAACGCTTGTTCCAATCTTATTTGCAGCATCTCCATTTGCAGCAACGCGGTCACAACCAACAAAAATAGCATCAATGGCGCCGCTTTTCATCAGGGATGCGGACATATTATCGCACAAAAGTGTTGTATCAATTCCTGCTGAATGAAGCTCAAACGCTGTAAGTCTGGCACCCTGAAGGAGTGGTCTTGTCTCATCGCAATAAACCTTTATGTTGTAGCCTTTTTCATGGGCAAGATACATGGGAGCTGTGGCTGTACCATACTTGCAGGCGCATAACTGTCCCGCATTACAATGTGTAAGAAGCCCAAAGCCATCCTTAATAAGCGTAAGTCCGTTTTCACCGATTCTCCTGCAGACATCGATATCTTCCGCCTTTATACGTTCTGATTCATCACGCATAGCCTCGATAAGAGTATTTATGTCAAAGTCTGCACCGGATGCATTCTCTTTAATACCCATTTCATCTGCAGTTTTAACAACGTGACTCTCCATGCGTTTTAATGCCCATGAAAGATTAACAGCCGTAGGTCTTGAGGAATTGAGATAGTCGCTCTTTTCTCTAAGTTCCTTCATAAATTCCTCATAGGACGCAGCCTTCGAATGCTTCATAAGAATATACAGACCAAATCCGGCAGCCACTCCGATAGCAGGTGCGCCGCGAACCTGCAGCAGATAAATCGCATTCCAAATTTCTTCTCCGGTGCGCAGTCTTATAAGTTCAATGGTTCCCGGAAGCTTTGTCTGATCTATAATTTCAATCGCATCATCCTCATCAATTAATGATACTGTCTCGTAATCCAGTATGCTTTTCATGTAAAAAATTCCTCCTGATTATTGTTCTCTTTTAGCGAATCAGACTTCGTTTAAAATTTCGACTATTGCGTCCCAATCCAGGTCCTTCATTTTCCTGTAGAGCCTCTCAAATCTGTCATTATGCTCTTCTCCACAGTCATACTCCCTAATATCAAGAAGCACCATCTCAAAAGAATCGTAATCCATGTCCGGAGCAGATTCCTTAAGAGCTTCATAGGCTTCCTTTATGGTCGCTTCATCGCATTTTTCCCTGTTTCTGTCGCTTTCACCTTCAGACAGTTTATTCAGTTTTTCCTTATACTGCCTGTACAGGGTAAGAAGTTCACCGGTGTTTTCATTTATTTCTTCAACATTACCGGTCTTACCCACATCCTCCATTTTAGCAGAAAGCTCCGATAATTTCGATGCACCAATTATTCTTGCGGAGCTCTTAAGTGCATGTACCTTTATTATGAAAATCAAATTATTAAAAGTCACTATTTAAATTATAAAAAAGGGCTAATGAAACCGTCATTTAATTCATTTTTTATGGTTATCTGCAATCGATTTGAAAGATTCTTACCAGGCTGGCTTACGTAGTCCGTACTAAGCTCGTGAGTTGACTCATTAAGTTCTCTGCGCAAATATGTTCTAAGCGCATAAAAATTGACCATATACCTTAATGGCATATGGTCAATCTTATCGTTTACCTTATTGTCAGGTTATATTATTTTTCAGCAAGTGCTGCTTCAAGCTTCTTTGTAAGAGCAGGAACGATCTTGTTAAGGTCGCCTACTACACCGTAATCTGCTACGTCAAAGATAGGAGCGTTCTCATCCTTATTGATAGCAATGATGAGATCTGATTCTTCCATACCTGCAACGTGCTGGATAGCACCGCTGATACCGATTGCAAAATAAACCTTAGGACGAACAGTCTTACCTGTCTGACCTACCTGGAGATCCTTCGGCTTCCAGCCTGAATCTACAACTGCACGAGAGCATGATACTGTTCCATGAAGAACCTTTGCAAGATCCTCAAGGATTGCGAAGTTCTCAGGGCTTCCAACACCACGTCCGCCAGATACAAGGATCTTAGCTTCCTGGATATCTTCAACTTCTGAAACAGCCTTAACGATCTCAAGAATCTTTGTATAGCAAGCATTCTCTTCGAATCCGGGATTGTACTCAACAACCTCAGCCTTAGCGCCCTTAACAGGAGCAATCTTCTGCATAACGCCAGGACGAACTGTTGCCATCTGAGGACGGAAATCAGGGCAAGCGATAGTAGCGATTGTGTTACCACCGAATGCAGGACGAGTCATAAGAAGCTGCTGGTGCTTCTGCTCCTGTCCGGGAACGGGATTAAGCGGGAAATCACCGATATCAAGCTGTGTACAGTCAGCTGTAAGACCTGTGTGAACACGTGATGATACACGAGGGCCAAGGTCACGGCCGATTGCTGTAGCACCAACCAAAAGGATTTCAGGCTTGTACTCATTTATTACAGATGCAAGTGCATGTGTATAAGGCTCTGTACGATAATCCTTAAGTTCAGGATCATCAACTACGATTACTCTGTCAGCACCATACTCAGCAAGAGTATCAACAAGGTTGCCTACCTTATCACCAAGAAGTACTGCTGTTACTTTTTTCTCATCAAGATCCTTTGCAAGATCTTTTGCTTTGCCCAGAAGCTCCAATGCGATGCTTGAAAGCTCATTGTCTACCTGCTGAGCAAATATAAATACACCCTTATATTCTTCTAAAGACATGTTTTGTTCTCCTTTAACTATTATAATTCATATCTTGGAACGCGCAGAATCGAAAATGCTACGCATTTCCTCGTTGTGGCTGATCGCCACATATAAATTTTTATCTATTCAAAATTCTATATGCAAACATATGAATTGTGTCTATCTAAAAATTTCTGCGCGGCTCACAGGTTATCAAATGATGTGCTTCTCTTCAAGTTTACCGAACAGATAATCAACTGCTTCATCAGCTGAATCTGCAACGATCTTCTCGCCAGCACCCTTCTTAACCTTATCTGAAGCTTTTGCGATCTGGGTAGGTGATCCCTTAAGACCAAGGTTTGAATCCTCAACATCCTTAAGATCTGCTCTGCCCCATACTGTAACTTCCTTTTCGAATGCATCGAAAATTCCGCCGGGAGTCATATATCTAGGCTCGCCAAGCTCTGCAAGAGCTGTGATAAGACAAGGCATCTTAGCCTCTACCATGTGATAACGATCCTCGAACTGACGCTTAACAACAACTTTGCCAGCCTTCTCATCAACCTTAATCTCTTCAGCGTAAGAGATTACAGGAAGTCCAAGGTGCTCAGAAATCTGAGGACCAACCTGAGCTGTATCACCATCGATAGCCTGACGGCCTGTGATAACGAGATCATATTCAAGGTTTCTAAGTGCACCTGCGATTGTTGAAGATGTTGCCCATGTGTCAGCACCACCAAGTACGCGGTCTGTAACAAGAACTGCCTTGTCAGCACCCATAGCCATAGCCTCACGAAGAACTGCCTCAGCCTTGGGAAGACCCATAGTTACAACTGTAACTTCTGCACCATATTCATCCTTAAGACGAAGAGCTGCCTCAAGACCTGCTTTGTCATCAGGGTTCATGATTGCAAGCATTGCTCCTCTGTCAAGTGTTCCATCGGGTTTAAATTTTACCCCGCCCTTTGTATCGGGCACCTGCTTTATGCAAACTACAACTTTCATTTGTATTCTCCTTCAATTATTTTTCATAAGGAAGTTACACCTCACTGCATTCGGTGTAACCCGTTCGAACCAGACTCAAAAATACTTCGTCAGATTCTCACAGCCACTAAGTGATTATGATCAGCTAAGTAATGCGCCTGAAATAACCATTCTCTGAACTTCAGATGTACCCTCGTAGATCTCTGTGATCTTAGCGTCACGCATCATTCTCTCTACTTCGTACTCTCTGATATATCCATAACCACCGTGAAGCTGTACAGCCTTTGTGGTAACATCCATAGCAACCTCAGCAGCGAAAAGCTTAGCCTTAGCAGCTTCTACAGAGTAACGATCCTTGTTCTTCTTTGCATCTGCAGCAGCGTAAACAAGCATCTTAGCTGCCTCACACTGAGTAGCCATGTTAGCAAGCTGGAACTGTGTATTCTGGAACTGACCGATTGAACGACCGAACTGCTTTCTCTCCTTAACATACTCAACTGTTCTGTCAAGAGCACCCTCAGCAATACCAAGAGCCTGAGCAGCGATACCGATACGTCCACCATCAAGTGTGTGCATAGCGATCGGGAAGCCCTTTCCTCTAGCGCCAAGAAGGTTCTCAGCAGGAATGTGGCAATCCTGGAAAATGAGCTCGTATGTTGATGAACCACGAATACCCATCTTGTTTTCCTTAGTACCGAATGTAAATCCGGGTGTATCCTTTTCTACGATAAATGCAGAGAACTTCTTCTGTTTTCTGCCTCTCTTATCTTCAACAATATCTGTGTAAGCGATAATGATGTAGATATCAGCTTCCTTACCGTTTGTGATAAAGCACTTTGAACCGTTAAGAATCCACTCTTTACCATCCTCTGTAAGAACTGCCTTTGTCTGAACGCCCTGAGCGTCTGTACCAGCCATGGGCTCTGTAAGACCGAAAGCACCAAGCTTCTCACCCTTTGCAAGGGGAACAAGATACTTCTGCTTCTGCTCTTCTGTACCATAAGTCATGATAGGATCACAGCAAAGTGATGTGTGTGCTGATACGATAACTGCTGTTGTACCGCAAACCTTTGCAAGCTCCTCTACGCACATAGCATATGTAAGAGGATCGCATCCCTGTCCGCCGTATTCCTTCGGAATCGGAATACCCATGAAACCGTATTTCTGCATCTTCTTAACAGTCTCTGTAGGGAAAACCTCTGTCTCATCCACATCAATAGCGTGTGGCTTTACTTCTTTTTCTGCGAACTCTTTGAAAAGAGCTCTAGCCATTTCATGTTGCTGATCTAACTGAAAATCCATGAAAAAATCCTCCTAAATTGTATGTAATCTCTCTCAATCTCATTGGTACACTGATTTCAGGTTATATTTCCGATATACCTGCTCCATTTTCTCATCGTGCACACTATGTACGCACTGAAAAAATGTCACTATTCTAATGAAAATCTATCTCTGAAATCAATGCACCATGAGATTTCAAGAGTTTACGTTATTTTTTTATATTTAATTATTTACGGTCTGTAGGAACCTTGCCGCCATCTGAATAGTCATAGAAGCCGATACCTGTCTTAACACCAAGCTTCTTACCACGAACCATCTTACGAAGAAGAGGGCAAGCACGATACTTGGAATCACCTGTCTCTTTGTAAAGAACATCCATGATAGCAAGTACGATATCAAGACCAATGTAATCACCAAGTTCAAGGGGTCCCATAGGATGATTGCAGCCAAGCTTCATAGCTGTATCAACACCCTGGATATCTGCAACGCCTTCAGAGTATACGAAGATACCTTCGTTGATCATAGGAACAAGGATACGGTTTACTACGAAACCAGCTGCCTCATTAACCTGAACGGGAGTCTTACCAAGATCCTCAGAGATTTTCTTGATCTTCTCAACGTCTTCTTCAGGTGTGTTTGCACCCTGGATAACCTCAACCAGCTTCATAACAGGAGCGGGATTGAAGAAGTGCATACCTATAACGGGCTTCGGAAGTCCTGCACCGATCTCTGTGATTGAAAGAGATGATGTGTTTGATGCAAAAATGCAATCAGGATTCTTAACGATGTTCTCTTCAAGTTCTTTGAAGAGGTTCTTCTTGATATCCATAACTTCAAGAGCTGCCTCTACAACGAGATCAGCATCTGTGCAGATGTCATTAAGACCTGTCTGGATCTTGCCGATGATTGCATCAGCCTTAGCCTGATCGATCTTGCCCTTGGAAACCTGCTTGTCAATGCTCTTCTTAATCTTAGCAAAGCCGCCCTCAGCGAACTCTGTCTTAATGTCACAAAGATATACCTTATCTACTGTGTCTGCCTGTGCAAATGTCTGAGCGATGCCTGCACCCATTGTGCCTGCGCCAATAACTGCTACCTTCATTTAAATTCCTCCTATTCTTAATCCTCATCCTCCGGAAATATGGGCTTATACACCCATTCCGTGAGGATCAGGGACTAATGCAATTTTTTAGTTAGATGCTGTCTAAAGCGTAAATCTTATTTATTCTGGAAGTCTACAACCTTAACCTTCTTCGGGTCATCCTTTTTACGAAGGAAGTTAGCCATACCTTCACGCTGGTCTTCTGTCTCGAAGCAATCACCAAAAATCTTCTCTTCAAGTTCGATTGCCTTGTCAATATCAAGCTGAAGACCTTCATTTATAGCCTTCTTGCATGCACGTACAGCGATAGGTGCATTTGCAGCGATAGTATTAGCCATCTTCTCAGCTGCAGGAAGAAGTTCTTCCTGTGTGTAAACTGCGTTTACAAGACCAATTCTGTAAGCCTCATCAGCCTTGATATTACGTGCTGTATATATAAGCTGCTTAGCCATGCCTGCACCAATAAGACGAGCAAGTCTCTGTGTGCCGCCGAATCCGGGAGTAATTCCAAGACCAACCTCAGGCTGACCAAACATAGCATTATCTGAACAGATACGGATATCACAGCTCATAGAGATCTCGCAGCCGCCGCCAAGAGCGAATCCGTTTACTGCAGCAATTGTAGGAATAGGGAATGTCTCAAGCTTTCT
The DNA here is from genome assembly GCF_000701985.1 of Butyrivibrio sp. WCE2006. Classification (NCBI taxonomy): domain Bacteria; kingdom Bacillati; phylum Bacillota; class Clostridia; order Lachnospirales; family Lachnospiraceae; genus Butyrivibrio; species Butyrivibrio sp. WCE2006. The sequence goes on along the minus strand of NZ_JNKH01000031.1, from coordinate 21,698 downwards.
GAATACATCATTTCCCTTCTTACCAAAAGCCTCGCCTTCTGCTTTTGTAAGTGTGCTCATCTCTCCGATGTCAGCACCTGCAACAAATGACTTTTCTCCTGCACCTGTAAGAACAAGAGCTCTTACTGTGTTCACATCAATGCTGTCAAGAGCAGCGTTAAGGTCATCAAGTACCTGGCTGTTGAGTGCATTGAGTGCTTCAGGACGGTTGATTGTAAGAACAGCAATTTTGTCCTTAACTTCAACATTTACAAATCCCATTTTCTTTGCCTCCTTATTTATTTCAATAATTAAGGTATATCAGTCCAAACTTAATCAGACCTAAATACCTTCTATTTCATACCGGGTTATTTTTATCAAGTAGAACAGATAAATAAGGAAACGGAATAATCCGTTTCCCTTTTATTTTGTTTTAGTCTCTCTCAACGATTGTAGCGCATCCCATACCGCCACCAATGCAAAGAGTTGCAAGACCACGCTTCTTGTCAGATCTCTGCATCTCATGAAGAAGAGTAACAAGAATACGGCATCCTGATGCTCCAACAGGGTGACCAAGTGCGATAGCACCACCGTTTACATTAAGTTTTGAAAGATCAAAGTTAAGATCCTTTCCAACTGCTACTGACTGAGCTGCGAATGCTTCGTTAGCCTCGTAGATATCGATATCATCGATAGTAAGACCTGTACGATCAAGAACCTTCTTTGTAGCTGCAACAGGGCCAACACCCATGATTGAAGGATCAACACCGCCAAGAGCACCTGCTACCCATGTAGCCATAGGCTTAATGCCAAGTTCCTTAGCCTTTTCTTCGCTCATAACAACGATAGCTGCTGCACCATCATTGATACCTGAAGCGTTACCTGCTGTTGTAACACCATCCTTGTTAATAGGACGAAGCTTAGCAAGACCTTCAATAGTAGAACCCGGACGAGGGCCTTCATCTGTGTCGAATACAACTGTATCCTTCTTAACCTTAACTTCTACAGGAACAATCTCATCCTTAAACTTGCCAGCCTTCTGAGCTGCCTCTGTCTTCTGCTGAGAATTAAGCGCGAACTCATCAAGCTCTTCACGAGTAAGATTCCACTGTGCTGCAACATTGTCAGCTGTCTGAATCATGTGGTAGTCATTGAATGCATCCCAAAGTGCATCGTTTACCATACAATCCTTTAATACGCCATTATTCATACGATAACCGAAACGAGCCTTATCAAGTGCGAAAGGAGCCATTGACATGTTCTCCATACCACCTGCTACAACGATATCAGCATTACCTGATAAAATCTTCTCAGCTGCCATGTTTACACAGTTAAGACCTGATCCACATACAACGTTGATGGTAACAGCCGGTACTTCTACAGGAAGGCCTGCTTTGATAGAAGCCTGACGGGCAACATTCTGTCCAAGGCCTGCCTGGATAACACAGCCCATAAGAACCTCGTCAACCTGCTCCGGTTTAACTCCTGCTCTGTTAAGAGCTTCCTTAATAACAATTGAACCAAGATCTGCTGCCGGTGTGTTTGAAAGAGCACCGCCCATCTTACCGATCGCAGTTCTGCAAGCACCTGCTAATACTACCTTCTGTGCCATAGATGATACCTCCGTTTCGGGACTTTTGTCCGATTTTATTATATTTTTTGTTGTTTGTTATTTTTTTGTCACAACGAGTATATTATAGCATGCGTATAAATTTCTATGCAAGAAAAAGCATAGCAATATACCCTTTTTTTATAAATTTTTTTTAAAGATGTAAGTTTTGCACATAAAAGCAAAAGTCAATACGCAAATTTTATTTTTATTTTATAAAATCTTAAAAAGTTATCCACAATTCCAAAAATCGAAATGCCCATTTTATGAGTTATACACGAAATTATCCACATTATCCACATTTATCCACAATAACAACCATTATTCCACATTCAAAATACAAACATATTTTTTGTATGACTTTCACAAAATTAAGAAAAAATAAAAGATTTCTAAACTGGCTTTTATTAAATTGCTTAATGTTATAGATAAATGATATAATTTAACTGAATATTTGGAGCAAAACTCAATTAATGACTTTCATTTCAGAGTGCTCTCCGAATAAGCCAGGATCTCCTGAACTCAATATAAAAGAGTGCTGAGGAATCCTGTGTTCTGCAGGCCATGCGCCTTGCTCTGCAAGGACCGGTCCAGTATGATTTCCGGTTTTCATAAAGGAATTCAGGAATCGAAAAATATTAACTGCAAAGGGGATGATTGCATGAAATTCACAATTATTGGCAAGAACATCGATGTAACACCCGGACTTAGATCGGCTGTGGAGGAAAAGATCGGAAAACTCGAAAAGTACTTCACCCCTGAAACTAATGTCAACGTAACATTAACCGCTGACAAGGACCGTCACAAGATTGAGGTGACAATACCTGTTAAAGGCAGAATAATCAGATCTGAACAGGTCAGCAGCGACATGTACGTTTCTATTGATCTTGTGGAAGAGATCATTGAACGTCAACTCAAAAAATACAAGAGTAAACTGGTCAACAAGCACCAGACTGAAATCAGCAACTTCAAAAAAGAATATATCGACAATGAAGATTATGATGATGAAGAGATCAAAATCGAAAGGGTTAAGAAATTCGATCTTAAGCCCATGTATGTCGAGGATGCTGCTATTCAGATGGAACTTCTTGGACATAACTTCTTTGTATTCATCAATGCAGAGACCGATCAGCCTAATGTTGTTTACAAGAGAAAAGGCAACACATACGGTCTTATCGAGCCCGAGTAAATCAATCATTTAGATTTATAACTCTTTTAAAATTTAATCGCTTTATTTTAAGTATTAAAAAGCCAGATGATCAACTCATCTGGCTTTAATTTTATTATTTTATTAACTTATTTGTAATGAATTAGAATATTCTTCTAACTGAAAGCACCTGTCTGTAACCAGCATCAGAAATCTTGATACCTGTCTTAGCTGAGGATGCATGTACAATCTGTCCACCACCGATGTAGATTCCTACGTGACCGGAATAACATACGATGTCACCGGGCTGAGCATTTGCAAGTCCATCTACTGCTGCACCAACGCTTCTGTCAGCACCACTTGAATGAGGGAGGCTAACACCAAAGTTAGCATATACGCTCATTACAAAGCCTGAACAGTCTGTTCCGTTTGTAAGGCTTGATCCGCCATATACATAAGGATTACCAACGAACTGCTGTGCATATGATGCAACTGCAGATCCGATAGAACTTGCCTGTGTAGTATAGCTTGCTGCTGAATTGTAGCTCTTGGAAGAACTACTGTCTGAAGACTTCTTGGTTCCCTTCTTTGCCTGAGCAAGAGCTGCAAGACGAGCCTCTTCTTCCTTCTTAAGACGGGCTTCCTCTTCTGCCTTAGACTCAGCTTCTACGAACTCTGTAGAAAGTTCTACATAATCTCTGGATACATAACCGTCACCTTCTTCAATGCTGACCTTAACCCAGCCTTCAAGCTCTTCGGTTACGACAAGTTCATCCTCAATCGGTACAAGTCCAAGCACTTCATCATCTGTGCTTGGGCCACTTCTAACCTTAAGTGTTGTGGTAGTAACTGTAGCGATACGCTTGCCTACCTCCTTGGCAAGTTCAACTGCATCCTCACCTGTTACACAGTACTCACCTTTTACATATCCTTCAACAGATCCTGACTTGATCTTATACCATCCATCAGTCTCCTCGATGAAAGTTCCTACGGAATCATCATAAAGCTTACCGATGATCTCGCCCTCTTCCTCGCTCGGGTTATCACGAACATTGACATAATCGTTAACCTGGGCAATTACGAGAGATCTGAATCTCTCTTCCTCCTGCTGCTCTGCAGTAAGTTCTTCCTCGGAGTCTTCTGCAGGCTCTTCTGCAGTTCCATCCTCAGGCTCACCTGTTCCGGGCTCCTCTGCAGGAATCATAGCTCCTGTAGCCTTCTGAATATCATTAAGAATGTTCTCCTGCAATGTTGAAGCAAGAGGTGTCGTCTCTGTAATAGTTACTGCAGAATCCTCTATCTCATTCTCAGCAACCTCAGTACCATTATCATCTGCAAGATTTGAAAGTGATACTGAATCCCCTGTCAGTGCATAACTGATGCCTGCTGAAGGTAAAACACTTGTCACCTTAGATGCAGATGCATTAACACTAATACCTGTTCCTCCAACTGTTACTGCAGCTGCAACCCCCATAGCCAACAGCTGTATCGTAGTTTTTTGCAAAACGGACCTCCAAATCATTTGTTACGAATTTGTTACATCTTTTAACAATATACTCTGAACCATACAATTTGTCAACTATTCTTAAACATTTTCGCATAAAATTGGAAGGCTTAAACAAGCCATTTTTGCAATTGAATGATATATTAAGTCATTTTAAAAATTGCAAAAGAGCCAGTAACCATGCGGCTTCCGGCTCTTTTCTACATCTAGTATTTATTTTATTTCAAAAACACATTATTTGGTTAATTTTATATTTCGTTTATAAAAACATATATGTATCAATTCCTTGAAACGATACCAGGTCAGTCAATATCCTTTATCAGTTTTTACCAACAAGAAAATCCTGAACTGAAGTAACAGCATTTGCTCCATCTGCTACAGCTGTCACAATCTGTCTGAGGCGCTTCTTTCTTGAATCACCTGCAACAAATACTCCGGGAGTTGAAGTCTTTCCGCTCTCATCAGCAATGATATATCCTGTCTCATCCATCTCAGCAAGATCTGTGAAGCTCTCTGTAAGGGGATGAATACCAATGGCAACAAAAAGTGCATCGGTTTCAACATCTTTTGTTTCACCGCTCTTAACATTCTTAACTGTTATGGCATTAACTTTGCTATCGCCCTTAACTTCTTCTACTACGCTGTCCCAGATAACTTCAACATTTGGAAGTGATAATAATTCTTCCTGAAGGATTTTTGCAGCTCTAAGCTCATTTCTTCTATGAACGAGGTAAACCTTTTTGCAGCCTCTTGCAAGGAAAATAGCATCCTCGACAGCAACATCACCGCCACCGTTTACAACAGCAACCTTGTCCTTAAAGAATGCGCCGTCACAGGTTGCGCAATAAGAAACACCGCGTCCTGTAAACTCCTCTTCGCCCTTGATACCAAGCTTGTTGTGAGAAGCTCCTGTAGCAAGAAGTACAGTCTTAGTTTTGTATTCGCCCTGATCTGTGACCACTTTGAATACAGGTGTCTCTTTTTCGTTTCCCTTTTTTTCTATTAATATAGAAGAAACGCATCCTTCTGCAAATTCAGCACCAAGCTTATCAGCATGCTCGCGGAACTTCATACCCATATCAAATCCGTTAATACCGGGTAATCCAAGATAGTTATCTACTTCATATGTAATCAGAATCTGACCACCGCTAACGGGATCCTTCTCGACTACAAGTGTATCCAAACCTGCTCTTTTTGCATAAACTGCTGCTGAAAGCCCTGCAGGGCCTGAACCTATGATCACAAGATCTCTCATATTTTTACCTCCTGGTTTGGTCCTAAGGATGTCGCTTTTGGTAAGATGACATGAGGAGTATCCCATTCATGGGTGAATTCCTGATGTCATTGATTCCTTAGGACGGTTCTCAATTTTCCATAATTTGTTATACACTACTTTAGTTAATGTTAATTTGTTTATAATTAAATTGTATGCAATCTTTATTACACTCAAATAATACTCCCTATTTTCTGATTTGTAAATACCTTTTATAATAAGATTATAAATAGATGATTATTTGTTAATAATAGACGGAGTAAACTATGAATTCATATGCAGGTACAGTTCTGATAACAGGCGCATCAAGAGGAATCGGCAAAGCAATAAGCGAAGCTTTTGCAAGTAAAGGCTATGACCTTTATTTATGCTGCAGGAGCAGTTACGATTCTTTATCAGCCTTTTCAGAATATCTCAAAACAAAATACGGAGTGTCTTCTCATGCATTCGCATGTGATGTTTCCGATGAAAACAGCGTACTTTCTCTTTTTGACAGCATACGAAGCCTCTCTAAAAAGATGCCTGATATCGTAATAAACAACGCAGGTATCGCCTGGTATGGTCTGATCACGGACATGTCATCGGATGAGTGGCATCGTCTCATGGGCACCAACCTTGATTCTGTCTTTTATGTTTGTAAAAATGCCGTTCCTGACATGATAAGAAACGGTCACGGAAAAATCATAAATATTTCTTCTGTCTGGGGAAACGTTGGTGCTTCATGTGAAGTAGCCTATTCCGCTTCCAAGGGCGGTGTTAATTCCTTTACAAAAGCTTTGGCAAAGGAGCTTGCTCCCAGTAATATTCAGGTAAATGCCATATCCTGCGGCGTAATTGATACCGAAATGAACAGATCACATCTCTCAGATGAAGAATTAGATGATCTTGCATCTGAAATTCCTGCAGACAGAATAGGTTCTCCCGAGGAAGTAGCCAGCTTTGCTGTAAGCCTCGCAGAATCTCCTTCATATCTTACTGGGCAGATAATCACAATTGATGGTGGCTGGATTTAATTTATCCACAAGTATTCTGCACAATTTTATTTTCACTAAATTCACCAGCAGCCACATAAGTTTAACTTCAATGGCTCGTTATAGCATTTGTGGGCATCAATAAATGATGCCCACATTTTTTATCAAAATCTCATTTCAAGCTTCGGAGCCAAAGCAAACAAACCTGCTCCTATAACAACCATAAACATAGAAATAATCTGTGATGTAGAGAATATTCCGATATTTCCTCTGTAATCAGCACGGAGGAACTCAATAGCAAATCTTCCAATTCCATACAATACAAGATACATTGCCGCAGTTCTTCCCTTCACCTCTGTCTTATGTGAAAACCAGATCAAAATCGCTCCTATCAGGAAGTCTCCTACAGATGACATAGGCTGTGTCGGAATAAGCGGTACTCCGTTTGGTGCAAAATCCGAATGTAAAAAAACAATATGAAACGGACTTGTTGTTTCAGCACCGTAACAGCATCCTGCAAATAGACAGCCCAGACGACCAAATCCCTGAGCTATTGCAACAGCAGGCATTACAACATCAAAGTACTTAAGAAAATCCTCATGTTTTCTTTTAACATATATATAGCTTGTAAGTATACCTCCGATTATTCCTCCGTATACCACATACCCATTAGCAAAATCCCATAAAATAGATGGATCTTTCAATATATTCGGAAATTCTACTATATAAAACAGTATCCTGCATCCAAGCAGTCCTCCGATAATCGCACAATAGAAAATACCGTAGATAGTATCCTCAGATAAGCCCTTCTTCTTCCCTCTCTTTAGTACAATCATGAGCGCTGCGAGAAACCCGATAGCGATCATCAGGCCGTACATATGTAATGTAACCGGACCTATCTTTATATCATTATACATAATTCCTCGTTTCTAATTTACTTCTGCATTACTTTTTCTATGGCGGATATTACAGTATCCTCATCAAGAGGTTTTGTAACAAATTCTTCCGCCCCATTTTCTATAGCTTCTTTTACTTTCTCATTTTGTCCGGCAGCTGTGATCATAATAACCTTGGCCTTCGGATAAGTCTTGTGTATCAGCTTTAATCCCTGAATGCCGTCCATAACAGGCATAGTTATGTCCATAGTGACTATGTCAGGATTGTACTTACCGTAATCGTCAAATGCCTCCTGACCGTTAGTTGCTTCATCCACAATAGTATGACCATGTCTCTCCAGCATGTCCTTGAGTACTCTTCTGGATGTTCTTGAATCATCAACAATAAGAATGTTTGCCATAGCTCCATCTCCTTATTTCACAGTGGTATTACTGTTAACAGAAACAACAAGCCATGCCTCGGCATCGCAGCTGTAAATAGGCATCACTCGAATATCTTCACCTGAAATCTCACCAAACTTCGTAATAAAATACGGCGGATCAAGCTCAATTTTCTTACCTTTCCTGCTTCTGTCGGTAGCATATAGACCATTTATACAGTTTATAAGTTCACACATCGCATCAAGCGCATCTTCTTCAGTCTCAATGAATTCTTCCTTCGTATAACTCTTGGCAAGTTTCTGAAGGTCACCATTTTTCCCTACAAGAGCTATCGTTGCCTTGACCTCACCATCAAAGCACTGATAAGCTATGCACTCTTCCTTGATATTATGAACCGTGTACACATTGTCTATTACCAGATGCGTATCAACCAGCCTGTAAACATTTTTTATACCATATTTGAAAAGAGCATTATATTCAGGATCATCAGTTCCCGTAAAAATCGGAACGATCAAATCTATGTCACCACTTTTCAGTGCCGCCATCTGATTATCATTAAGTCCCTTTTCAAGCTGATATTTCTTAAGAATAGAGTCGACTTCTTCCAAAGTCATCATTTTCTTTTCTACTAACGCTGACGTGAAGGTCTGGAATTCATTCCCCTGGAGAGAAAGCAAGTATCCCACTTGAATTTCAGAAAGGTATCCGCGCTCGATTGCCAGATCCCCAAACCTTTTATCCATAGTCGCCTGTAGCGCATTTATCTCTTCTGCCTGTGCAACAGTCATCAGCATCTCTGTAACCGCTATAACACCAAGCTTTGCACGTTTTGATTCCTGGACCTGATAAACCATAGACAACTGCGCTTTTGTAAGCCTTCCACTGTCCAGAAGGTATTTACCCATGATTCGGTCAAACATAATTTCCTCCATGCAATTAGAAAGAAAAAATACTATAACGTTAATATATTAATAATATCACAAAATGATTTGGTACACTATTATTCTTCATCATTAGATTTTGCTGCTATTCCTTTTCCACTCATTGCTGACTGAACTGCAGCCTCAGTTTCGGAAAGCTTTTTCTTTGGCGCCTTTTCAGCGGTATTATTTACCTTTGATGCAGCCTGTGCTGCCATCTGAAGTGCAAGCATACGATCTCTTGGTATCATAACTTTCTGACCGCTTGGATTGATGATGATACCGTTTTTATCACCAACAAACTTCAAAATATCGCCAAATCCAAATACTGCTCCCTTGAATTCAGTATTTCTAAAGGACTTACTGAATTCAATTCCATCTGTAAATACGGGCAGGAAATGTTTCTCATCAGAGCTCTTGATCTCAGGGAATCTGATCTTTGTATCAGCTGTAAATTTATATCTGCCATCCTCAAGAACCTCAATCGGTCCCTCATGCTGCATAGGCACAATATAATGAGCAGCCTGTGCTTCCTTTGCCATACGCATCTCTTTCGCAGTAAGTACGGCATCTCTCTTTTCATATTTAACCGGCCATCTCACTTCCCCAAGGAAATCAAGCATTGAGAATACAAGCGCAGGGTTCTTGGGAGATTTATCTCCTCCGTTCCCCCAGTCACCGGGTGCCAGCACAATCTCATTTCTCTTGAAATGTGCTCTGTAATAGCCATTATCAATAATGAAATTCTCAGCGCCGAGATAATAAAGATAATCAAAAAATGTTCTTCTCTCGCTTGCTGACTCAGCTTCGTTATCCGCTTTGCAGGGACGGACGATGAGCTTTCTGAACTGCTTTGAAAATGCATTAACGGCAGCTGTAGCATATTCTTCACTTGAATAGATATTAATATAACCATGATCGATAAAAGGATAACCTGTCATGGAATCAAAGAGCACGTAGAGAGTCTTGGCATCTCTTACTCTTCCGAGAATCTCGTTATAAACCTTTCTGTGGTTGGTTTCATATCCCGGTATGGGTGAAACCTTCTGATAACCCTCCTGAACTGTAAGAAGGAATAAAAGCTCCTGCATTGAGAAGAACTTTATGGTCTCCTGATTAAGATCTTCTTCATAAACAAGCTTTCCTATCTCTTCTTTTCTCTCATCTGTCAGAGGATCCTCAAAATCTATATCCTCCTGTCCTTCTATGCGAATCGGATTAAGCTTACCGGGAGAAGGCCACCCCAGATCCTTATGCTTCTCCATAAGCTCCTCAAGAGCTTTTTCCTTCTGCTTAGCCTCCTGCTCCAAAAGCAGTGCTTCTTCCTCTTCCTTATTCTTCTTATTACCCAAAAAATTAAAAAGTCCCATTAAAAAAATCTCCGTTCTCAAATTACTAAAACTTCCTGCGGTTTTGTCTTATTTTACCCACAAGAAAAAAATACAATCTCAGGCCTTGATATCAGCCTCAAAAAATGTTCTGGAAAAATCAATCAGGTAGTCCACATCCAGAGTTCCTGCAGTTTCATAAGGAGAATGCATTGCAAGCTGAGCCATTCCTATATCCACTGTGCGGACTGCTACCTGTGTTCCCGAGATATTACCAAGTGTTGAACCACCTGCCACATCAGAGCGATTAGTGAAGGTCTGATACGGAACCTTGGCCTTTTCGCAGATCATCTTGCATATAGCGCCTGAAACAGCATCAGTCGTATATTTCTGATTTGCGTTATATTTTATCACGATTCCCTGATTCATTTGCGGTCTGTTTACAGGATCAGCTTTTTCAGTATAATTCGGATGAATTGCATGCGCATTATCAGCTGATATCATAAAGCTTCTTGCTATGGAAACAAGATAATCCTCCTGATTTCTGCCAAAAGCATCGTTTATCCTTGTAAGTGTATCTCTGAGGAATGTTGAAGCAGCGCCCTGTCTTGTGGTGCTTCCTACCTCCTCATTGTCAAAGACAACGTGCATGATAACATTCTCTTCATTTTCCGCCTTAACAAATCCTTCAAATGAACCATAGCAGCATTCAAGGTCGTCAAGTCTTCCTGATGAAACATATTCTTCATCAGCGCCCCATACTGAAGGCTCTACTCTGTTATACAAAAACAGGTCGTGTGACACGATATCCTCTACAGAAACTCCGGCCTCTTCTGCAATGAGCTTAATAAATTTATCCTTACTCTTCTCATCGCCAAAAATCGGAAGCATATCCTTTTGTGCATTATATTTGTGTCCGTCATTGGCCTCGCGATCCATATGAATTGCAAGAGACGGAAGCATTACCAGATCTCTGTCAACATTTACAAGCTTTGATGTAACGCCTATGGAGCCGTTTTCATCAGACTTAACCATTACTCTTCCTGCTACGGAAAGCGGTCTGTCAAACCACGGTGCGCAAAGCATTCCGCCATATTTTTCCACATTCAGTGTCACATATGAAGCTGACTCGATCTCAGGATTTTCCTTTATTTTGAAGCTCGGAGAGTCGCTGTGACTGGCAATCATGTAAAATCCTTTGTAATCCTTTTTAGGAAGTTTAAATGAGATTATGGATGATCCTGCCCTTGTGACAAAATATTTTCCACCCTGTGAAAGCTCCCATTTATCATCTTCCCTGAGCTCCTTAAAACCTTCCTTTATAAGTCTCTCAGAAAGCTCTTCCACTGCGTGGTAGGCAGTGGGGCTCTTTTTGATAAATTCTGTTAATCCTTTTATTGATTCTTTCATTACTTCACCTTCTTTTATTTTTCATTTCCTGAAATTCTATCCTGTAGTCCTTTATAAAACTCAGACATTCTATCAGAATTAAGTTTTTTACCACCTCTGAAAACCGGTCTCTTGAATCGGAAATTTTTAATGTTCTTAAGTTGATACTTCTGTCTGAAATCAAGAGATTCAGCAGCTGATGTCAAATTCCCTTTTGCCTTAGCAGGCATTGCAGTCAAGACCTCTCTCGCCCTTACAGGAGTAGCAGCTGCTGACTGGTACACGTCCTCCATCCTTTCATCAAATTCGGCAATTGCAGCTTCCACCATATCCAAAAGATGAACAAGGCTCGCCACGGTAAGCACCAGGTCCGCTGCAAGATAAGCCATTAACAAAAGAGCAATGATCTCTGCCAGCAATGGATGTATCATATCCATGACTTTCTCTGAAAAAGGAAGAACGAATCGTGTGACCATTATACCTGCGACACCAAACCCCACAGTTGCCGGAAGACATACACGACCGTTGATGTTGAGCGGTATATCGTTATATTCCCACCATACTGCATGGAATCTTTTTTCCAGAAAATATGATGTGCTGTACTCAAGAATTATACTTCCAATCGCACAGATAAGAAATATCTTCCAGATAGGAATCATTTTATAGGGTATTCCGCTAAACCATGGAAGATATCCAAATACCAGATGGCAAGCCACGGCACCCGTACCATATATCGGACAGATGGGGCCAAACAGGAAGCCTCTGTTTCTCCAGTGACCTTCCTTGACTGTACAATATATGCACTCGTATACCCATCCCAAAAAACTGTATACAACAAACTCTATAAAAAGCTTAGATACAAGCATATAATATTGCTCCTATAACTAACAATTATTTTTACCAAACCTGCAAATATCGTTGAGACAGCATATACTGCACTGAGGTCTTCTTGCGACACAGACTGCTCTTCCATGCCATACAAACCTGTGGCAAAGACTGTTTCCCTCTTCAGGAGGTATTATCTTCCACAGTGCCTTTTCAACCTTTGCAGGATCCTTCTCATCATCAACAAGGCCTATCAGATTGCAAAGTCTTATACAATGTGTATCCGTTACGATGGCAGGCTTTCCAAAAACATCTCCCATTATCAGATTCGCACTCTTCCTTCCTACTCCCGGAAGCTTTAACAATTCCTCAATGTTGTCAGGAACTTTATCATTATATTTTTCATGTAGAATCTTCATGCAGGCGCTGATATCTCTGGCCTTGGACTTACCAAGACCACAGGGTCTTACTATCTCCTCTATTTCAGATACTTCGGCATTGGCCAGAGCCTCCACTGTGGGAAATCTGTCATATAAAAGAGGTGTAGTCTTATCAACCCTTGCGTCAGTACACTGAGCAGCAAGTCTCACACTGACAAGGAGCTGCCAGGCTTCGCTATAATCAAGTGTGCAATCAGCATCAGGGTATTCTTTTTTTAATCTGTCAATTACGTTAAGTGCCAGTTCCTTTTTTCTCATTTCACACCTGTAGGTTCTACTGCATTTACACGAATGAGTCCGAAAAGCAAAAGCCTCTCGGACTCATTGTCATTTCTCTGATTGTTCGAGTGCGCTATTTATGAGTTTGAGTAGCTCAAGCGCACTTCTAAAGTGTACATTCTTTTTCCTTTCAGACCAAAGTACCTGTCCCTGCCAGGAGCTGTTCTGTCTGAATTTAACCTGAACTATAAAGGTAGCCCTTTCCCCTCTGTAGGTTTTAAGGCTTCTTATCGGTTCTCTTTTTCTGATTGAATTTGGATTATGATAATCTCTTGATTTATCCCTCTGTACAAAGCTTCTGTAAGAGGTGGTACGCTGAGGAAAATCCCAATTGTCATATAGTCTGTCCATCAGCATCATCATTTCATAGCCGCTTCCAAAGGGCAGTGCCTCTTCCTCGTAAGGAGTCCAGAGAACACCCTCGAAGTCTCTCTCTGTAGCCTCATCAACACAGATACAGATTAGATTTTTCCCATAAATACGTGATTCCGATTCAGTCATTTTTTAAGTCTCTTATCTCTTTTTATAGTCATTACTGCTGTAAGTAAAGCAGCTGCAAATATAAATAGATGTCCCTCCATATTAGTGTCATCATCTGTTGAAGCTCTTCTTGCTCCAAGTACATCTTTCCCTGTTTTGCCTACATTTTCAGGGCTCGCGATATCTACAGTCACAAGTCCTCTCTTAGCCCCGAGCACATTCGCATTCTGAGCTGTCGTGGCCCTTGCAAGTGTTGCACTTCCTGCTCCCTGAGCCTGCTGCGAAGAATCAGCAGTTCCAGCCTGAGTCTGTGAAGGAGCTGTGCTGCCCGAGCTCTGAGAAGTATCATCTGAGCTCTTGGTATCGCCTGAGCTTCCGGAGCTTTCCTTAGGAGTCTCATTTATGGCGGTATCTCCAGCCTTTGTAACCTCAAGCACACCGGGAACTGTCTCTATATCATAGTTTTCAAGGAGAGTCCCTTCATTTAATTCGTAGGTAAAATAATTATAGCTCTGTCCAATCTTCTTCTGCTTGCCGGTTACTTTGTAGCTTGCTCCTTCGCCCTCTGCAAAGCCATCTCCGGAAACAGTAACCTCATGAGCTTTAATCATTTTATTATTATATTTCTTTTTAAGGCTGGCAGATGTAAGAATTACTTTTCTTTTCTCAATTGTAAATTCGCCCTGCTTAAATTCAAATCTAAACTCATTTGTTACATCATTCCCGTCGGCATCTCTGACAACAGGAGATCCTGTGATTACCACTGGATATGTGCCGGCATTTTTCCCGGAAGCATAAGCGGATATACCGGTTACTGAAAATTCAGCATCGCCTATGGTCACTGTTATGACCTGAGAAGGATCTCCGGTTCCGTTTATCTTGAATTCGGAATCGCTTCTTCCTTCAAGTACGTATCCTGACAGACTCTGTTCCTTGCCGGAATACTTAACCGCATTACTATTGCCTTCAACCGTAATGATATACTTCTGAGCGTTGGTTCTCTCTACAACGGAAATATCTCCAAAGATATAGGTTATCCTGTAGTTATTAAAATCCGTACCGGGTCTGGGTGTTGCAATAAATTCATTTATTGATGCCCCAACTGCTGTCCTGCTTCCCGTAAAGGAATAATCAGCTCCCTGACCTTCTACCCAGCCACTTTCTTCTGCGAGAGGCATATCACCATTAGTAATAGGTTTGCCGTCATAAGCTTTTACCAGATTCATGGACTTAAGTGTAACAGGCCTCTTCTGTATGACATTCTCAGCAGTTATCTTAAGTGAAGCGGGCGCAGTCACCTGAACCAGTTCACTGTTGTAAACTGAACATCCTGTCATAGCAACATCAAAAGCCGTCTCCGAAACATTCACAGCTGATACCGATACCTTATTGTCAGGAATTCCTGTGATATAAAAAGTGTTACCGGACTCATCCGAAGCAACAACTGCACTTATATCGTTTTCTTCCAATTTAATTGTGGAAACAGGAAGCTTAACCTGTACGTCATGACTCTGCCCGTCATAAACAGGACTGTTCTCTGCAGTACCGGATAATCTAAGCTCATTTGGCGCTGCCGGAGTCACCTGAGCTTCACCGCTATCATTCTGTCCGTCTCCAACCTGAGTATCCTCAGACTGCTGCCCTTCAGAATCATTAGAAGCTTCACCCGGAGTCGTTCCTTCATTCCCGACCGGAGCTACTTGCGCCGGATTATCCGCAGCTGCTGCATCTGTCTCCTCCGGATTCACTGTAGGAGCTGCATCAGTTTCATCAATAACCGTAGCAGGTGCCTCTACCAAAGCGTTCCCATCAGAAACTGCATCCTCTGCACTTACACCCAGTGCATCCGCAGTGCTGAAAGTAATAGTCGCAGCCATTATACAAGCTACTACTGCATTCTTACGTATTCTTTTAAGATTTTTCCCCTTCAAAACCATGCCCTCATAAATAAAATAATAAAAAACAAATTAAAAACAAATTAATTTTATATGTTTTTATTCCCAAACGCAACATAAATGCCATGATTTTACTCTTTTTCAGTAGCTTCTTTATCTAATCTCTCTCTTTCCTTTTCTCTGCTCTCATCTAACATGGCGGCAGTTACTGCAATACTGTCATCCCATGAGCTATAGCGTTCATCACCTCTTCTGTCTACTATGTCCTCGCCATATCTTTCGATAAGATTCCCGGCAAGAAAATCCGTGAATTTGCAGCTTCCTTCATAATTTAAGTGCGAATGATCGTTGAAATCCGTATCAAAGCTGAGTCCTATCAGATCATAAGCCTCATTGTAATTCATGAATTCAAGACCGTTATCATATGCTATATCCCGCACTCTGTTATAGGTGAGCATTTCCTTATTTTCTGCAGCATAGGGTGCGACAATAAAAAACAGTTTGACGTTATTATCATTAGCAAGCTCTATTATTTTCTGCAAATACTTCTCGGATTTTGGCGTAAGATCCGCCCCCAGAGTCACATTAAATTCAGGAACAGGCTGAGGTCTGACCGCAGAATAGGGTGTATAGCCTTTAAATGCGGCAAGATCTTCATTTCCCAAAAATGCATCAAAATCTTCCTTCGTCAATTTCTCATATCTGTTGTGATAAGTGAAAAAATCCGGAAAATAATCATCCCATCTCATCACCTCACAGCTTGTGACAAAAAGAGCAAGCTTATTCAAAGAAGGTTTTAACCCCTGAAGATTCTCATACAAAAAGTCATACTGATAATCTGCTTTAAAGCAGGCAGGCGCATAAAAATCAAGAACTGCAACCTTGGGATGCTGGGTCTTCAGAGCTTCCTTAAAATAGTAATAAGTCTGCCACAATGTCTGCTCCGCTGCGCTGAAATTGTATGCAGCAATGCCATAATTTTCCCAAAGCTGAGCAGTGTTTATATCGCAGTGTATATGACTTGATCCGATCATAAGCACATCTATGGAATCCCTGGGCTGCTCGTAAAAGCTTCTGGCCTGGTTGATGCCATGTATTGATTTTTCAGAAAGCAGTCTGTCAAGACCACTCATGATTGTCACAAAGGCCAGAATGAAGGCCAGGTAAGTACATATCTTCTTCATAGATACTCCTAAAAATTAGTTTGTCACTAAGCTCATAAGAACTTCGCTAAGTGCAATTGGTAGTTCTGCTCTCACTCCGTTCGCCAAAACAAGCATAATCACTAAGCTCAAAACTACTTCGCTAAGTGCAATTGGTAGTTCTGCTCTCACTCCGTTCGCCAGAACAAGCATAATCACTAAGCTCAAAACTACTTCGCTAAGTGATTATGCTTTAAAACTCCATGTACATGAAGCTGATGACCTGCTCTGATGGTCCATAGACGCCGTAAACAAGAAGCAGCACCAATAACCCAAGAAAAACTGTAAGTCTTGCGGGTAATGCAATTACCATCAAAAGCTCAGGAAAATCTTTCTTATTGATGCTTGATAAAACATCCATAACTATCATTACAAGCACCCCAATTATCATTATCCACAGCTGATAGCTGCTCAGCTCAAGAAAGCTCATTTCTTCAGAAACAGTCATGTTTACACCGCTTCCAATAAACATATTCTTTATATAAGTAAGCGCTCTGCTGACGCTGTCAATTCCAAAGAACAGCCAGGCAATTGAAACACTTATAAAAACAAGTATCCTTCTTACTATCTGCATCACCTTCGCATCGAAAGCATGAGCCTTTTCAAGGATGTTGTCTATCACCGACAAAAATCCATGCATGAGCCCCCAAACCACGAAATTCAATCCGTTTCCATGCCATAGGCCACAGATAAAGAAGACTACAATTGTATTAAGATGCTTCCTGAATGCACCCTTTCTGTTTCCTCCAAGCGGAATATAAATGTAATCCCTGAGCCAATTACTAAGTGAAATATGCCATCTGCGCCAAAAATCAGACATGCTCTTTGCCGTATAAGGTGCCTTGAAATTCTGAGTTAGTTTTATTCCAAAAAGAAGTGCTATTCCTATCGCTATTGATGAATATCCCGCAAAGTCAGTATATATCTGAAGCGTATACATAAGACTCCCTGCAATCAGCGCCTTTGAAGAATGAAAATCAGGGTTGTTTAATAATATCTCAGTATATTTTGCAAATCTGTTAGCAAGGATAAGCTTCATACAAAAGCCATAGAGAATATATGAAAAGCTCCTGTTAAGATTCTCCTCATTAAAGAATTTAGCAGTATATATTGCCTTTTTTTGTGAAAAGAAATTCTCCCCTCTTTCAATAGGTCCGCTAATAAACTTAGCAAAGAAAGACTGATATAAAAAGAAATCAATAATTGAAGGAAATTCTGCTATTTCCACTCTGTTGATATCAACGAGAAAACTGATTGATTGAAATATATAATATGAAAATCCTATTGGAATAAGTGTCCAGGACAAGAATGACGGAAGATGATCTCTCGTTCTAAGTACATCTCCCAATTTAAGTATGCAAAGAGATGATGCACAGCCAACCACACCTAAAATAGTGATCAACCTTGAAAGAACCTGCCTTCCATTTTGAAATCTATGAATAAGAAATCCTATAATATATGTGAATACAGAAACAGCAAGCATTATTACCAGCGCAATTCTGCTCATTATCACTATATATCCCCAACTGGCCATCATAAGAACAAACGGCCTGTACTTCGGAGCCGATATATAATACGCAAGTAAAGCAACAAGCAAAAACAGAAACGTTGTAAACTGAAATGTCATCTCCAACTCCCCTAAGCAATTTAGTGAGAAAATTATATCATATATTTGCTTGTTATATTTTGGAAAACTTATTTTGATGCGATGAAACTAATATTTATAGAAGCTTAAGATTGGGGAACAGCCTTACAAATGAATCATTATCTGACGTTATTTCTTTCATATTAGAAAATCATTTTTCAAATCGAATTTATTTCTAATTGCATGTATTAATATAGGTAACAAAAAAGCCAGTAACCAAGCGGTTTTTTACAACTTTCCGCTAAGTTACTGGCTTTTATCAATTCGAGCTGGCAACGGGAATCGGATAATAGCCAGTTACGAAAACCCGCATGGAAAGGAGGTTTTCGGTGCTCTCTTTTATAAAAAAGACCACTTTAAAGACCACTTTTAATTCGCCTTCATTACTTAGCTGGAATAAAAATTCGCTTGGAATTAATATAATCCTCAACATTCTTTTTTGCCTTAAGCAGTTTTTCTACCAGCCCTTCAGGTGGATCCTGCATAAGTGCATATGACAATTCAACATCTGTTTTCGCCTGCATATATTCCGATCTACTATAAAGACCATTTGATGCTTCAAGGAAAGTCTTGTCATCAACAATAATATCTTCTATCACTTGTCCTGAATTATCTTCATCCAAACTATATCCCATATCCAATTTATCTAGTATTTCCCATCTTTCCTTTTCTGATGACATAAAATCACCTCTTTCTATTTTTATGAATCAGTTTAAATCCAAATTCATCAGATAATTCTTTTGGATTACTAAGAAGTCTCATAACCTCCTGGTTTAATGCATCCTCAACCTGATAGCTTTTTATCCCTGAATTATTCTTAATAATTTCCGCCCTCATACGAACCATATGAGCGTATAGCCTGCGCCTTGACATCACATCCACATTATTATTTACAAGGATGAAGATATCTGAAGTGTTCCCAACGGCCAAAATGGCACTAATCGAATCATTTCCATAAAAAAGTCTTACATCCTGAAATGAAAAAATCTGGTTATTAGGATGATTATGTACAATAATCACACTGTTGAACGAAGAATTTCTTATGATGTCGTTAAAATATCTAGCCGAAGGATTCAACAATTCATTAAGTTCTATATGATGGTATGTACCATTTATTGTAGCTTGTGTTCCATTATCAGTATTATAGGAAATGGCCACTTCACCATATCTATACTTATTTATCTCTTTTGAAGACTCAGATAAGACATAACCGCATAGTCCTTTTACTAATTCATTGCACTCATCTGAGTCAAAGCAATCAAAATCCGGTAGCGAATCAATGTCATCTGGAATAATGATTTCATTTATTTTTATTTCCATGTTCCAACTCTTTCATATTTCTACTTATAATAATTATACCATAATGTCTCCCTCATAATTCTCCAATAGACACAAATAAAATTAGAGCATGCAATAATCACACGCCCAATTTTATATAAAAGACCACTTTCGGCTTAATAAAAGGGTCAATGGTTGCTTTAGATACGGTTTAAATGTACCTATTATTTCCTAAGTGATGAATTGTCATTGATAAGAAAATCTCTTACCATATCTATTCCGCCCATACCAGAATCCACACCATCAAGATTAAGAACATCCTTCAGTTTATTATGGTTATTAAATTCAATCTTCCCTATGAGCCAGGATGAAAAATCAAATCTGTTAATTACTTCCTGTCGTATCTTATTCGCATTAAGTTCTGTCATATAATCATTTGATGTTTTGAACTCCTTCATTTTCTCTTCTTCAGATAGTTCATCATTAGCCAGCAAATCGGAAATCCTAAGAAATTCTTCATCCATCAACTTTTCATTCTCATTCTTACTCTCCGCAGCTGCCACATATCGGGAAGACATCTCATCGACAGCTTCCTTATTTTTATCAATTAAATCGAAAGCTCTATCAATCAGCTGCTCGTCAGCAGTTTTACCGGTTTCATCGAATTCCAATGCATTATCATCCTTATTCTCATCGGATTCAGTTTTTTTGTTTTCCTCTTCTTCATCTTCATCATCGACATCAAGGGTTTCTTTTAGTATGTCAATAATTCGCTGCTTTTCATTTTCGTCTTGCTTAGCCTTTGCTATAAACTGAGCATTTTTATTGTGCTCATCCTCGAGTCCCTGTGCATCCAACTTCTTTTGCATATCAGCATACATATTAAGACGAGCCTCAAAGTTTTCCTTCAAAGTTTTGAGCACAGCTTCATATTCGTCTTTTGTAATAATATGTGTTTTATTATACACGTATCGTTCAGATGTAATCTTCTGAAGATTATCATTGATAAACTCTTTATCAACATCTGTCAGCTCTTCACCGCTTTCGATTTTGTTTGACAGCCTGTCGGCCTCTCCGATTTGCTTCCAGGTCTCTTCAATATTGATCTTTGTTTCCTTACGCTTATCTTCACGAAGTTTTTTAGCAAGTTCTCTACCATCTTTTGAAATATCCACAGTAGCAGACTTTTCTACATCCATGATTGGCAAATCATTTTTCTTATGAGAACGTGACTTGGATTTAGAATCAGGAATTCCTACGATATGCTGCTTAATATTAGAATCCATTTTTATGGAAAGATTAGTTGCTTTAATGTTCATATCCCAATACCTCCGTGTAAGCGAAACATAATCATAGCCAACCTCCATGTTCGACTAAGATAGTGATAATGTTCCATTAAGGTTATCGGCAAAAAATCTAATAAACCCCTTCAAAATAAAATTTTATTCGTTGTATACCTTTGGAAGATGGAAAAACTCATCAGTCATGAAAAAAGTATATGACAACACTTTGGACTCTTCCAGAAAGAAATACACTCACTTGTCGAATAAATATCTCGAGGATAATTTTAAGCCGTCTCAGGAATCATAATTTCGTGTCAACTTTCGTGTCAACTTTTATAGTTAAATAATGATTTTTCAGAGTTAAAAAGTGATTTTAAATATCATTTATTAACGCTAAAAAAGCCAGTAAACAAGCGACTTTAAACTACTTTTCGCTCATCTACTGGCTTTTATCAATTCGAGCTGGCAACGGGAATCGGACCCGTGACCTCCGCACTACCAATGCGACGCACTACCGACTGTGCTATGCCAGCAATCCGTGACTCAAATCAGTCACAAATGATATTTTAACAATCACAAAGTCTATTGTCAACACATTATTGTATAGTGACCGCGTAAATTTACTGTAGGATTTAATAGGTTAAAGAAACCTTGATATGCCTAAGCATCAGCTGGCATCTATAGATACGGAAATTCTTTATCCGCTCCATTTAAGCTAACATTGATAGATATGTATGTCAAGGACAAGCCAACGGTGCATCCATGCATCCTTGACATACATATCTATCAATGCACTTATGTTATCATGCGGATAAAGGATTCCCTTGGCTTTTCAAGCCGTTACAAAGTCCATATCCCACTATTAAAATACAACTGCTCCTTTGTCTGGAGACTCAGTTTATGATTCATGGCTTCATAGTATTTTCCAACGTTTCCATGTGTATTTTTCTCTGTGCGTATCATAGCTGTTGAAG
>NZ_JNKH01000030.1:0-40576 GCF_000701985.1 Butyrivibrio sp. WCE2006 | reverse complement strand
ACATTACGTTTTAATGATATTACAGCATCAATGCCACCATCTCTATAAAGCTTTGTTATGTTAGAAACTGTAGCAGGGCAAACACCATTTGCTCTTGCACTTTGGCTGTAGGTAAGACGTTTGCCGTGGTTATTATCAAGATCCATGAGTACATGACACCTGCATTTTAGTGTCTTACACCTTGATTTCTTTTTTGAAAGTGAAGAAAGTGTATTGTACTCATCATCAGTTAAGTAAATTGCATTTTTGTTGGGTTTTCCTGCCATAATTAGCCTCGCCGTTTTCTTTTAATTATAGCGGAAAATGCCATCAATTAATAGTAGTAATTTAATTAAATGTCAATTAGACAAGACACTAGATTCGTTATTACTGTTTCATATGAACTTGATGAAATAGGAAATCTAATCTCATAAAACTTTAGAGGATCTGCTTTCCGTGACTTTGACGGGAGAAAACAAACGGAGTCGTGTGAGATATATATTTGTAATGATTTTTATCCTTAAATAATTCCTTTGTTTCTTTAGTATTCTTCTTGGTTAACTTTAAATTGAATTCAACATCATAAGTGTTGGATGATGGAAGTTCCAATCCAAGTGTCAAATTAAGTGTGTATTTTTTTAATCAGTCTAACGACCACCGATTTAAAAAATCATACACTTAACGTGACACTCTCAAAAAGACTCTTGCCCAACCACATAAGTACCGAGACTTCTTAACTCATAATAGTTCACATAAATATTCCAGATATTATCACTCATGGATTTATATAGCTAAACCACTTTGTTAACTAAACATTTCATTTTCATACTACAGGAAAGCAAATCCTTTCTCATAGCAATAAGATTATCATATATACTAACTATTTGTTTTTGCTTTTTAATATCAATGTTGCCATCTTTGTCAATAGGTAATATTACTGGAATAGTTGACATGTGAACTATGTCCAACTTTCCATTGTTGGACTCAGCTGTTTTGTATTTATACGTTATCTGGTTAAGTAAATAGTACAAATATTTGATATCTACTAGCTTTTTATACTTTTTTCTTATAACAATCCTGCCGCATTTTTCAGAATACAAATAATCACTTTCTCTATAAAAAACGACCCCAGCATATCCATTAGTAGTCCACGTTAGCTCCCCAGCGTTGCCCCTTTTTTCAAATTCTTCATAGCATTCACTAGACACCCTTCCCATAAGCCCTTCATCTTCTGTCGCAGATGAATAAACCGGAATACCTCTCATTTCGAAATTTCTGTATATCATTTCTTCGCTAATTTTGTTGGATCCTTTATTTAACACAGCAATCGTGTTCACATCTTCTATAATATATTTATCTAATTTAAGTTCTCTGCTAAGAAGTTTATCAATCTTATCTACTTCCTCAAGTATCCCCTTTTCTAGTTCACGAATGCTCTCCACCTGCTCTACAATAGCGTCTTGCTCTTCTATAGGTGGAAACGGATAATCTATGTCTATCTCGGCCATTTCATTATTGTATAGCATTCCCTGCGAACCTTGTTGATTCACGCTGCTCTTTATTTCATCTTGATATCTATATATAAACCACTCTAAATTAATATCTGATTT
The DNA here is from genome assembly GCF_000701985.1 of Butyrivibrio sp. WCE2006. Lineage (NCBI taxonomy): Bacteria > Bacillati > Bacillota > Clostridia > Lachnospirales > Lachnospiraceae > Butyrivibrio > Butyrivibrio sp. WCE2006. The sequence goes on along the minus strand of NZ_JNKH01000030.1, from coordinate 38,987 downwards.
AATTTTTTCACGCGGAATCAGAACCCCACAATGATCATTAGGATAAAAAGAATAGTTCCTATAGAACATAGTCCCACATTTAGCCCCATCTTTGGTCCACGTCACACACGGTGTATGAACGACAAATTCTCCATGTAAATCATTAATCCATTCCTCATCAACAAGCCATGTTATGCCATTATTCGCTGTTTGTGACGTCACGCAAGGGAAGTTTCCTTGGTGATTATATACGTCCTCTTCAGTTATTCTTCTCCCTGTCCTAACGTAGAACAAATCTACAACTCTCATTTTTTACTCCCCGAATCTTTGTTTCAGCTCACTTTTTATCATGTTGACAGCGCTCACTAGCTCGTCTAAACCTATTGGCTCACTAACCTTTCTTCTGAAATACTTCTCTGGGACAAGTGGTAATGCATAAACTGTTTCTTCACCACTAACATCATAATACTTGTTATTCTCACTATCATATTCGATGTTAAACTCCTCAAATATAGGGATAAACTCTTCCTTTAGATCATTATCTTCAATATAATGATCTTTCTTAACACTATATCCATTCCTTCCCAAAGAAATATTTGAAATCAACATTTCATAATTGTCGTCAGACAAAACGCTTTGATTATTGGCTTCATTCTTTAAAATTGCATTTACGGCTGTTGCGTTTATAGTTTTATATTTAATAGTCTTTTTTTCAGCTATTTCTCTTATACCAATGAATCCATACTTTTTCCCGTTTATCACCTCTCCCCACTCGTTATAGTATGTTTTATTCTCATCCTCAGCCTTAGCTTCATATTTTTGGACTATTTGAGGAGATTTCTTGACTCCATTATCATCTACATATTCTTTCAATTCATCGTGTTTCCAGCTCCCATCTTCATTTTTTAGTGCTGTCGGAAAACGTTTATCCGAATTAGCAAACCCATCATTGTCAACTATATACGCCCACACACGCTCATTTTTATCAAATACATCATTAATAGTACTCAGAGGACTTACTCTTTTTTCTAAGAAAATTACGTAGGTCTTCCACTTTGTATATGGCGCAAATGCAAACTTGGGCAAAGAAATAACACTAGTTATTTTGCATTGTTTAAATATATATTCCCTAAATGAAGCTAATGTAGGTGCTTCAAGTAATCCTTCAGGCACAATTATCGATGCTCTTCCCCCGACCTTTAGCATTTCTATTACTTTTATGACAAAATTCACTTCTAATCTCTTGTTGTTATTAGCTTTCAAAAAGGGATCCTCTGAATTTGGATCACAGATTGCGTAATCACCTTTTCCATATGGTACATTAGTCAAAATATAATCAACATTTTTAATCACATCAGATGAAGTAAGTGAGTTCTGCCTTTGTATAACCGAAAAACCATCCCCAGCCAAAGTCATATTTATTCTAGTTCTACCTATACTATTGTTATTTATGTCATATCCAATTATTATTTGCTGTGCTAATTCAGATGTATCCAACTCTGGATGATTTTTTTCACAATACTCTCTCAAGTATTTAAAACTCTCTGTCAAGAATCCTCCCGTACCACAGCATGGGTCTGCAATTAGCTTCCTATACTCAACAATATTATAAATTTCATCTTCTGGTAAAAACATTTTTACTATAGCTTGAATAATATGCCTACGAGTAAAATACTCGCCTAATAATGACTTCGTTTTTTTACTAGCCAAGCACTCATAAACCTCTCCAAACAAATCAATAGACAAATCCTTTTCTGGGATAGCCTTAAATTCGCGATAAATCTGCATAATTACAGATTCCTCATTAGTAATCCCCTCAGATTTTTCTCGTACATCAATGTTATCCAACTCAGAATGAAAATTGAATTTTTCATTTCCATCATCATCTACTATTACAAATATATCGCGATACTTCTGCTTGATTTCCCTGTTTGCCCTTCTACCAATAATCGATTCCACATTATCGAGAATATCCCCTGGCTCACTTATCGAACTCCATGATATTCCTTGCTTTTCCATTATCATTTTAAGTGCGACGAAGCTCACAGTGAAATTTATAGATAAATCATCACTGTTTTGAATCTCTGGTATCTGTCTGTATATATTTTTTAATCTGTTAATTATGTTGTGAAAATCTTTTTGCGAAAAAGGTTTCTCAATCAGTTCCTCCAAAACAAACTCATTTACATTCGGATTGTCATAAATGAGCTTAAAAACAGCTTCTCCAAAAAAATAATCTACTGTGCTACCATTTATTTTTAGAGGCTCATATTGATCATTAACAAGAACTCTAACATCAAGTGGTTTAGAAGGGTTGTTTCCAATAACTATTCTGCATGGAAAACCAATGACCTTACCAATATTTGAGTAAGTAACAGCCTGTGGAATAGGGTCTTCTGTCGAAGAAAATTTCTTATCCTCAACAATCAAAGAAATCTCATTTTTCCCAAAAACGTTGTACAGCATAACGTCAGGCTTTCCATATCCTTGATCTCCATGATAAGGTGGGATGTTCTTATCAATTGAGTTATTACCTGTCTTTTTCCCCACCACTTTACTGTCCCAAATTGTTTTTAGTGTACTCTTAACCTTATCATCTACATCTTCCTCTAAATCCCTCTTTATTTCTTCCTCTGTGTATGATATTTCCAATCTACTATTTAATATTTCGTCAAGATATTCTCTTACAATTTCGATTTTTTTCTTTGCCATAATCACTCAACTCCCCAAAAGTTTAAATTTAGAAAGAAACTTGATACTTAATTTTATCATACATTTGTCAAATACAACTATTGTTTAGCTCAGCAACAAATGATTCTGTTGCTTTAACGCTTTTTAAAATCATTATTTCATGAACTTTCATTCACAAAAGCACTTACTAATTATTTCCTTACAAATCTCATTACGCAATGACTGTAATGTATCACAAACACTTGCTTCTTTCTTTACAACAGAAATATCTACAACTCTATCCATTATGTATGTCCTCCCTTATTCGAATATACATTTGTTTCTCATTTGTTGTATTTTATCCCCCAAGAAAGGAAACATAAGGAGTAAAGAATACTCCTTAAACATTATCATACAGTTGTATAATTTGTGCTAATTAATTTATGCTAAGCATGTAATTTCTATAAGTGTGGGCATATTTTGTCATCACTGGTTTTCTTACAAATTCTTATACTTCAAGCAGAGCGCTATATCCAAAAAATGATCATAAGTAGCACTGCGAAGGCGATGATAAGAAACACTGTAAACTTCACTGCAAATAGAGCAATCTTTGCTATGGCTACATCAAATTTATCTATTGGTCTGTAGCATCTATTGCAAAAGAAAATGTAATGTTTGTTATCCATAATCTGCCTCCTTACCAGCCCATGTCGTCCATATCGTTTTCAAAATCGAGCCAGGCTTCCAAGCGATCATCTTCTCTGTCGCGCCATAAATTCGGTCTGCTTCCGTTCAAAATCCTTGCGCTCTTTCTTAGACATTCCGCCTATAAGGCTCTTATACTGAGATTCTGAAATTCTAAATCTTTATTCTTTTCTTTTTTTTCAAAAAACATATCTTTACCATCCTTTCTTAGAAACGCAGGGAGGGCACGATATATGATCGTGCCCCACCCCAACATTGTTAATTCATTTCCTCAGGCGTTGTTGTTGTGTATCTTTATATTAAAAAAGTTACAGTCCCATAAAAACGCCAACTACATGTTGCGTATGTTTATAGTCATCCCACAAAATGTGCCACAATTTGACATAAATAAAAAAGAACCCTTGATGTAGACTCACACCAACAGTTCTTTCAAAATTATATGATTACTCCATCAATAATACTCATCAAGCAACAATGGCTCGAACCAAACTTTCATTCTCAATTTTATTAACTATAGATAATAAAACCTCATCATAGTATTCAACTTCACTAGGATTTATCCATGATATACCTAAAAGAGATCCTCCATATGCACCGTGATGATATTTTTTTGTGGAATCATACAATTCTTTTAGTTGAATACAAATTGCTTTTCTTTCATTATTCGATGAGTTACTTCTTATTGCAGAATTAAACATAACTCCCATATTTTCAGGATCAAACTTACTTTTTGCACTAAATTGAAAAAGTGATGCTTCAATCAACGGCCTCATCAAAAGCATCTTTTTTCTCATGTTGTCTATACTATCAAGTGGAAGCGACTTGTATAAATTTGCAAGTTTTTCAAAATCAAAGCCCGTAAAAGCATAATCTCCCGCTATAGCTTCAATATCAAATTTATCGTTACTTTTTCTTGTAGCGCTATTGATTTTTCGAATATACGCCCTGATCTTTCTATTATTGTAATTAGAAGCCTTAAACGATAGTCTTTTATTTTTACTGTACAATGTATGAGAATAAAATGTTGATGCCTCCATTATTTTTTCAAATGCAGCATCAGGTACTTTTTTTACATATGCATATGGTCTCATAGACATCAATGCAATTATCTTATCTATCTCATCTTGACTAGTTTCTGCGGCTTTTATAAAGCCCTCATAAACCTTTTCATCATCGGTTAAATAATCATCAATATTTAACATCAAAAACTCTTCTCTATTTGATCTGAGTTCTAGGTTCAGCATAGGATTATTGCACTTTACATAGCTTTGAACTCTCTCCAAGAAGCTAATATCATGAGTTAGAAGGATAACCTGCCAATCTTGGTTATTCATCATATCAGATACTTGATGTGAAATAATAGATTTTCTCGAATGATCCATACTACTTATAGGATCATCGATAACTATAATCTTACCATTTGATAAATCCTCTTTATCATTAACTTCTGCCAAGAAATATGCAAATGCTATTGCCTTACTTTCACCCTCACTAAAAATAGTATCCTTAAGACCAGCTGATTCTTTAGGTTGGAAATTTTTTAGCCTTATGTAGTATTTCTTATCCTTTACCTCAATCCTTAAATGTGTATTAAGCCTTTTTAAAAAATCATTGACTTCGTTAAGCCTACTCTGATTGTAACAATCATCGATAAGTACAGCTAATTCTGCAATTCTATCTAGATTTTTCAAATATCTTGATGCAACATTCTTCATGATATTTGCTTCATTTCTATAACTTCCAGACGCGCCATATGATAATTCATAAAGTTTTCCCATCTCGTCTATGCTTATGCTTCTATCTACTTTCCTATCAAGCCTATCCTTAGCGTCCTGCAATATTTCTTCAAGTACTTTGATGTTCTTAATAACACCATTTAATAGCGTCAGTGTCTCTTTTTCATCATTTGAAAGGGTAATATCAATATAAGGGTTCTCAGCCTTAATTCTTATTTTTTCTATTATTTCATTTAGTTTTTCTGTATGGCCTGTAGTCCAGCTTAAACCTTTCGCTAATCTATTACTATCCTTTTTCAAAAGCAATTTAGCACTATCAAGATCAGCAATTATCTGATTAAATACCTCTATACGCTCAACAGTCCTTATATTCTGTAATTGAGAAGCCAAGTCATATAATTCCCTACTAAACGCTGCCACATATTCGCCTTTATCCTGACTTATATACTTTCCCAACTTGTTAAATAAATCAACAGCCCTTTTCTCTCTAATAGACTGTCCACACATCGGGCAAAACTTCTTATCTTTCTGATTTCTATATCCCCTTACTGCCCATTGGATATCTGCATTTGTTAGAGTCTCAGCCAAAAATGATGCTATTTCTTTTGATGATACTCTTGGAACTCTATTTATCTTTTTTAATACTACACTGGTATTAAGTGGCTCCACAGCTTTTATCAAATCATAGTTATCTTTACATTGATTCAACAAATTTATTTCGCCAGTGTATTTTTGATTAGCTTTTATCCTTGCATAAATCTGCGCTTCTTCACCAACCGGATACATTTTAAATCCGACCAATTTTTCCATTCTTTTATTAGCATTTTTTTCAGTGATTTTAGATGAAGAAAAATCCTTTATTTTAATATCTGCCTTGGACAAAAAGCTAATCTTTTCATTTACAGTTTTTAAATGAGTTTCATTTTCTGCTAAAAGGAGATCTCTTTCTTTCAGATATTTTGCTCCCTCGCGTCCCATTCCAACTGTTGCCACATTACCTTCCAATTGTTTAGAAACAAATACATGCTCATCAATATACTGATTATTGAATACATGCATATTATTTGGTCTATTATCCCACTCAGATTCAGCAAAAGAAAAGACACTTCCGTTATCATCTTCTATATGCACAGTAATATTCTTATCAGCTGTTTCCCCATCTTTTTTCAACGTTCTTCGACGAATTATACTGTTCTCTCTACCTTCATTTGCAAGAGAATACAGCACATCGCTGAGTGTAGATTTACCAGCTCCATTAAATCCAAAGACTGCAACATTCTTGGTAAAAACCACATTACTTGTAAAGTTTTCATATTGTCCAACATTTTCAATCTTTGCTATTCTACGTATCATCTTTTCATACCCTCCTAGCATTTATTAAAACTATCATTTTCCCCAAACAATATATTTAGTATAATTCCAAAAATGCCAGAATATAAGGTGTATTTTCAGTTTTTGAGCCCCTTTAACTTTCTGCAGGATATTCAGATCTTTTCTCTTACGTTATAAAACTTTTTTATCCCACGGCTTCTTGCCAATAAGTTTTATAATTGCAGAATCATCCGCCTCTTCATACATCTCTTTTACATGGTCACAAGTCTCTGCCAAGACTCAGCTGGGCTTTCGCCATATGCCTTAGTAACAAGATCTCTGCCCCAGACAGCTTCAGGACACAGCATGATAGATACTGCCATGCCGTACTCGTCGCCCTTCTTGTTCTTTCTGCGAACAAAGTCTGCGGTATTCACTCTCCAGTTCCTTAAGCTCTTTCTCCCGAGCATTCATAGTTTCCTGTTTTCTTAAGAATGCTTCTCGCAGTAGCTGCTCTGCTAGTTCACAAAGCTCACCCTTAGCTTTGTATTGAAGTGTCTCTAAAGCAACAGAGTCCTTATCAGAAAGTATATCTTCTCCACTTTCGGCTAGTTGCTGCTTGGTAGCTTCAACCATGCACTCCAGTTTATTCGCATAATCATTTTGTGCATCCACCAACTTCTGCAACAGATCCGGATAATCTTTTACCATCTCAAAGATCTGATCAAGTGTCTCGTCCGCTTCCTCTAATCCCTCATTTCCACGTTCTTTAAGTAGCTCCTTGTTTCGCTCCATCAGATTGTAAACTCCATTCACGAAACTCCAGTAGGGAATGCTGTAGAGCCTTGCACCATCTTCGTAGGTAACGAAATTGTGCAGTTTTCCCTTAATGTACTTATCAAGATCCGGTGGAGCATTTGATTTGTGAACCATCTTGTAACCTCCTTTTGGGTGTTACGAAATGTAAAACGAATGAAATGAACTAAAAAGATAAAAAGCCACATTCCTTGATGAAAAGAAATGTGGCTTAAAATGCAGATTCTCTATTAAAAGATTGAAATTATATCAAAAATACGCCGCTAAAACTGTTACCAAAAATAACCCGACTATTCCTCAGGGCCTTGACCAACCCCAAAATTCGTCATAGCGCGTCCTTTGATTTCTCGATTATTATCCATAGAAAGTCGTATGGCTTCGTACGAGTCCAATGAAGGAGCTGTCAAAAAGTTGCCTGATTGGACGAATATGGACTCCTATGGATTCCCTATACTTTCTAAGACGCACTATATTACTTGCTCGACTTCAAAGTCGGGAAGAGCAGAACCTCTCTTATGTTTGCACTATTAGTAAGCAGCATACAAAGTCTATCGATACCATAACCGATACCGCCCGTCGGAGGCATGCCGATTTCAAGTGCGTTGAGGAAATCTTCATCTGTGTGCTCAGCTTCTTCGTCGCCTGCTGCCGCATTGGCATCCTGAGCTGCGAAACGCTCTCTCTGATCGATAGGATCGTTAAGCTCTGAGTAAGCGTTGCACATCTCCCATGTATTGATGAAGAGCTCGAAACGCTCAACCTTATCAGGATCTGTAGGCTTCTTCTTTGTAAGAGGTGATATTGCAAGAGGATGATCCATGATGAATGTAGGCTGGATCAGCTTCTCTTCGCAGAACTCCTCGAAGAAGAGGTTGATGATGTCACCCTTAGTGTGACGATCCTCGAACTCTACGCCCTTTTCCTTAGCGATAGCCTTAGCTTCCTCATCTGTCTTAACAGCATCGAAGTCAATGCCTGCATACTTCTTGATAGCATCGTTCATTGTGAGGCGCTCGAAGGGCTTACCAAGGTCGATGATGTGATCACCATAAGGAACCTGTGTTGTGCCGCAAACCTTCTCTGCGAGATAACGGAACATGCTCTCTGTGAGCTCCATCATTCCTTCATAATCTGTGTATGCCTGATACAGCTCCATAAGTGTGAACTCAGGGTTGTGTCTGGTATCTGTACCTTCGTTTCTGAATACTCTGCCAATCTCGTATACTCTTTCAAGACCGCCAACGATAAGTCTCTTAAGGTAAAGCTCAAGTGAAATACGAAGCTTTCTCTCCTCATCAAGAGCATTGTAGTGTGTAAGGAAAGGTCTTGCTGCCGCACCGCCTGCATTCTCAACAAGCATAGGTGTCTCAACTTCCATGAAGTCTCTTGCTGACAGGAAGTTACGGATCTCCTGGATTATCTGTGATCTCTTTATAAATGTATCCTTAACCTCTTCGTTCATGATAAGGTCTACATATCTCTGTCTGAAACGGATCTCTGTATCTGTAAGTCCGTGGAACTTCTCCGGAAGAGGCTGAAGTGACTTAGATAAAAGTGTCAGCTCCTTAACGTGAACAGAAATCTCGCCTGTCTTAGTTCTGAAAGCAAATCCCTTAACACCGATGATATCGCCGATATCCATCTTCTTGAATGCTGCGTATGACTCGTCGCCAAGATCATTTCTTGATACATAAAGCTGCATTCTTCCTGACTTATCCTGAAGGTTTGCAAAAGATGCTTTACCCATTACACGCTTGCTCATCATACGACCTGCAAGTGATACAACCTTCTCTGCCGGAATATCTGAAAGCTCAGGAGTGATCTGTTTTCCCTCTGCGTCTGTCTCGGGAACAACCTCCAATGTTTCGAAATTGTCTCTGATCTCCTGTGCATGATGTGTCTGGTCATACTTTACGATCTGAAAAGGATCCTTGCCATTTGCCTGCAGGTCTGCAAGCTTCTCGCGGCGAACCTTTTTAAGCTGGTTTATATCTTCTGTCTTCTGATTATTCTGATTCTTCTGCTGATTCTCTGCCACTTTTTCTCCTCTTTCCAGCTACTGCTCTCACAAGAACTATTTATATATATGAGATTGTAGCTTAATCTATTACTAATACTAATTCACTTGTAATTCAAACAGCTCCACCAATATCGAAAACACTTCGTCAAGTGGATTTGCATGGCTAGCACTAAGCTCGTGATAACCCTCGCCAAGTGCTCTGTTAAAATAGAAATGGGGGCAAATTTTCATTACCCCCACCAATTATGTCATTAACGACTCAAAATCACATTTGCATGTGTTCATGTTATGTTCTAAAGATTCCGGAATGCTGCTGCATTCTGCAAATCTTATTACTTACGAACAATTTCAAGGACCTTGTATACAAAATCACCCATCTGTGTTTCAACAGTGACTTCTTCGCCGACCTTTGCACCGATAAGGGCTTTACCAACAGGTGACTCGTTACTGATCTTACCTTTAAGGCTGTTGGCCTCTGATGAACCAACGATGCTGTACTGTACCTCTTCATTGGATGCAATGTCAAGAAGCTTAACCTTTGCGCCAACGCTTACCTTATCGAGATCAACGTCCTCATCAACAACAACTTCTGCATTCTTGAGGATCTTTTCAAGTTCTTCGATACGAGCTTCGATATCTCTCTGCTCATCCTTGGCTGCATCGTACTCAGCATTCTCTGAAAGGTCACCCTGCTCACGTGCTTCTTTGATTCTCTCAGCAACCTCTGCTCTCTTAACAACCTTGAGGTCATGAAGCTCATCTTCATATGCCTTGAGTCCTTCATAGGTTAAAATGTTCTTCTTTTCTTCCATTTCTATACCCTTTCTATGAAAAAGATCGGACACAATGTCCGTTTTATACTTATTTACAATCCATAGCATTATATATGAATAATTATATAAAGTCAAAAGTATATTTATTCGTTTATAACATATCTAAAAACTGATATGAATCTTCAGCTCAATAATCACGATAAGCCTGATATTCTCACAGTGCCTGGCATGCTCATCTTCAGTAATACAAAGACTCTATCAGATTGTATTCTTTGTACCTTCTCCGAATACTTCCGCACATGCTGCTTTTAGTGAATCCATATCATCCATGGTATTTATAAGTGCTCTGAACTTTGCTGAACCCGGTAGTCCTGTCGTATACCAGGATACATGTTTTCTCATTTCTCTTATTCCGATGTACTCACCTTTATAACGCAGCTGCAGATCAGCATGGCGAATGACCATTTCGTACATTTCCTTCATGGTCGGTCTTTCTATTACTTCACCGTTTCCAAGATATGATATGACTTCTCTGAAAATCCAGGGATTACCCTCTGCTGCCCTGGCTATCATAACTCCGTCGCATCCGGTTTCATCTATGAGGGCTTTTGCACTTTTTCCGTCAGTGACATCACCATTTCCGATTACAGGAATCCTGACTGCTTCCTTTACCTTTTTTATAATTGACCAGTCCGCATTACCGCTATAATACTGCTCTCTTGTTCTTCCGTGAACAGCAATTGCTGACGCGCCTCCCTCCTCAGCTGCAAGGGCACACTCAACAGCATTTACGCTTGATTCGTTAAAACCTTTCCTGATTTTAACAGTCACCGGTCTGTCAGTCTCATGGACCATAGCCTTCACTATTTTTTCAATCAGTTCAGGATTTTTCATAAGAGCAGAGCCCTCTCCGTTTCCCACAACCTTGGGAACAGGACACCCCATGTTAATATCGAGTATGTCATAAGGCTTTTCTGCTATCATCCTTGTAGCCTCTGCCATTACTTCCGGTTCACTTCCAAAAAGCTGCAGCGATACCGGTCTCTCAGAAGGATGAATCTCCATCATGTTATCTGTATTTCTGTTATGGTAGGTTATCGCTTTGGCGCTCACCATTTCCATACAGACAAGCCCTGCACCCATCTCGCTACATAACAGACGAAATGGCAGGTCGGATACTCCTGCCATCGGTCCTAGTATAATATTATTTTTAATCTCCACATCTCCTATAGTAAGAGGGTGCAGATACTCGTTATATCTAATTCCTTTACCATTAAAGGCATTTGAAGCCCTGTACATATCTAAATCCTTCCAAGCTCATTTTACCCTGGATATTACCCTCACTTTGCGAGGCACTACTCCATTACGATTCCCAAATTCCTGATAGAATTCAAAAATCTGATAAACTGTCAGTGTACTGCAAATTATTTAATCTGTTTTCTTATTCATCTTCTTCGCTTAAGATATCGCTCATATCCTCATGAAGGATCATTGCTCTGTAATACATCTGCAATGCCTCGAACAGATCCTGTCTCTGTCTTCTCACTTCTCCGATTAGCAGGCCCGCACTTATTTCATCATAAGTGATATCCTCTTCGGTTCTGGTGGTTTCCATGGTTATCGTGCCGTCATCTTCAAATTCGATTGTGAAAATTCCACCGGCTTCCTGTGTGAAAAGAACACTTATGATATGGAGCTCCTTCTGTATGCTTTCGGGAATCTTTTTGAAAAGAGGATTAAAGTAGTACTTCATCTCATAGGCATTTGCTCCGCAGAGAATAATTCTTCCACCTGCAGATACGCTGCCAAGAGATCCATCCTCAGTCACAACCTGAATATCTGAAACCTCTTCACCGGTCTCAGCATTTGTGATTTTCCCGGTCTCCTTATTTATGATAAGGCGTCTTCCCTGTGATCTGTCCGCATCAAGGGTATCAGAGTGAAGCCTCTCTTCATCACCGGGGCGCACCTCTTCACTAAAAACTTTTCTTGTTTCTTTATCTTCTTTATTACTCATTTAACGATATTCCTCTTTTTTAACCCGCATCCTACATTCCCGGATCAGTGTTCTGTATTCTCAAACTCATCATTTTTAGGCTTTATCCTCTTATTCTTATCATAAATAATTCTGAGTCCCTGAATAAGAAGGTTATTATCATAAATATCAATTTCATCGCACTCATCTGAAATAAGTCTTCCCAGACCGCCGGTGGCGATGACCTTGACATCTTTAAATCCTGACTCGCGTTTCATCTCATTTATGATGTACTTAGTCTGTCCAATCTGTCCATATACAAGTCCTGCCTGCATTGAACTGATCGTCTCCTGAGCAAGAATACTTTCAGGCTTCCTTATCTCAATTTCCGGGAGCTTTGCTGTATCCTCCCAAAGAGCCTTGGCAGATATTCTGATTCCGGGGCTCACTACACCTGCTACGAAATCCCCGTTCTCATTGATAAGCACATATGTGGTCGCTGTTCCAAAATCAATTACTATTGCAGGACCACCATATATCTCGTGAGCAGCTACTGCGCCAACAACCAGATCCGGTCCGACTTCATTAGGATTTTTAGTAAGAATTCTAATTCCTGTTTTTATACCAGGTCCAACAATGTATGGCTTTTTACCAAGATATTTGATCATGGAATTAACAAGTGCATACATTACGTTCGGAACTACACTTGAAATGATAATTCCATTGATCTCATCCTTGTCGATCCCGTTATTTCTGAGCATGGCGATAATATTGTTACCATATTCATCAGAAGTGTGGGCGGTCTGCGACATCATACGAAATGATCCCACTATGTTTTTGCCCTTTAAGACACCAAATACGATATTAGTATTTCCTACATCTACAGCTAAAAGCATGTAACCCTCCGTGTATTATTATTCATAATTTTACACATATCCGTAAAGTCCTCGTATACTGACTTCTCCGGCATTTATCTCTTCTCTTTTCCCATCGGACCTGACTATTATGAGTGCACCTTCATCAGTCACTCCCAGGGACTTTGCTTCATATTCTCCCTTTGGATCCAATACCCGGACTTCTTTTCCGATATTGATAAGACGTTCCTCGTATTGCTCTCTCAAAGGTGCAAGGTTCTGAGCATCTATATACTGCTCATAATTTTTTTCAAAATGCTTCATACATAAAGCGATCAGCTCAGATCTGTCGATTCTTTTTCCGGTCTCTGATAAAATCGAACCGGCGGTGCTTTGAATTTCTTCGGGGAATAATTCCCTTGGCTGATTCACATTTATTCCTACACCTATAACAACAAAATAATCATTTTGTTCAGGCATCATATGCAGCTCGGTAAGAATTCCGCAGGTTTTTCTTTTATTCAGTACAATGTCATTAGGCCACTTAATTCCTGTCCTGTATCCACTCCCAGTATCTGATGGAGCTTCTTTAGAGTCATCTTCACTTATTCCATTTGCCGAGGCTACATCATCTCTGCATTTTTCAGATTGAGATATTATTTCACAGCTGTCTTTTACCCCGCTGATCACTTCATCTATTCCCTGGGATATGGAAAGAGCCATAACAAGAGTAAGTCCTGATACCTTGTCCATTGGTATTCCTGGGCGAACCATAAGGCTCATGAAAACGTTGTTACCAGCCGGGCTGTCCCAGCTTCTGCCTCTGCTCCCCCGTCCGGCTTCCTGTTTGTCTGCCACCACCAGATATCCCGATGGCTTATCCTCTAACCCTGCTGCCTTAGCCACATTATTAGTCGAATCTATTACAGGATGAAATTCCAGATTTCTTGCCATCCATTCAGTGGTAAGCGCCGCACTGATTGCTTCCTTACTTAGCATTTATAAAAAACCCTCTTTTATATTGTTGCGTACATAACCGCCTTAATTGTATGCATGCGGTTCTCCGCTTCCTGGAATACTATGGACTGAGGAGATTCGAAAACTTCATCAGTAACCTCCATCTCGTTAAGTCCAAATTTTTCCTTTATCTTCATACCTATACCTGTTCCCAGATCATGGAAAGCCGGAAGGCAATGCATGAATACCGCCTGGTCTCCTGCATTTTTCATAATCTCTGCTGTTACGGCATAGGCCTTGAGATCAGTTATTCTCTCTTCCCATACTTCGTCAGGTTCACCCATTGAAACCCATACATCAGTTGAGATTACGTCAGCACCCTTGGTTGCTTCCATCGGATCCTCGCAGAGTTCAATTACTGCGCCTGTTTCCTTTGCTATCTCTCTGCAGGTATTTACAAGTTCTTCATTCTGCCAGTACTTTTTGGGTGCACAGGTTGTAAAATGCATACCCATCTTTGCACAGGCAACCATCAGGGAATTACCTGTATTGTATCTTGCATCCCCCATATAAACCATGTGAATCCCTTTAAGCTTTCCAAAGTGTTCTCGGATTGTCAGAAGATCAGCAAGCATCTGTGTAGGATGGAATTCATTCGTGAGTCCATTCCATACCGGTACTTTTGAATACTTTGCAAGGGTCTCAACTATTGTCTGTTCAAAACCTCTGTATTCGATTCCATCATACATGCTTGAGAGCACACGGGCAGTATCTGCAATACTCTCCTTTTTACCAATCTGTGAACCCGAGGGGTCAAGGTAAGTTGTACCCATTCCGAGATCGTGGGCAGCCACTTCAAACGAGCATCTTGTTCTGGTGCTGGTCTTTTCAAAAATAAGTGCTACATTTTTTCCCCGATACTCATCGTGTAAAATACCGTTCTTTTTCTTTTGTTTAAACTCTTCCGCAAGATCAAGCAGATACTCGATCTCTTCAGGTTTAAAATCCAAGAGCTTAAGAAAATCTTTTCCGTGTAAATCAACCGCCATGATACAACCTCCCCTTTATGCAATAAACTTTTACAGTAATTATAATTTAAGCCTGACCACAGATAAAATCTGCAATCAGGCTTTATTTTAACACAAAATATATTTAAAAAATACTATTACCAGAAAACGTGGGCTCCGATAACCTGTCCATCATGTCCGCCTGCACGTCTGAAGTGAGTAGCAGTTCCGCAGGTTGTCTCTCCTGCAAGTGCGGCATTGGCAGCCTGTATACAGCTGTCAGGAATATTGCCCGCATATACTCTGTCAACAGATCCGTTGAGCGCAGGTGTGAACTGTCCTGATGCATAGATAACTCCGGGGATTGTTCCGGCATAAGCACCACTCTTCACACGGTTCATAACAACAGCACCTACAGCAAGCTTACCTTCATATGACTGATTACCTGCTTCGCAATAAATAAGTGCAGCGAGAAGTCTTGCTTCATCCGTTGATGCTGATACAGCTCCTGTATTCTGTGTAAGCTTGGCTGCAGCCTTTTTAGCTTCTTCCTCAGCCTTCTTCTTAGCTTCCTCAGCTTCTCTCTCTTCAATGGCTTCCATGGTCTCGCCTTCATCGATTCTGAAGTCTGTTGCCACATAATCAGCCTGTACATAACCTGTCTGGTCATTGTAATCAACAGCTATCCAGCCATCACCGGCGTCCTCAACCATATCAACAAAGCTATCGTCTGTAATAACACCCAGAACTTCAGCGTCCTCACTGGCCTCAGCTCGAATGCGAAGAGCATCACATTTACTTGTAACAAGCTGAACTCCTACTTCCTGTGCAAGTGCTTCAGCTTCCTCTCCAAAGAGAAGGTAATCATCCTTAGCCCATCCGATAACATCGCCTGACTGGAGCTTAGTCCATCCATCCTGCTGTTCGATAATCTTACCACCGCAGTCCTTGTAAAGAACTCCGACCTTCTCAGAATCATCATCAGGTGAAATACGGATATTCATAACCTGAGATACATTAGCCATTACGAGTTTTGAAAAATCTGTTGCTTCCATCTCGTCTTCTTCGAACTCTTCTTCATCCATAACCTCATCATTGATGAGCATGGCGAAGTCATGGGCCTTTTCTACATCTTCATCCGATATATCAGTAACTTCTGTCGGATTCAAAAGATTACCTACTCCAACGTCGTTGCTTGTCAAGATACTTGATGTTCTCGCCTGTACGGTTTTGCAGTTAGTTGTTCCAAGCAATGTTGTTGCCATTGCCAAACCTAAAGCTATCTGCATTAACGTGCCTGCTTTTCTCATGATTTTTTGCTTCCTTTTTAAAATTGTTACAAATTGTTAAAACAAAACACTCCACGATTGTAACAAATATATGTTTTTTTGTCAAATAATGAGCAAAATAATCGTAAAAAAGACTCCCTGGAATTTAGGGAGTCCTTGTCATTACTGCGTTTCAAATTTGTTGCATTCTTTTTCACAGAAAAAATTAACCAAATACCGTTTGCAATTTTGGATATTTTTTACAGCTCCTTGCTTCTTTCTATAGCAGCCTGAACCGCATCCATCATTATGCCCCTGAAGCCGGCTTCTTCCATTACTTTTACTGCTTCGATAGTGGTTCCTGCAGGTGAACAGACCATATCCTTCAGCTCACCCGGATGCTTTCCTGTCTCAAGTACCATCTTGGCACTACCAAGTACAGCCTGCGCAGCAAATTCATAGGCCTGCTTTCTGGGCATTCCGCCAAGAACTGCAGCATCTGCCATGGCTTCGATAAAAAGAAATACATAAGCAGGTGATGATCCGCTTACGCCTGTTACCACATCCATCAGATTCTCAGTAACAACGTTTGCTGTTCCGCAGCTTCTTAATATTTCAAGAGCCACATTCAGGTCTTCATCACTGCAAAGATTGTTGGGACATACTGCTGCGCATCCTTCGCCAACAAGCGCAGGAGTATTGGGCATAACTCTTATAATCTTTACAGGCTTTTCGAATTCTTTAGCAATCCATTCGAGGCTCTTACCCGCAGCAATACTGATTATCAGCTTACTGTCATTGATATCATCCATGATGTCTGCTATTGCAACCTTTAAAAATTGAGGTTTTACTGCAAGAAGTATTATGTCTGCATCCTTAGCAACATCTGAATTGTTGTCACGTATCTGTATCCCGAATTTGCCTGCAGCGCTTTCTCTTGCTGCTTCCATCGGATCAGAGCCTATTATATCCTGCGGATCAAATATCCCTTTGGAGATAATGCCTCCCATCAGTGCCTTCGCCATGTTTCCAAGTCCTATGAAACCAATTGTCATACCTTGCCTCCTTATTGTCTTCTCTGTCTTGCCGCTTCAAAAGTTAAAATTGCTGCAGATGTTGCCGCATTCATGGATTCAACCTTCCCAAGCATAGGGATAAGCACATAATCCGTAGCAGCATCAGCAGTTTCCTTCGTAAGTCCGTTTCCTTCATTTCCAATAATAAACGCAGTCGCACCATGGTAATCTATCTGATCATAATTCTTTTTGCCACGAAGATGCGCAGCATAACTGATCACTCCATGCTTATCATTGAGCTCCTTAACTATATCAGGAACTGATTCAACATAAATAAAAGGTACTCTGAAAATAGCTCCCATGGTGGATCTCACAACCTTTGGATTATATACGTCCGCCATGTCACTGCTCATTATGATTCCGGTAACTCCTGCGCCTTCGCCTGTTCTAAACATATTACCGAGATTACCCGGATCCTGTATATTCTCAAGTATCAGAATCAGCGGAGATGCCACACTATTCTCTGAATTACTATCACTCTCTTTGCCAATAAGTATATCCTGAAGATCCCACTTTTTCTGCTTAACAACAGCTATTACTCCCTGCGGTGTCTGGGTGTCAGCCATCTTGCGCATCACATCATCAGATACTTCTTCAAAGCTCACACCGTCATCAGAACGTATTTCTTCTATTATATTGTTGTCGTCTGCAGACAGGTTGGATAAAAAATGTGACGTGGCATAAACTTCTCTAAGCTGATCTATCGGCACTTCTCTTAGCATACGTATCCCTTCGATCAGAAATACCCCGTCTTCTCTTCTGGCTTTGGCTTTTTTAGCATATTCTGCTATTTTCTTAACTCTGGAATTATTTGTGCTGGAAATCATATATCCTCTCATGATACTGAAAAACCTTCCCCCAACGGGGAAGGCTTTTACGTACTTTAAAGCCCATAAGGCTTTCATATTTATAATATCTTACTGATCTCGTACTGATACTCGTTGATGGACTTCTTCATTGCAAGAGCCTCATCGATATCATAGTCTACAAACTGACCATTTCTATATGCTACTACGCGGTTTGTCTTACCTGCAGTAAGGATATCTGCTGCATAGCATCCCATCATTGAAGCATAAACACGATCCTTACAGGTCGGGCTACCACCACGCTGCATGTATCCAAGGATAGAAGCTCTGGTCTCAAGACCTGTAGCTGCCTCGATACGACGCGCCATAGAAGCTGAATGTCCGATACCTTCAGCATTCAGAATGATGTGGTGTGTCTTACCCTTCTTACGGTTATCGATGATGTTATCGATGATACGCTGCTCATTGTAGTCATATTTCTCAGGAAGAAGGATATCATCAGCTCCGTTAGCAATTGCACACCAAAGAGCAATATATCCTGCATGACGTCCCATAACCTCAACGATACTTACACGCTCATGAGATGATGATGTATCTCTGATCTTATCGATAGCGTCCATAGCTGTGTTGATAGCTGTATCAAAACCAATAGTATAATCGGTACATGCAATATCAAGGTCGATTGTTCCGGGAAGACCAATTGTATTGATTCCCTGAGCTGAAAGCTTCTGAGCTCCTCTGTAAGAGCCGTCACCACCGATTACGACCATACCGTCAATGCCGTGCTTTCTGCAGATCTCAGCACCCTTCTTCTGGCCTTCCTCAGTTGTGAATTCCATACATCTGGCTGTTCCAAGGATAGTACCGCCTCGCTGAATAATATCAGCAACGCTTCTACGATCCATATCATAAATTTCTTCATTAAGAAGTCCCATGTATCCCTTCTTAATACCTTTTACCTTAAGTCCATTTGCGAGAGCCTTACGAACAACCGCACGAATAGCAGCGTTCATACCAGGTGCATCACCACCACTTGTAAGTACTCCAATAGTTTTGATTTCTTTTGCCATATCAGGTAATACCTCGTTATTGATAATTCTTTGTCACTTTTTACGCTAATATATTAGCGCAAAACTAAGTAATCTGCAATTGTGAACGACATAAATTTAGCATATTTTTATTAATTCAAACAACCCTTAAGTTCTCCTTGCCAAACTTGTCCGCAAGAACCGAAAGTGTTGAATCATCAGCCTTTACTTTAAGCGACGGGGACAATTTTTTGATCTGCTTTGTGGCCTTTAGGAAAACATTGACCTGATCCCTTGCACCGGGGCCCTTAACAGTTGAGAGCAGCGTTTCTTCAAGAAGTTTTTCATTTTTTGCATAGTCTTCCTTATTTTCAAACTGAACCCACAAAGTTCTGGGAACTTCATCAAACAACTGTATTTTTGAAGCTATGAGCTTGGCGTTTTTATCCTCTTCTGCGCTGACTCTTCCCTGGATAAACACCTTGGCATCTTCATTTAATCTGCCGATATTTCCTTCATAGGTCTTAGGAAAAACTATAACCTCAATACTTCCCACAAGATCCTCCAGCGATATGAACGCCATAAGCTGGTCTTTCTTGGTGTATTTTGTGGTCTTTGCCGAGATAATTCCACCAACAGTTACTGTCTGATTATCTCTGACACTGGTTTCTCCTGTCTCCTCATCAATATAAAAATCAGTAGTTTTTGCAGTTATATATTTTTTCCAGAGTCCTTCATACTCTTCAAGAGGGTGACCTGAAACATAGACATCAAGCACCTCTTTTTCAAATTCAAGAAGCATGTCCTTTTGATATTCGCCCACATCAGGAAGCTTTATCTCAAACTGCTCCTTTACTTCCTGAGGCGCAAAGTCAAACAGTGACATCTGCCCGGCAACGCTGTTTTTATTTTTGTCATGGAGCTGATCCATCATCTTGGCATATACGCACATCATCTGCTTTCTTGTACCGCCAAGACTGTCAAAGGCACCTGCTTTTATAAAGTTTTCAACAGCTCGCTTATTAATTTCGCCGTAAGGCTCCATTCTGCTAAGGAAATCATTGAGGCTCTTAAATGTTCCGCCTGCATTTCGTTCTCTGACAATGGCTTCTATTACCGGTCTTCCCACTCCTTTTATGGATGTAAGGGCATATCTTATGGCTCTTCCGTTCGTTCTTCGCACATTGTTTTCATCCTCTGCGCTATCATTTCTTGCTACGGAAAACCATGCGTATCCTTCATTGATATCGGGAGGAAGCAGTTCGATCCCTGCATTTCTGCAGGTCATAATGTAATAGGATACTTTACTCTGGTTATCAATAACGGATGTCATAAGTGCAGCCATAAATTCAACTGGGAAGTAGTACTTAAGCCATGCGGTCTGCATTGATACGACAGCATAGCAGGCAGCATGTGACTTATTAAAAGCATACTTTGCAAAATCCATCATCGAATCATAGATTCCGTTCGCAACATCAGCAGAAATACCGATAGCTTTACATCCCGGAACGCCCTCTGCTTCATTACCATTTACAAAGTTTTCACGTTCAACTTCCATAACGTGCTGCTTCTTCTTACTCATGGCACGTCTTACTTCATCAGCTCGTCCCAGTGTATATCCACCCATCTGCTGAACTATCTGCATAACCTGCTCCTGATAGACTATACAGCCGTAAGTAGGCGCCAGAATGGATTCAAGCTGAGGAGCTGCGTAGGATATGTTCTGTTTATCTTTTTTACCGGAAATATACTTCGGAATGAAATCCATCGGTCCCGGTCTGTACAGTGATATTCCTGCTATGATATCCTCCAGAGACTGCGGTTTTAGTTCCTTCATAAAGGACTGCATTCCGGCACTTTCAAGCTGGAACACACCTTCACAGTGGCCGCTTCCGATTGCGGCAAGGACCTGTGGATCATCATAATCAATCTTATCCATATCTATGTAGTTATCATCTCCGGGCTTTGCACCAATAGATTCATTGGCAAATCTCGCCGCATCCTTGATAACAGTAAGTGTTCTGAGTCCAAGGAAATCCATCTTCAGAAGTCCCAGTTCCTCAATCGTAGTCATGGTGAACTGAGTTGTCAGGTTTCCTTCTGCAGATCGTGACAAAGGAACCAGATCCTCTGCAGGCTTCTGACATATAACAACACCAGCCGCATGAATTGATGTATGCCTTGGAAGTCCCTCAAGCTTTTTACACATATCTATCAGATGTCTGACCTGTGGATCCGTTTCATACAGTCCTCGAAGCTCAGCATTCATTTCAAGGGCTTTTCCCAGTGTCATTCCAAGTTCGCCGGGAATCATCTTTGCAAGATTATCACCATAGTTATAGGGAAGGTCCAGAACTCTTGCCACATCCCTGATGACTCCCTTTGCCTGCAGGGTTCCAAAGGTTATGATCTGTACAACCTTATCAGCACCATATTTTCTTGTGACGTAGTCAATAACTTCCTGCCTGCGTTCGTATTCGAAATCCACGTCAATATCGGGCATGGATACACGTTCAGGATTGAGGAAACGCTCAAAGAGAAGGTCATACTTAACCGGATCAATATTTGTAATATGTATACAGTATGAAACTACGGATCCTGCTGCCGAACCACGTCCCGGACCAACCGCAATTCCATTCTCACGACAGAAATTGATGTAATCCCACACTATCAGGAAATAGTCCACATATCCCATCCTCTGAATTACAGATAATTCGTAATCCAGCTGTTTTCTGATAGTTCCGTCATCATCGGGATATCTCTCTGCAAGTCCGTCCAGACACAGTTTATTCAGATATGTCCAGGAATCATATCCTTCCGGCACATCAAAATGAGGCAGCTTTGTAACGCCGAATTCTATCTCAACATTACATCTGTCTGCTATCTTCTGCGTATTGTCTATTGCCTCCTGAGCGTAAGGGAAAAGAAGACGCATCTCATCTTCACTCTTTACGTAATACTGACCGCCCTCATATCTCATTCTGTCTTCATCAGTAACCTTTTTACCGGTCTGAATACAAAGAAGAAGATCGTGTGATTCGGCATCCTCCGCATAGGTATAGTGGCAGTCATTGGTTACAACGAGAGGTATATCAAGCTCCTTGGAAAGTGTAAGCAGCGCAGAGTTAACCGCATGCTGCTCTGAAATACCATGGTCCTGCATCTCCAGGAAAAAGTTGCCGTGACCAAAAATCTCATCATATCTCTTAGCTGCTGCCCTTGCAGCATCCATATCGCCTCTGGTTATGGCCTTTGGAACTTCTCCCGCAAGGCAGGCGGAAAGGCATATTATACCCTCATGAAATTCCTCCAAAAGCTCATGGTCTACTCTGGGCTTATAGTAGTAACCTTCTGTAAATCCACGGCTGACAATATGTGAGAGATTCTCATATCCCTTATTATTTTCAGCCAGAAGTACCAGATGGTAATATCTGTTTTCATTAACACCGGCTTCCTTCTCAAAACGGGATCCCGGTGCTACATACACCTCGCAACCTATGATTGGCTTGATTCCTTCTTTTTTAGCGAGTTTATAAAAATCTATAACTCCGTACATGACACCATGATCCGTTATTGCTCCGGCGGTCATGCCAAGTTCCTTTATCCTCTTTACATAATCCTCAACCTTGTTGGAACCATCCAGCAATGAGTACCCTGTATGTACATGTAAGTGTGCAAATGACATGTTTACTCCTCATTTATAACCAAAAGTTTTTATCTGACTCATACCGGTCTGTTTTTCAATACCATTACCAAATCATGCTTAGCATTCTTGAAAGGTACCAGTCAAATATTGAATCAATAATTATCCGACCTGCATACGATAATACTTTGCGTAGATACCGTTTTTAGATAGTAGTTCCTGATGATTCCCCACTTCCTGTATTCCGTCTGAATCAAGAACTATAATCTCGTCCGCATTCCTGATAGTAGAAAGTCTGTGCGCAATAGTAATGGTTGTTCTGCCAACAGCAAGTCTGTCCAGACTCTCCTGGATATACTTTTCAGACTCATTATCAAGAGCACTTGTTGCCTCATCAAGTATCAGTATCGGGGGATTTTTAAGGAAAACACGGGCGATGGCAATTCTCTGCTTCTGTCCTCCGGATAATCTTGCTCCGCGCTCTCCCACAAAGGTATCATAACCGTTTGGAAGCGAAGATATGAATTCATCAAGGTCAGCCTTCTTAGCTGCATCCTTTATCTCCTCAAGAGTTGCATCCTGTTTTCCGTAAGCAATGTTCTCTCTTATGGTCCCATTAAAAAGATACACCTCTTGCTGTACGATACCAATGACACCTCTTAAAGATTTTTGCGTGAGGGTTCTTACATCCTTCCCATCAATTTTTACTGAACCCTTAGTAACATCATAAAAACGGGGAAGAAGTGAGCAAAGTGTAGATTTTCCGCCGCCTGAGGGTCCTACGATTGCCACCTTTTTACCGGCATCAACGTGAAGATTGATGTTATCCAAAACTCTCTCCTCATCGTCATCGTATGAAAAAGATACATTTTCATAATCCACAGTGCCCTTGCAATCTGTCAGCGCCTGTGCATCTGGAGCATCGACGATCTCAGGCATAATATCCATCACATCTCTGAATCTCTGGAAGCCTGCTGCCCCCTTCTGAAGAAGCTCTGTAAACTCAATAAGAACATTTACCGGAGCGATAAATACATTTATGTAAAGAGCATAAACTGCCAGATCCTCTACAGACAAGCTTCCCTGTGCAATAAAAAATCCACCGGATACTATAACAGCTATGTATAAAAGTCCTTCAAAAAAGTTATTTCCGGACTGGAAAAGTGCCATTGTCAGGTAGTTAGCCTTCTTGGAATCAAGAAATGCCTGATTGCTCTTATCAAATTTGCTCTTCTCAATCTCTTCACCTGTGAAGGATTTTACTACTCGTATCCCGCCAAGGGTGTCCTGAAGAGAGGTATTTATTCCTGCAATCTTCTTCCTGTTATCGAAGAAAGTTCTTCTCATTACGCCATTCTGGTTGTATGAAAAGATCGCCATACAAACCACAACTGCTGCCAGGATAAGAGTCATTGGAACATTCATGGTCAGCAGAATCGCAAAGGATCCTATAAGTTTTACTACTGAGATAAAAATATTTTCAGGTCCATGGTGCGCAAGCTCAGATATGTCAAAAAGATCCGATATCAGCTTACTCATCATCTCACCGGTATTATTCCTGTCATAATATGAAAATGAAAAGCTCTCAAATTTCTCAAACAGATCACTTCTCATTCCGGATTCCATTTTGGCACCCATCATATGTCCCTGGTAAGTAACATAATGCTTACAAAGAGCACGAACGGTATACATTATAAGAAGAACTATAGCAAGCCTTACGATACCGGCAATTATCTTATCAGGACTCTCTAAAAAGAGCGTCTGCCTGAGTACCCTGAGGAGCTGCGGAAAAACAAGATCTATCAGCGAAAGAATTGAAGCTGCCACAAGATCAAGTACAAATACACCTATGTATGGTTTGTAATACGGTACGAATTTTTTTAGTAAGTCCATAGTCTTTTCCTTTCATAATCAATATATCATAAAAAACCTCCCTGTAAGTATACCCTTACAAGGAGGCTCATAATTATCAGCTATATAATGGTCTTTTTATCTGTAACCACCACTTAACTTAGAATCAATCAGGCATTAACCTGGCTCTTAAGCTCTTCAGCCTTATCTGTCTTCTCCCAGGGAAGGTTAAGATCGTTGCGTCCAAAGTGACCATAAGCAGCTGTCTGCTTGTAGATAGGGCGACGAAGGTCAAGCATCTTGATGATTCCTGCAGGACGAAGATCGAAAGTCTTACGAACAGCCTCTGTAAGCTTCTCATCAGAAACCTTACCTGTTCCGAAAGTATCAACAAGGATTGATGTAGGCTGAGCAACACCGATAGCGTATGAAAGCTGAATCTCACACTTATCAGCAAGGCCTGCAGCTACGATGTTCTTTGCAACGTAACGGGCTGCGTAAGCACCTGAACGGTCAACCTTTGTGCAATCCTTACCTGAGAAAGCACCGCCGCCGTGACGGGCAGCTCCGCCATAAGTATCAACGATGATCTTACGTCCTGTAAGACCTGCATCACCCTGAGGTCCACCGATTACGAAACGGCCTGTAGGATTGATATAAATCTTAGTATTATCATCAACCATAGCTGCATCTACAACTGCATCGATGACATACTTTCTGATATCTGTGTGGATCTGCTCCTGAGTAACCTTATCATCATGCTGAGTTGAAACAACTATAGCCTCAAGTCTAACTGGCTTGCCGTTCTCATCATACTCAACTGAAACCTGGCTCTTACCATCTGCTCTAAGATAAGGAAGAGTTCCGTTCTTACGAACCTCTGTAAGCTTCTTTGTAAGCTTGTGAGCAAGTGAGATAGCGTAAGGCATAAGCTCCTCTGTCTCATTGGTAGCATAACCGAACATCATACCCTGATCTCCGGCACCGATTGCCTCGATCTCCTCATCAGTCATCTTGTTCTCTCTAGCCTCGATAGCCTTATCAACACCCATAGCGATGTCAGCTGACTGCTGATCAAGAGCAACCATAACTGCACATGTGTTACCATCGAAGCCCTTCTCTGAGCTGTCATAGCCGATCTCTACGATAGTGTCTCTTGCGATCTTGGCATAATCAACAACAGCCTTGGTTGTGATCTCACCTGTGATAAGTGCAAAACCTGTGCAAGTTGTTGTCTCACAAGCAACACGGCTCATGGGATCCTGTGCAAGGCAGGCATCAAGGATAGCATCAGAGATGTTATCACAAATTTTATCGGGATGTCCCTCAGTAACTGACTCAGAAGTAAAAATAAACTTTTCTGCCATTTTAAATTCCTTTCTGCGCTCTTAGCGCTCAAACAAAACATTGAACTTTTTGCTTAAAAAGCAAAAATAAATCCGCTTAGCGACGCCAAGCGGACCTGATATCAGATAATCAAATCCTCTTATTGCTCGCAGATCCTACCGCCAAAATAAAAAGCAATGCGGTATTCGATCACTTACTCACTACGCTCAGGTTGGCACCTTCCGGATGTCCGGGGTTGCCGTGGCTTCACAGATCCTATGTATCTCCACCACTCTGAATAAGAGAAATGTAACAATATGGAATTGTCATATCTGAAAGATACACTACTATATTAATTTGATTCTTGCAAGATGTTTTATAAAAAAAACGAAATAGCAATAATTGAATATTGTTTTAATATGCCCACCTGGCACTATAATTAATGATGTAGTTTCCACAATAATACTATTAAAAGGGTAATAAAGGTTTGAAAAAAAAATGGGTTTGTTTCACACTATTTGCCGCATTTTCTATCACAGCTGCATTCAATATTCATTCTATCAAGGCTGATGCCGCAACTCTCTATTTCAAAACAATTTATCTATATTTTATAAACCTTTCATTCTTACCTCTCCTTGAAAACATATAATTAGATATATAGATGTATAAGTTAAAGGAGCTTTTGCTCTTACTGATGTTTTCAACTGCTTTGTTGCTTTTCCTACGAGGAGATATTCAAATGAAAAAGATCCTTTTTGTAATCCCCATTACTGCCATTGCTCTGGCTGCCACTTTATTCTTTTCACCTGCACGCGCTATGAAGGATTCAGAGATTTCTCTCGATGACGCCAAGCGGATTGCTCTTCACAATGCAGGCTGCAAGGAAGAAAACGTCACCATCATAAAATCCGAAAGAGAAGTGGAGAACGGAATTGCGCAATATGATATAGGTTTCATTGCAGAACCTGATGAGTATTATTATGAGATTGAAGCTTCTACCGGCAAAATACTCTACTACATGTACTATGACGAGGAGAAGCGCAAGGCGAAGGATTCCATGAAAACTCCCCCACCGGAGGAGATAACTCCGGATCAGGCTCTTGAAATTGCTCTAAAACACGCAGGCTTCACCGCTGCTGAGACTACCGGCTCTGAAGTTAAAAATGACTACGATCATGGTGAAAATATCTATGAAGTAGAATTCTATATATATGGTAAAGAGTACCAATATGATATCAGGGTGTCCGATGGACAGATTCTGGATTATGAAATTGATCACTAATGTATTTTTATAAAAACTACGAGAGCCATGCATTTCAACATGGCTCTCGTTTTATATTCTTACTTCTTTATCTTCATGGTAAGTCCGATTCTCTGCTTTTTAACATCAACCTCTATGACCTGAACATCTACGATATCCCCTACGCTTACAGCATCAAGAGGATGCTTGATGTAGCGGTCTGTAATCTGTGAGATATGAACAAGTCCGTCCTGATGGACACCTATATCCACAAAAGCACCGAAGTCTACGATATTTCTGACTGTTCCCTTAAGGATCATTCCGGGCTTTAAGTCCTTCATATCCATTACATCACTTCTAAGGATAGGAGCGGGCATGCTCTCTCTGGGATCACGTGAAGGCTTCTCAAGCTCTGAGAGAATATCTGTAAGTGTGATTTCACCTACGCCAAGCTCCTCAGCAAGCTTCTTCTTATCTCCTACTTTCTTAAGGAGGCTGCCACCTACATTTTTAGCATTTCCACCTTTTCCTGTATCTGCTCCGGAAATTCCCATATCTGAAGATGACAGTGATACACCGCTATCAACTCCAAGATTAGCTCCGTTAAGTGCTGCTGCCAGAGCTGCACCCATAGCTGTATTTGTATTCTTAACTACAAACTGTTTTTCCTTTTTCTTAGGCTTTGGTTGAGGCTTATTCTCTGCCTTCCTGGCATCAGCTTTGGCCTTGGCACTCTTCTTCTGTGCTTCCCTTACATCCTCCATTGTAAGTCCAAGCTTATCCATAAGCTTCTCTGCTGCTTCATAGGACTCAGGATGTACACTTGTATCATCAAGAGCATTCTTACCATCATGGATTCTAAGGAATCCTGCACACTGCTCATAAGCCTTGGGTCCGAGCTTTGGAACCTTAAGGAGCTCATCTCTGCTCTGGAACTTTCCGTTAGCTTCTCTATAATCAACAATATTTTTGGCAATAACCTTGCTGATACCTGATATATAAGTAAGAAGTGGTGCCGATGCTGTATTAAGATCAACACCTACCTTGTTAACGCAGTCCTCAACTACACCTGAGAGGGCTTCGCCAAGCTTCTTCTGGTTCATATCATGCTGATACTGACCAACACCGATACTCTGAGGATCAATTTTAACAAGCTCTGCAAGAGGATCCTGAAGACGTCTTGCGATAGATGCAGCACTTCTCTGACCTACATCAAACTGAGGGAATTCCTCAGTTGCAAGCTTACTTGCAGAATATACGGAAGCACCTGCCTCATTAACAATTACATACTGAACAGGCTTATCAAGCTCCTTAATAAGCTCAACTATTACCTGTTCTGATTCTCTTGAAGCAGTACCGTTACCTACTGAAATAAGGTCAACATCATATTTCTTGATAAGCTTTTTGAGTTCTTCCTTTGCTTCCTCTACCTTGTTCTGAGGAGCTGTGGGATAAATTACCTTTGTATCAAGCACTTTTCCTGTTGCATCAACAATTGCGAGCTTGCAACCTGTTCTGAAAGCAGGATCCCATCCAAGCACGGTCTTACCGGCGATAGGAGGCTGCATAAGGAGCTGCTCCAAGTTCTTACCAAATACGCCGATGGCGCTATCCTCTGCCTTCTCCGTGAGTTCATTTCTGATATCACGCTCAATGGCTGGAGCTATAAGTCTGTCATAGGAATCCTTGCAAACTGCCACAAGTACAGGAGTTGTCTCCGGATTATCCTTTACAATAGTTTTCTTTTCAAGAAAACGAAGTATCTGCTCCTCAGGAGCTGTGATCTTTACTGTGAGGAATTTCTCTGCTTCACCACGGTTAAGAGCAAGAACTCTGTGCCCGAGGATCTTATTAACAGGCTCCTCGAAATTGTAGTACATCTCATAAACGCTCTCTGCCTTCTCATCCTTGGCAACAGATGTCACAAAACCCTGATTCCAAGTCTCCTCACGGATATATGTGCGGTAGTCTGCATTATCAGAGATTTCCTCGGCGATGATGTCCATAGCCCCCTGAATTGCTTCCTGAATGTTCTTAACTCCTTTTTCTTCACTGACATAGGGAGTTGCTTCTTCCACAAGAGATTTCGTTGTCTCCTGTGCTCTAATAATATCTGCAAGTCCATCAAGACCCTTTTCCTTGGCAACAGATGCCCTGGTTTTTCTCTTTGGTCTGTATGGTCTGTAAAGATCCTCAACAGCTACCAGTGTCTCCGCAGCTATAATCTTCGCCTTAAGTTCATCAGTGAGCTTACCCTGCTCCTCGATGCTGGAAATAACCTGTTCCTTTTTCTCTTCAAGACCTCTTAAGTACGTAAGTCTCTCTCCGAGAGTTCTAAGCTGCTCATCGTTAAGGGAACCTGTCACTTCCTTACGGTATCTGGAAATAAACGGGATAGTGTTGCCTTCGTCAATAAGCTTGACTGCTGCCTCTACCTGCCATTTCTGTACACTGAGTTCTTCTGTGATTTTCTGTAAAATATCCATTACGACTGTAATTCTCCTCATCTATAAACATAGTTTTTTATATGACTCAGACCGGTCTGTTGCCGGTACCGTTAATCAATCACTTCGTTCTTGAACGGTACCGGGCTCTAAAAACAATGGTTTTATCTGACATACTCTAAACGCTATCTTAAAATACGTTTGGACTTCATACGCGATTTTTATTTTACTATGACACTATCATCTTTTTCAATGTCTGTATAATTTGCATAATGTAAAAAATCATTCCTCAAATATCAAATTTCATCTCTTAATTGTCATATTTAGTTGTGCTAAACTAATATTCAGTATTTTAAAAAAGAAGGGTATTTTTATGTCACAAACTAAAACAACAACCAGGGATATGACAAAAGGTTCCATCATATTCCAAATTATTATGTTTGCCATGCCTCTGATGCTGGGCAATATATTCCAGATGCTCTACAACACCGTTGACTCCATAGTTGTAGGCAATTTTGTAGGAAAAGAAGCTCTTGCGGCGGTCGGTTCCACCACAATGATCATCAACATGCTGGTGTTCTTCTTTAACGGTTTCTCTATCGGTGCAGGCGTACTTATATCAAGATATTTCGGAGGAAAGGATTTAAAGAATCTTCATAAAGCCATAGAAACCACAATGACCACCACCTTCATATTCTGTGTGGTCTTTACAATTATTGGAAGCCTTGGCGTAAAGCCAATGCTCAGATTTATGGCAACCCCTGATGATGTTATGGCAGATGCCACTACTTACCTTCGAATTTATTTCCTTGGCTTTACGGGACTTCTCATCTATAACATGGGAAGCGGAATACTTAGAGCTGTAGGCGATACCACAAGGCCACTTATGTTCCTGATCCTTACCAGTGTCATGAACATAATTCTTGATCTGTTTTTTGTTATTGGTCTTCACACAGGAATTGCAGGTGTTGCATATGCCACAATAATATCTCAGATGGTTTCGGCGATTCTTACGCTTTTCCTCTTAACAAGTACCAACGATATCTATAAGCTTGTTTGGAAAGATCTGTCACTTGATCCTAAGATTCTGAAAATGATCTTTGTAGTAGGACTTCCTGCAGGTATTCAGTCAGTAATAACAGCTTTCTCAAATGTGTTTGTCCAATCATATATAAACCATTTCGGCTCAAGCTGTATGGCAGGATGGAGCAGCTACAACAAGCTTGACACCTTCATAATGCTACCCATGTCCAGCGTTGCCATGGCAGCCACAACCTTTGTAAGTCAGAACATAGGTGCAGGAAAAGTTAAGCGCGCTGAAAAGGGTACCAGAGACGCAATTTTGCTCTCAACCATGATCACTTTTGTAATAGCGCTCCTTCTGTATATTTTTGCAGCACCTGCCATCAGACTGTTTTCATCAGACGAGTCAGTAATCGAATTTGGTTCTCTTTTCATAAGAACCAACGTGTTTTTCCTGATCGCGAACTGCGTAAACCACACTCTGGCTGCTGCACTTCGCGGAAGAGGAGATTCCAAGGGCCCGATGTACATAATGATTGCCACTTTCGTTGTAATCAGACAGATATATCTGTTTTTGCTCACAAACTACGTGGTAAACGATCCCAAATGGGTGGGCTTTGGCTATCCTGTAGGCTGGATGTGCTGCTGCGTTATTGAAATTTTATATTACAATATTAAATGGCGTAAAAAATCAACAGATAACGTTGTCACTGCATGACCAGATTTCACCAAAATTTAATACACTTTTCCCTCGTTTTGCGGTAAACTTAAATTGAAATATTGTCATCTTTTATGTGTTGACATGCATATGCAGCCGGTTAGCAATATCTCACATGATGTCGTAATCTTCAGGTGAATATCGGAAGGTTCTTATCAGATATAAACCGGCGTTTACAGAGGAGGGACTTACACTACCGGATATGAATGAAAGTTTTGAGTATAATCAGACTCATAACCCTTTAAATCCCAGGGTATCACTTGCAACCATCGCATCAATTTTGGGTCTGGTATCGATTGCATTATTATTAAGCGTTTATTTCTCCATTATTCTCGGAGGAATTGCAATAACCCTGGCGTTTCTCTCAAGAGATTCTGCCGGAAAGCTTTATCCGCAGGCTAAAAGAGGAATTATCTTCGGTCTTATCGGATTGATTGGTGGTTATGCACTGATGGTTTCATCCTTCGTGACGGTATTTACCGATCCCGAAGCTCACAAGATGGTCAATCAGTATTCACAGGCTATTAGCGGTGAAAGCTTTGATGATATGTTTAAGGAGATCGCCGACAGCTTTGGAATAGAGCTTGACCTTCCTTATCTGGATTAAGAGGGTGTGCTTATGAGCGGAATCAATGGAATTGGATTTAATAGTTCATATGCATCCGGATTCTTTGGCCCTGCTTTTAATAATGGAGGCTCAGGAACCGTTTCTGAAGCCGCTGCCGGATCAGTTTTAGGTACTGATGCCGGAAAAGTATCATTAAATCCCGGAGAATCCGTTGAGAAAAAGCCCGGAATGCGTTCATCCCCGGCTGAGTGTGAGACATGCAAGAACCGTAAATATATTGATGGTTCAGATGAAAATGTCTCATTTAAGAGTGCCGCTCATATTTCTCCTGAAGCAGCACCTTCCAGAGTCCGCGGACATGAGCAGGAACACGTATCCAACGCATACAAAAAGGCTGCAGAAGGTGATGGCAAAGTTTTACAGGCATCAGTTAAAATACAGACAGCCATATGTCCTGAATGCGGAAGGACCTACGTTTCCGGTGGCCTTACCACCACTCAGATCATGTATAAAAATGAACAAAATCCTTATATGAAAAACCGCAAATCAGCCGACGCTGCCAGTGGACTGATCGGATCAAGTTTTGATGCTGCTGTTTAAGCAGATCTGTATTTTAGATATTCAAAAACGTTTATAATAAGGTGAAGCTTTATGCTTCGCCTTATTTTTAGGAGCCATTTTGCAATGGTTTAAATTTAATTTTATAAGAGGAATGTATGAAACAAAACATGAATACTTCAATGATCAAAGCAACTGCGAGGGAGCAATTACTTGGACACTATGGAACTTCCATAGCTGCCGTAATTCTGTATAGAATCTTAGCGATTATCATCGTAAATATCGTAGTAGGGGCGATTATCCCCAGTAATCTGATATCATATCTGATTTATTTTGCAGCCACACTTTTAATAAACCTGTTTTTTGGTGTATTTCAGTCAGGACTTGCCTATCTATTCATGAACATAGTATATGGTCAGCCGGTTTCCGTATCCGATCTTTTTCAGGGATTCAGAAATCACCCGGATAAAGCCATTATTTTGCAGATTCCGCTGGCAGTAATGGATATTCTGACAATTATCCCGCTGCAGCTCTTCACTGTAATTCGCGCCCAGAACAGAGTTTTAAACGGAGCCATAGATCCTAAAGTTCCGCTCACAGTACTGGCAATAACTCTCATGATCTCTATCGTTAATATTTATGTAAGACTGATGTTTTCACAGTCATATTACCTTTTGCAGGATTTCCCGGAAAAGGATGCATTTTCAATCTTAAAGACAAGTGCCAAGCTCATGAAAGGCCACAAGCACAGACTTCTGCTTCTGTATATTAGTTATATTCCTTTGGCTATAATCGGCACACTTGCATGCTTCCTGCCACTTTTGTGGGTGATATCTTATCTTTCAACCGCCACTGCTGCTTTCTACCAGGACCTTGTGCAGCGTTAACAAAGCTTCTTACTTAATGGAAGGACTAGAAAATGGACTTAATTGACGCAATCAAAGCTATCGATAAAACACACGAAGATGATGTTCTCCACAAACTTACCACTGTCTGGGGAGATTCACTTGATAAAGACAACGTACTTAAGGAATATCCCCGTCCGCAGTTTGTGCGCAATAGCTATATAAACCTCAACGGATCGTGGGAATACGCTTTTACAAAAAGCAATGTTCACCCTAAAAAAATGGATGGTCAGATACTGGTTCCATTCTCCCCGGAAGCCCTTCTTTCAGGTGTTGAACGCCAGTTAAAGCCCGATGAATATCTCTGGTACAAAAAAGATCTGGGTGAAATCGAACTTCCGACTCCTGATTCCAGGATACTTCTGCATTTTGGAGCCTGTGATCAGCGCGCCATCGTTTTCATAAACGGCACGCCTGTCGGTGCTCATACAGGAGGCTATCTTCCTTTTACAATCGATATTACTGACGCCCTGAAAGGCTCATTCCCTAAACTTTCAGGCGTTCTTACGGTTTGTGTTCAGGATGATTCCGACTCATCCTATCACAGCAGAGGAAAACAGACCTTGAAGCGCGGTGGTATGTATTATACTGCCCAGAGCGGAATCTGGCAGACAGTCTGGATGGAGATCGTTCCCAAGACCCATATAACCGCTTACAGAATAATACCGGACAGAGATCTGGACGTTATATATGTTACGATTCACACCAACGATATTTCTCCGATCAGCATCAAGATATTTGATGCAAATAAAGAGATACTTATAGCTGAAAATGAGGGTGATACTACCCACAGAAGCGACAAGGAACGTGACCGCTTCGAATCTGAAGATTTTCACGATTCCTTCAGTCATTCATCTGATGAACTCAGCACCTTCTCGCCGGATATCGAAGGCAAACACATATCAACTCACGTTTACTCCTGCAAGATAGCCATACCGAAGGCTCATCTGTGGACGCCTGAAGATCCTTATCTTTATCAGGTATGTATTAAAGCAGGTTCCGATGAAGCATGGACCTACTTTGGTATGCGCTCATTCACAAGGCAACTTGATGCAGAAGGTCACCCGTTATTTTTCTTAAACGGTAAGCCTTATTTCCTGAACGGAGTTCTCGACCAGGGCTACTGGCCAGACGGTCTGTACACTGCGCCGAGTGATGAAGCTCTGATTTTTGACATTCAGGAGATGAAAAGGCTTGGCTTCAATATGCTGAGAAAGCATATAAAAGTCGAGGCAGCCAGATGGTATTATCACTGCGACAGACTTGGAATGATAGTATGGCAGGATATGGTCAGCGGAGGTTCATCCTACGCAAAGCCGGTAGTAAGCTATCTCCCCACACTATTTCCCGGTGTGTTTGGACATATGCCTGATGGTCCAATTAATTATCATATCTTTTCAAGAGAATCTGCCGACGGCCGTAAAGAATGGACCAGGGAGATGGAGGAGACAATCCAGCACCTCATCAATGTACCCAGTATTTCCGTGTGGGTTCTTTTCAATGAAGGCTGGGGACAATTCAATGCTTCTGCAGCTACAATTCAAGCAAGGCAATTTGCCGACAACAGACTGATAGACCAGGCAAGCGGATGGTTTGATGAAAATGGCGGTGACTTTAGAAGTGTCCATAATTATTTCAGACCGCTTGACGTAATCGCTGATAAAAAGCGCAGAGCTTTCGTTATATCAGAATATGGCGGATATACCTGTTATATCAGCGGTCATAGCAGTGTTGACAGAATATATGGCTATAAAAGATTCGATACAGTATCAGACTTTAAGAAAGCTTTCAACAGCCTCATGAACGAAACCATTGAAAATCTTAAGAAAAAAGGTCTCGCCGGTGCTGTTTATACCCAGCTTTCTGACGTTGAGGAAGAAGTAAACGGTATACTGACCTACGATCGAAGGCATAACAAGCTGGAGATGTAGGCCATTTATGAGCCACATTCATTAAGGATTAATAATGATAAATAACAACAGCTTATACAATTCTCCAATTAAGCAAGTCCACAATTTTCATGAGATTACTGACATCGATCAGAGAAAATCATTTTTACAGGGACTGCTTAATGAGAATCCTGACAAAAATATAGATTACGCTCCTGAAGAACCTCTGACAAAGCAGCAGATATCTTACTATTCAGAACTGCTCGAAGGTCGCTACGAGAAAAGAGGATCCCAATACATAGACCGCTATATGCGTGCCTTTATGATGCTGTTAACAAGTAACAGATCTTCAGGGCTTGGCTTCTTTGCAAAAAAGCGCAAGAAGGAAACAGAAGGCTTTCTAAATGACTTTAAGCTGGATGAATACTCAGACCCCAGCACTTCAGATGAGAAGAAAGCAATGATAAAAGAAGAATGGGCCGATTGTGCAGCCTGTTATATCAGCTCCTGCACTTCCAGCAAAGCCTATAGTTCAGCTTTTCTTGGCATGATTCCCATGCCGGATAAGAACGTTGCCATGAAAATTGCGGCAGACATAGATACTGCGCTTAATGAAGTTCCGCAAACCTATGACCTTGATAAGCGCTCTTTGCCTATTTACGAAGTGTTTGTTGATACTTACAAAATGCTTCTCGAAAATGGCGAATCACTGTTTAGAGAATACATTTTGGGAAAACGATAATTATTCTTTTCATGTATATATCGTGCTATAATTAAACATCAAAAGATAGTGTCAAACCAAATATGAAAATAATGGACTGCCCTAAGGATCCCACCGCAAGTGGTACCCCTTAGGTCAAATAACGGAGGAATTTGTTATGGAAAACAGGAAGGCAGTAGTGTCTCTTGGACATGAGGCACTTGGATATACAACCACAGAACAGATGGAAGCTGTCAAAGTCACTGCTAAAGCTCTTGCAGATCTTGTAGAGGCAGGTTACCAGTTGAGCATCACACACAGCAACGGCCCGCAGGTAAGTATGATTCACAAGGCGATGACAGAGCTCAGAAGAATTTATATAGACTATACTCCTGCACCAATGAGTGTCTGCAGCGCCATGAGCCAGGGCTATGTCGGATACGACCTTCAGAATTCCCTTAAGAGCGAGCTTACAAGCCGTGGAATCTCAACTCCTGTAAGTACTATTCTTACTCAGGTTACGGTTGATCCTTACGATGAGGCTTTCTATTCACCCACAAAAGTTATCGGAAGATACATGTCAAAAGAGGATGCCGATAACGAGATAAAGAAGGGCAACTTTGTTCAGGAAGTTCCCGGAAAAGGATATCTTCGTATCGTTGCTGCTCCCAAGCCAATAGATATAGTTGAAATAGATGCCATCCGTACTCTTGCAGATGCCGGTCAGATAGTAATTGCATGTGGCGGCGGCGGAATTCCTGTTATTGAACAGGGCCATGTCCTTAAAGGAGCTTCAGCAGTTATTGAAAAAGACGCTATTGCAGGAAAGCTTGCTGCAGATTTAGGTGCCGACAGACTTATCATCCTTACATCTGTGCCTAACGTATACACAGACTTCGGAAAAGACTCTCAGGCTCCGATTGACCGCATGAATGTCGCTACAGCTACAGAGTACATACGTGATGGTCAGTTTGGTGCAACAAATATGCTTCCCAAGATCGAGGCAGCCATCGAATTCCTTAAAAAGAATCCTTCAGGTAGCGTACTTATAACATCTCTTTCAGAAGTATCCGCTGCACTTAAAGGAAAAGCCGGTACATTTATCACAGCTTAATTACGCTCCATCCGTTTAGTTAATGAGTTTATAAAAAGCCTTCGCCATTTTTCAACGGTGAAGGCTTTCATTTACTTTTTTATATTGTTTGCTTTTTCCCCGGCAGCATATGCAAAAATATCTTTGTTACTTTTTGTATGCTATCCACTTTAGTCATCTGAATTTTTTACCGGAATGGCCTTTGGAACCTCGGTAGTCCTAAGCTCTATTCTGGGACCGCCTTTTCCTCTGATGTAATCTCCGGTAATAGTTACGCTTCCTATGTTGTCATCCTTTGGAATCTCATACATGATATCAAGCATGAATTCCTCTATTATTGCGCGCAGAGCTCTGGCTCCTGTCTCTTTTTCCATGGCCTTCTCAGCAATAGCTTCAAGGGCATCTCTGTCGAATTCAAGATTAACCTCATCGAACGCCAGGAGCTTTTGGTACTGCTTAAGAATCGCGTTTTTCGGCTCCTCAAGAATCTTGACCAGCATATCCTTGGACAATCCCTTAAGAGTGCATA
This sequence comes from Butyrivibrio sp. WCE2006, assembly GCF_000701985.1. Lineage (NCBI taxonomy): Bacteria > Bacillati > Bacillota > Clostridia > Lachnospirales > Lachnospiraceae > Butyrivibrio > Butyrivibrio sp. WCE2006. The sequence continues at coordinate 1,519 of NZ_JNKH01000030.1, read as the reverse complement.
TGATAGGAAGACGACCTAAAAATTCTGGAATCATTCCAAATTTCTTAAGATCATCCACAGTAACTTTTGTAATAAGATCAGGATCCTTATCCCACTTGTCCTTTAAGTCTGCATCAAAACCTATTGAAGTCTGCCTGTTCAGTCTCTGCTTGATGATCTCTTCAAGATCAGGGAAAGCACCGCCACAGATAAACAGAATATTTCTGGTGTTAACAGTAGCCATGGGAACCATAGCATTCTTGCTGCTTGCTCCAACAGGAACTTCAACGTCTGCTCCCTCTAAGAGTTTAAGCATTCCCTGCTGAACAGATTCTCCGCTAACATCTCTGGATGTTGTATTCTTTTTCTTTGCAATCTTATCAATTTCGTCGATAAAGATGATACCTTGCTGAGCTCTGTCAATATCATTCCCGGCAGCTGCAAGAAGCTTACTTACAACACTTTCAATATCGTCACCGATATATCCTGCCTCTGTAAGAGACGTAGCATCAGCTATGGCAAGCGGCACATCCAATAACTTGGCAAGAGTCTTAACCAGATATGTCTTACCACTTCCGGTAGGTCCGATCATCAGTATGTTTGATTTCTCGATCTCTATGTCATCCATTGTTCCTGTCTTAACACGCTTATAGTGATTATAAACAGCAACGGAAATAATCTTCTTAGCCTTTTCCTGACCTATAATAAAATCGTCAAGCTTAGCCTTGATCTTGTGAGGTGCAGGCATGTGCTCAATATCAAACACAGGCTTTACCTTAATGTCTTCCTCTTTTTTCTTCTTAATCTTCTGGGAGTTTGGTATTCCACCCGTGTTCATGAAGTCACCAAAATCCATAAAATTCAGCCCCGGCATCCCACTGTGTTTATTTAACTCATTCATGAGATTAGGGTTATTTAACAGGTTCTGATAATCAAACTGGCTTACAGTATCCATGGTTTTATGCATACAGTCATCACATACACAGATACCATTGGGTAAATGAAACATCTTTCCGGCTTTACTCTCAGGTCGTCTGCACATGAAGCAGACATCCTCGTATTCGCTCTCTTTATTTTGAGAACCTTCCTTTTTACCTGTAGTATCTTCCACACTACCGCTAACTGAGGTCACTGAGTCTTTATCCTTTTTCTCATTTTCATGCTCAGATTTAGCCTCATCATTATTAACTGAAGAGTCCATAACTTCTCTGAAGTCAAACCCGTCATTTCCGTTATTATCGAATTTATCGCTCATATTATTTCTCCTATATAAATGCCAGCTTATATCCGACTTAGTCCGTTCGGATACGGATACCATAAGCGCCCAAAGTACTTGCACTAACGGTATTCAGCTCCATATTGTCTGTAGTTATTTGACACACATTTTAATTATATGCGCGGTAAAGTTTTTCATCAAGCTAACTGGAAAGGATTTTGCTTGCTAATTCTCCTGCAGTATTACTGTTCACACCTTACTGTGCTCACAGCAACTGGATTTGCCCATTCCAGTTGCCTTCGGCAAAGGGGCAAATCCTATATT
>NZ_JNKH01000029.1:0-40632 GCF_000701985.1 Butyrivibrio sp. WCE2006 | reverse complement strand
AACCGATTTTTAAAGTATTATCTGTGTGAAGCAGCATTATCTCTTGTAAGATGCGACAAAGAATACAGCGACTTCTATCACCTCAAGTACAAAGAGGTGAACAGATACCAACACAAACGTGCACTCGCATTAACTGCTCGTAAACTTGTGCGATTAGTCTTTCGACTGCTGAAAGACAATCGTCTATATCGTCCAGCATAGTAGTATCACCTACTTGCTGATGAGTACGCCCTGCTCATTTAAAAATATGGTCGACAGGGCTTAGGTGGTCGTTTTTTCTTTTCGTGAAAAATGTCAAAAAATAAAAGATTTTTTATTTTTCTTTACTTGACATCACACCGCTGGACTTTGATCAGGAAATCTTAGTCATAATCCAATCGGCAACTTTGCCGAGGTTCGTTGATAATGTGTTAACTGCTGTACTTCCTCTCTCTGCAGCCTTTGTAGTCATTGAAATAATCTCTTCGGTTCTTAGTTTATATGTCCCCAAGTCATCACTGACCTCTTCTGTTATTTTCTTTAATGCTTCGTTAGCGTCTAAAATTCTTTGCTGTGATTCCACCAACGCTTTCTGCATCTCATAAAGCGACTGCGCTCCCTCTGCACTAATCATTACTGTAAAATCATCCATATATGACCTCCTTCCATGAATATATTATTGTTCTATGTAATGACGTTCGCCTGCAATGCGTACTGAAATATCAAATCCAAGCTCCATGGCAGCAATAATCCTATGTCTGCCATGACCGTTGAAACAATAATAGTCATCCCATTTATCTACTTTAGGAATATTCCTGGGATCAAAATAGAGGCTGGCACATGTGCCAAGCTCAGGATCATCGATAAGATCCGATAACTCTCTTCCCTGTGCTAATGCATCTCTTACTTCTGGAATGCGGGATGCAATTTCCATATAAAAATCTTTGGTATTATCTCCCCAAAAAACATCAGGATTATTGACTTCATCCGGGCTGAACCTAAGTCCCTCAATCATGGATGCAGAAATAGTTTCGGTCACCACCGTTTCGTATGCCTGATATGTTGTATGTTCATAGTCATAATACCCCTTTATAAATTTTTCGTAATTAGCACCCTTTGTAAAAACAAAGCCGCTTTCCTGCTGAGCAAATGAGATATTACCAAATCCCGATTTTTTCGTAACAAAATCAGATCTTTGAGCATCTATTCTCAATGCTTCATTTGCGGATGCAATAACTCCTACTGCCTCCTCCTTCTGATATTCTGAAACCTTGAGAAGTATCCATGATGCCAAAGAATTCATCTTTTGAGCCAGTATAGTCACGGAATCTCTACACTTATTTACCTGTATCTGCTGGTCAACAATAAAAGAATCCACTTCTCCTGCATAAATCCCCAGGTCACCACCACAAGTCTGAGCAATCTTCACTAGCTGTTGCAGAGACCTGTCTATTTCACTGGCAGCTTTCTCTAATTCTTTTGAAGTAGTAGTAAGAGTCTGCGCACCATTTTGAGAAATATCTACTGTAAAGTCCATATTACCCCCATTTATTCTTCACTAATCACACCGTTTTTCACACACCATCCATCCAGTGGAACATTCGGATACAAATGAGCCTTAAAGGAATAACCCTCCTGATTTTCCTGATAATATCCAACCGCTCCTTCAAGGTTTAATAAATCCACATCCCCCCTGATATATCTCCTTAAGAAAGACAAAGGCATATCAAAAAATATCTGATGCATGAAATAGTCCATTCTAATTCGCAATCTTTCAATCATATTTGGATCAGGACAACAAAGCACAAAATGAATTCCCATATTTCCTGCTATTGCCCACAACTTCTCCAAATCTGATGATGCATCATATAGTTTATTAGCAGGAGTAATGGCATCATCCTTTTTTTCTGCATTTATTTTTTTATTAAGCTCAATTGCATCATTATTATATTTTTCGATGTCACCTGGTTTAAGAAGCCCCTCCTTTTCCTTTGCCATCAAAGAAAAAGGATCATCCTTCATCTTTACATCTTCTATTTTGGGGTATGCTATCGGTAGTTTGAACTCCCCTGCTACCGAAAATGCCTGTTTAAGGCTTTCGTATCCCAGAATTATCACTAATCTGTTCTGCTTTACTCTATTTTGAACAGCTTCAAGAAGATATCTTATTCTTCCACAGATAGCGGCTTCATCAGCAAAGCACTCTGCCCCATCCCAGAGATCATGATAGCGGTAATACACCGGATCCCTGTCATCACTCCATACCTCCACAGGATATCCGACACGCCTAAAACTTCTTGTAAGAGATGCTAAAAGACTGGCATGTACCCTCTCTGAATTTTTGCTATTTCCACCGGCTCCGGTTACCAAAATATTCTGATAAGGCTTGGGAATCAGTTTAAAGAAACGAACAGAATAGAAACCTCTGGGTGATCCCGGATACACACGAACATCTCCGGGAAGCAGCTCATCCTGATGACTGTCCTCATAGGCTTCTATCCTACTAAGTTCTTCATCAAATGTCCTTGGTACCTTGCCATCCAGATAAAGCGTGTTCTTTTCTACATAACACTTGGAATCATCTACTCTATCACCGGTTACAGGTGTCATTTCCGAATGCATGAACTCAGATAATTGTCGCATTCCTTCCAAGGCGTCATCTGACGGTGACGGATAAAAATTCCTGATACGTCTTACAGAAAAGCCTGTTTGTTTGTCCGCAAACTTAACAATTGAGCAGTAAGCCGGCAATTCTTTTATCCATGTATCAACCTGATCTGTCATACTCATAGATAACACACCAATCATTTCACCCCTATTGGGGTTCATCAATGCGATTCTGTTTTGAATCTGTGCTTTAGCCTCATCGCGTAGTCCATGTATTCCATTGTTATAATTCTGACTGGCAAAAATGAATTTCAATCCGGGTTTTCTACCGGTTTGAAGTAGCCTCGTCATTTTCTTCTGGTAATCAAATTCATGTTGTAGCACATCCGACATGCGGGCAAATTCATCGATAATCACCACTATAGCCGGCAATCTATCCTCAGATGAAAGATCTTTAACATCCTGAACCCCATGCCTGCTAAGATACTGTAATCTGTAGTCCAGCTCAGCTATTAGCTGATCTATAAGATCAAATACCAATTCCCTGGAGTCATCAAGAAGTATGTTCTTTATGTGCGGAAGCGGATATCTGATATAGGAGCTAAACTCAACCTTATTAAAATCCGCAAGCCACAGTTCCATTTCATCGGGGTGGTAATTCATTGCAAGTCCGGCAATAATAGTGTGCAGCAATGTAGATTTCCCACTTCCGGATGCTCCCATAATGTAAGTAGCAAAATTAACGCCATCAAAATTCATAAGTACCGGTGTTCCATTTTCATCAATTCCTATGGGAACCTCAATCGGTTCCTTTGAATCCTTCATGCGCTGTGGAATCTTAAACGGATAGCGTTCAAAATATGCCGTCTGCATAGATTGCATAGAGTCATCATGATGAAAGAATTCGGTCAGTTCATCTCTGGTGATCTGATCAAATCTTTCCTCAAATGTAAAATCTTCACTTTTTCCTTCTGTCAGCATGACAAAACCAGGGTTTTCCTGAAGTCTGTCAGTAATGCGAATAGAGTTAGGATACTGATATTCAATGTTCTTAATCCAATCTCCCTTATACGCCTGATCCATACCGGACGCCTGATGAGCCCAAAGGAACTGTATGCCGCATTCTGAGCCATTGTATATCAGTCTCTGTATTGCGCCCCTTGCAGTTGAATCTATAGAATTCCCCTCTCCATCATTGATAATAACGAGAATATGAGATGTCTTTTTATTCGCTGTTAGTTCTTCACCCTCAAATAGTGCTCTGTCTATATGTTGTCTTCCAATAAGCGAAATCTTCTTTTCCAGTCCATCTACCGTTTTATGAATATCATCATCGGAAACAGGTGCTGTTTTAATAGCACCCCCCTGCTCTCCGACAACAATTGAAAGTGCCCCGAGAAGACGTGCATTTCTATTTATCTGATCCAGAAAATAGATTTCAGAATTATTAGCGCCATACAATCTAATCCAGCTAGTGCACAGCTCTTGGAGCATCCTGCTTAAATGAAGTTCATTTAATGGCTGCCACTGCACAAAAACCGGAGTTGCCTTATCTGTTTTCAAAAGAACTGGCAACTGTATAGTTCCACTGTTTTCAGAATAATATTCAGGAATTTCCCTGGTAAAAATAGAATCTGTTAAATCGTTCGCGCTGCTTTTCCAGGCTTTATAACCAAGTGTAATAAAAGAGTGTTTATAATTCTCTGAAAGAAGCTCTTTCAGACTGATTAGCTGTTTATTACATAGCCGGTTTGAAAGATATTCCTTAACCTCATGCTCTTCGCGAACAATCTCTCCTACACCCGCAGCAAATTTGTCCTTCACTTCCTGTTCGTAATCTGTAACAGATAGCTTAGCCATAAAACCGGATTGAAGAAGTTCTATTCTCTTTTCTATAAAGGAAATATATCCGGCGCATGTTGCAAGAAGTTGCGCCGCCATGGGATCATCTTTTTTATCATTATCAATTATTTGAAAAGCTGCCTTTTTCAGATACGTCAGATCAGGCTCAATAGGATCAGCTTCTGCAGGATTCGGACGAGCAGATGTGTGATTACTAATAATTCTACCATGTTTAATCACCGTGTTTCTCATCTGATTCAGTTCTTCAAGCTCACGGGTATTATTCTCTGATTTATTATCGTATTCCAGCTGCGCACTCTCTTTGGCTTTGGCAAGCTCTTCTTCGCGCTTTTTACTAAGAACGGCCTTCTTTTCTTCATTTTGCTGTAGCTTAACAGAAGCATCAGCAATTAAATTTTCAATTTCAGCCATGCATTCTTCTAGTTTTGAAATGTAATCCCCAAAATTATCTTCCATTTATTTCATACCTGTATTCATTGTTGTGCCTATCACCTTCTGAATTTTTAAGGTGTTGTAACATTCAAGCACTCATAAATAAGCATACCTCTTTTTTTTATTAAATGAAAGCATAAAAAATGAGCTGTGAAGCATGATTTCTCATTTTCACAGCCCCTTCATTTTTAACTAACCGGCGTTCCCTGTTTCACCTTATTTTTATGCTCATACATGAGTTTGTCCGCTTTGCCTACAACATCTCCCACTTTGTCGCCGGCAAGGCGCTCTGCTATGCCATAGGCGAAATCGATTTTGAAATCGCCGTATTTTTCATCGCATTTTCCCTTGTGCTTTAAAAGTAAGGGGATGTTTAATACATGGGATCATATAGTATTTTTTGCTAATTCCATTTTTTTTGATATAATTGTCCTTGGTTTGTTAGCATTAATTTACAAGGAGGATATTATGGAACCAATTAACAGTATAGATGCAGAAGACGATCAGTTCGCATATCGCTATGATACTCAGCTTCTTATAGACAGAAGAGATAAAGATCTTGATGAGGATGAGATTGCAGATTATATCACATCTCATTTTGAAGGTAATTCACTTATCGCTGCAGGAGATGAAGAGCTTGTAAAAATTCATTTCCACACAAATGAACCCTGGAGAATCTTAGAGTACTGTAATTCAGTGGGTGAAATCTATGACATCGTCGTAGAAGACATGATAAGACAGTCAGCAGGCATGCAGGGTTAATTGCTCTGCTCAAACAAAAACCGGATGGTGCCGATTGTAATTCTGCTTCATCCGGTTTATTTGATTCAAATATTTTTATATCTGCCAGCTCTGCTCAATCATTCATTTGGTTGTCCGCACTTGATGCAGAATTTCGCCTGCGCTCTGTTTCTTGCGCCGCAGTGTTTGCATATTTTCCAGTCGCCGCTTTCTTCATTGTTTTGCGGTCCGTCGGTCTGATAAGCATTCCAGGGCTCTGAATTCTGCTTTCTTATTTCTGCTACCTGCCCGGTTGCTTTTTTCACAAATTCCGGTGTCTTAAGTTTCTTGCCGGAAAGCTTAACAAACAGAATGACCCCTGCTGACAGAATCATAATAATCACCAATAGTATAAGCAGTATTCCGGAAAATCTTGTTACACTCAGGTATGAATATGCCTCATGTATATTGTTTGCGGATAAATCAATATACTTTTCAGAGTTCTGATAATTTCTCCTTATTATGTAGTAAATAAGGTTCAGGATGAAACCTGCCACAGAAAAGCCGGCAACAACCACAGCGCCTCTAAACATATTCTGCTTCATGTCTCTCTTCTTTATTCCTATGAAAACAACCAGTGCCGTTGTTATTATCATTACTGCCACAAAGAGAAGTGCAATTAACCACAGCCATTTTCCAAAAGTTCCGGGTTTGGAGCCGCCGCTTCCATCTGTTATATCATCCAGGTCAGCGTCAACATCTGATGGAGCTTCGCCGTTTTTACTATAGATTATAGAAAAAGCGTATGCAGAAGTATTCCCTGCAGCGTCAGTAGCGGTGATGTTAAAGCTATTGTCACCATCAGCAAGATCAAGCTCTATAGAAAAGCTTCCATCCTCATTTTTATCTGTTTCAGCATCATTTACCTTAAGCGCAGAATCAGCTTCAGTTTTTCCTGTAAGAACAATCTTCTTTTCATCCGTAACTATGCCATTAAGTGCTTCATAGATTTTGAGTTCCGGTGGGATGACATCAACGCTGACTAATATGTTGTATTCGTACCATATATTATCGTCAGCCTGATATCTGATTCGAAGCTCGCAGGAATTGGCACCCACGCTTATCAGATGATTTCCATCACCGTTCAGGGTAAACTCCTCCTCGCGCTGATCGTCTATCCTGGTGTAAACTGTCTGCTCTAAGGCATTAACATATGAAAAAGAATAGTCGGTTGAATTAATAGTATCGCTCTCAGGAAGGTTCATCCAGAACTTACCACTTCTTTCCGTAAGATATATGGTCTTGGTCAAAGGCTTGGATATTCTGCCCGAATCATTTTGCAGCACAACAGAACACTCAATTTCCTTAGTACCTTCCTTGTACTGGAACCTTCCAATATCTCCATCCTCAGAGCGAATAAGCATCAGCGGATCAACTTCTGCTCCATCCTCCCTGATATTTATCATGTAACTCTTAGCTTCCCAGGGGGCATACTCAGAAATATCAACCTCTATTGTCTTTGTTATGACATCAACCGTAACCCTGTAATCCTCGATCGCATCAGGCTCTTCTGAGGGATTGACGAAGGAAAAGCGCTCACTGGTAACACTGCCCATATAGCGCATATAATCCTTGTCATAATAAGCAACTATCTGAAGGTAATACTGGTCGAAGGTGTTTATCTCTTTTAAGGAAATCTCAGTCTCTGTTATTTCACCCTCATACCCGTAGCCTGTGGTAAGAACTCGATAATCCATCATGTCCTCATCAGTACCAATCCTGATCTCGTAGCTAAAGCTTCTCCCATCAGGCTGAGTTACTTTAAAGGAAACAGGAACATTTCCGTCAGCATCCATGCTTCCGATTTTCAGAGAATCAATAACCATAGGCTCTTCATCAGCGTATGCCGCAACCTGCAGTTCTTCATTGCTACCCTTATCATAGATGAGCTTCCACTGTCCTCTTTTTGCGTTTTTTACAATAATGAACACCGTGGATTCACTTTGAACATACTCCACATTGGGAGAATTAAGAGAAACCTCTATATCATCCGGGTCTTTTAGTGATAGTTTCAGGTCACCCTTCTCAAACAGAACACTTATGAAAAATGTTCCGCCATCTTTATCCAGATAATATACATTGCTTTCATTTATTTCCGCATGAACTCTCACTGGAAACAGAATAATAATACAGAAGATAAAAGCTGCTAAAAATTCTAAATAATGTAGTCCTCTAGGCTGCCTGCTCATAGTCCTTTCACCTCATCTGTAAACAAGTGTTATTCTGACTTATTCCTGTCAGATACGAGTGTCCCAAGATACGTGCGCTGATGGCACACTATCTCCTCATTTATTTAAGACTTATATATGGATAATATCCGCTAAAACCTATTCTGAATGCGACTTGCTGATTGCTGCTATTCTTACCCCTGACTCCAATATAAGATTCTATTCTGTCAGGACTTATCATGTACCAGCCCTCCTCTACAGCTCCATCGAATTCACCTTTCCATTTGGTAATGATATCTATATCAAGTGCTCCGTGTTCCTTGATTCCGACTCTGAACGCAGATGAAATACCGGCAAGACTGTATCCCTGTTGTCCCGTTAATTTGAATCTTGGCAACTCAAGATTTGGCCCGAGAGGAACATCGAAGCTCATTCCATATCCAGATCTCGTAAGTCCAAGAACAAAGCTTTTGTAATCCATGTTTCCGATTTTCCAGTCCAGCTTTCCAAATTCAATCTCTCCAAAAAGCTTGATCGTGGAGTTACTTGCAAAGTCTGCCTTAAACAAATTGACAGCAAGCTTTGTCTCCTCAAACTTAACGATGCAAAGATCATCTCCAAGCCAGCTCGCAAGGCCAGGTGAAACAGACTTAAGCGCAGCCACGCTTATATCCGTTCCGCCCTCAAGACTTGAGCATGCCAGCCTTTCGCTGAAGCTCCTGGCATCTTCCTGTCCATGAAAATCACTTATTCCAACAAAGAAGTTGCTAAATGTAACCGGCACGCCTCCAACCAGAACTGACACAGGAATATCCGCATAAATCCTGAATTTGCTAAAGTAGCCGTCCACAGCTGCAATCTCGAAACCGAAATTGTTGGTACCCTCATCGCCCTTGACATTGCCCCATCGCTTAAACACTGAGCCATTGATCAAAAGTGTAAGGTCATAATCATCTTTATAGGTATCCCATTTAAAGTCAAATTTCTTAAGTCCAAATTCGCCGCCCAAAAGACTGAGCTTCATGGAAACGTCTTCCGCATTTACACCTCCCTTTGTAAACAGACCCTGATTATCCACAAAACCTTCCATTTGCACTGCAAATTTCAGTGGATTATCCTTCTTTGTAATCTTCTTAAACAGTCCGCTCACGCAAGGGAAATTCCAGGAAATCTCGCCTGCCTTAAAGGCAAATTTATCAGGATACAGTGTGTACTCAGGCTGCTGCATGATGAATACTCCTGCCTTCCAGGAATCAGCATCAGCCCATCTTACTGTCTCTACCTTATAATTTTCAAAATCCTTAAGATGTGCTTCATCCTTATAAAGAGGATACTGGTTCCAATTTCCCACATCCGTTTTATTTCCAAGAAGCATCATCATACCCAAAAGCGGCCTTGAAGATATGATATAGCTGCCGCTGTCGCTGGACATTGTAACCTTGTTGTCCTTTATATCACCCTCGATCAGGACATCCCCATCAAAATGCAAGAAGCCATTCATTCTCACATCGCCGGTGATGGTAATCTTCTCATTTTCTTCATCTCTAAGAACACGGTTTCCGAAAAATACATAGGCACCATACTTGAACACCTGCTCAGCACCATCGAATATTTCGATTCTATCCTTGAAGGTCTTTCCGTTTACAGAGATGAATGCCTCATATTCACCTGGTGGCACCTCTCCCGGAATCATCACAGAGAATGATTCATCGGACACAAAGTTTCCTACATAAGTATGTTGGAAGGCTTTTCCGTCCAAAGTAACAAAGCAGCTCATTCCACTTTCGAAACCTTTTCCTCTGATAAAGCCTTCTACATCCCTGACCTCACGGTAAATCTTCTTTGTAGAAAATCCGGTGCAGTCAAAAGGAACGTCCTCTTCTTCTATAATCTCTTCCTGGGCCTCCTCCTCGTCTCCAAGAAAATATTCCTTTGTCATAGCATATCCGTCTGCCTTGTTTGCACAGGTAAGAACGCGGTGCTTTTTCTTTGTCTCTACCGCCTTAAAGGTAACAACGTAATTGTTCTCCATCTGAGCATGAATAAAATCATATATTCCATTTAGCTCTGATGCTGAAAATGAATAAACAAAGCGGCCATTTCCTGCTCTTGCCACAGTCTGCAAATATGAAGAATTAACTGAGCTTCCCATACCGACTGTATATACAACAGTATGACCATCGTTAGTCATATTTTTTAGTCTGTTCAGAGTATTGCCGTCAAAGGAATCATCTTCGCCGTCAGTCATAACTATAACTACGTTTATTGTATCATCATGCTTACCAACTTCACTTAGAGCAGCAAAGGTACCGGATGCGATATTGGTTCCGCCCCCGGGATTTAAATCCTCTAAGTATGGTATGACATCACTTGGACTTGCAAGGATATGAGAGTTAAAGTCAACACCATCTGAAAAGCCGATAACTCCCATGCTCTCGTTTTCAGAAAGGCTCCTGGCAAGATTTCTCACAGCAGACTGAAGCCTTTTTTCACTGCCTTCCATTGAGCCGGACTTATCACATACTGCAAAAAGAATCGCCTTATCATACTTTACTTCCTCAACAGTATAGTCAGTTATAACTATGTTGCAGTCATTTATAGCAAGCTGAGGGTTACTAAGATCCTCTATGGGCTCAGAAGTCTGCAGGTTAAAAGAAACAGTCGGAAATTTAGTTGTATCTATTTTTCCTATGTTAAGAGCTGCGTTTTCCTTTGCTATACAGGTCGTATAGGCAGAAGCCAGCTCATGGGCAGCTGAGAGCTGAGTTGTTATGTCAGCATCATCTTCCCTTTCAAGAAGCTCTTCAAAATTCTCAGGATCCTGCGGATCAAGATATTCTCCCTCTTCTACAGGCTCCAGCTCTGTTTCCTCTTCTTCCTCTTCCACCTTAGGTTCTTCGGGATTGACATGGGGAACCTTCTTTTTATAAGCCTTGTCTATAGCTTCGCCCACATCCCTGATTTCATTCTGATCTCCGGCTCCGTATTTTGTTGCACTTATATCTTCACAAGCCTCTATATAAGCACTATCGTTGGAATAAGGGTATGTCTCCATACTCTTATTCATACACTTATCGCCTTTATCAGTGTTTCCAACGGCGTAGCTGATTGCAGCTTTTCCCATATAAAGAGCGCTCTGATCCTTTATATCTTCCTTTCCAGGTTTAATCCTGTCATTTATCTCAATAAGGGCTGCATTTTCAGATGCCTTGCCAACATTTTTTACCTTATTTTCGTAATTTCTAAGTTCGATTCCCTGCCTTCTTTTTCTTACATTCTTAAGAGCTTTTTCGCACTGATCATTTACAGCATTGACCTCGTCATCGTCAAGGGACGCAAAGCCTTTTGGAAGATCCGACTGTTTCATATTGCGATCTATCAACATCTGCCCCACAGCAACCAGAGCTAGCTGCGAGCCTGACTCATCAGCATATTTTGCAAGAGTTTCTCTCTCACCCAACATTATAAGCAGCCTTACATAGGCTTCATCTACACCGGATATTTTAAAGGCATCTTTGCTGTTTGCGTAAAGATTGTTGAAACTTTCAAGATATTTCTTTAGATAATAGATATCAGCATTGTTATGTTCAATGTAATTTGCGTACTCTTTTCCTATATCCTCAGCAGCTTTAACTGCTTCAGAAAGCCCTTCTACATGAGCGTTCGCATTTGTCTTCTCTGTAATATCATTCGCCAAAAGCTCAGTCATATCAGCTATCGGATCGAGGGAGCCATTTAGAACCTTGTTAGCAACATCTACCTGCTCACTTGTGTAACCATAGTACGTGGGATTAACGCCATCCTGCTGCAGGAGTTTTATTTGAGAAGCCATATTTGAGGCTGAGTATATGTCCATGACCTGGTTATTTTGTATCTGTGAAAATAGCACAGAATCAGTGTCAGTCATAACAGAAGAGTTTCCGGTGGATTCCAGTTTTTCATATAAAAGTCTTGCTCCGACATAGTCCTCTTTTAAGACGCAAAGACGCGCACAGCACAAAGTGCCCTGCGCAGTCTGTCCACATTTGGAATATAAGGAATCTATATAATATTCAGCAGCTGTCAGGTCACCCTCTGCCATAGCCTTTTCTGCAAGGAATACAAAGTACTCCTCTGCTGATTCAGGTGTGGATCCTGCGATAGAAGTACTTCCATGCAAATTACCCACGACAAAGACACATAGCAGCAATAATGCTATAGTAATTATTCCCGGTAATCCTTTAGAAACAGCTCCTTTTATCTTCATAGTTCATCCTCGTTGTGTATTGGCACGATTACTTCGTAATCCTGCCCTATCGGTCGGAACCATTCCGAATCATGACTTCGTCATGATGGTTCCTCCTCTTATGATAAATATTGCTATTCCGCATGTATAATGCGTCACAAAAGAATCTGCTAATCCCTTATTTTTATTGTCTTTTATTTCGTTCCTTAGTCAGTTTGTTGATATTCTTTTTTTCTATTTCATTTAAAAAATTATCCTGAATCTTATCAAATTCCTCAGGCTCATACATACCTACATACCAGGATGTATTATTGAAATAGTTCTGTAATTCCTTATCCTTAAAGCGTCTTCCATGTCTTGCATAAATCTCGTTAATTGCTATGCGAAGCTCATAGTCGGAGAGTATCTCTACCTCCCAGTCCTCCAGGGTATCGAGTGAGGAATATGGGAAAATAAACTCATAATATGCCTGACTGTTGAAATCCTGATTATTGCCACTATTATAATTCTGATTGTTGTAATCCTGCTGACTATTGTTTTGGTAAGAGTTGTTGTTATTGCCACCTGTATTGTAATAGTAGTATGATCCCGGCGTGTATGTGCAGACAATAGTTATTCCGTTTGCGCTTATTCTCACAGTGGATCTGTCATCGGAAACTGATATCAGAAACTGCTGATACACATCTTTACTCCCCTTAGGCCATGCCATAAAGCATCCATGTCCCACAGGTGTAAGGTCGCAGCTCATATACACCTCACCGGTCTGGGTATAAGCAACATCCGCCTGATACATATTTCCATCTCCCGGAAGTGAGAATATCCAGATATCACCTACATCCTCATAAGCTCCTTCATATGGATCAACATCCCAGGTTCTCTGAGCTTTCGTTTCATCAAATACACCATCAGCATCCAGATAGAAACCATCAGAGGAATAATTATCCTTAACAAGGCATCCGTCATAGCCTACAAAGAAGAGCATATCGCCATCCTTTACCCAGCAGTTTCTCACCATTTCGCCATTGCTATCCTTGTAGGTCCATATACCGCTTGCATTTTTCTCCCAGACTCCGTCATCCCTGGCGTATGTGGCAGGGTTATCCGTCCCCTGCGCTTTGTTGCCGCTTACATTAAGCAGCTTATAGGAATCAGTTGTCTTAGCATATGCAGGAACAGCACCTGATAAAAGAATTATTCCGGTAAGAAAAATAGATGCGATAACTTTTCCGTGACATCTCATGGTGACTACCTCCGTCTCATAAGAAACACAATCACTACCTCTTGAATGTAAATCTCTCCGAATAACCGTAATCGGTTATGATAAATCTCTCCCCCTGATCAAGGACTGTTATCTGAGGTCCTGAGCCATATATTCCATTGCCCTCAAGCATATAGCAGGAGCCACCCTTATAGGAAACTCCGTAATTTTCCGAATATCCAAAGCTGTAGGTTCTTACAGCTGTTCCGTCATAGGTTCCACTTGGAGTCATGGTGAAAGTCCAGGTAACATTGTCATTGCCATTTTCATATACATAGGTACCTGTCAGTAAACTATCTGTTGTTGTGAGTCTCGGTATGTATTTATCCCATGAACCATCTGCTCCAACATAGTAACCGTCTGAAGCGTAGTTATTGTACATAAGGCATTTATCAAAGCCTATATAATAATACTTATCAGCCTCTCTTACCCACACATTCTGGGCCTCCTGGCCGTTCATCAGGTAGTAAACTGTTTCGCCGCTTTGGAGGACATCAAATTTACCACCGGTAACAGCCTTATTCACAGGTGTGTCATCGCCTGCAGGACTATTGGCACTACTGCCATCATCTGAAGGTGCCGCTTTTTTATCTGCTCCCGGACCACTTGCAGAGCCTGCGATAGTGGAATCCGATCCTGCGGGCCCTGATGGTGTAACGCCGGAGCTTGCAGGACCTGATGATGTAATGTCAGAACTTGCAGAGCCTGATAGTGTAGCGTCAGAACTTGTAGAACCGGAGGTTGTTGTATCAGCGGTTTCAGAGCCTACAGCTACTGAGTTGTCATTTGTATTATCATTAGTGCTGTCTCCAAAGGAGATTGCACTTTGAAGTGTATCCTCTTTTGTTTCGATTGATGAAGCATCGGTTGCAGAATCAGTACTGCCTGAAGTATTGCCGGCATCTGTCTGACTTTTTTCTTCTTCAGGTTCTCCAAATGTTATTCCGCCACTTGTGTTTTCATTTTCTGTATTTCCATTTTCTGTATTTCCATTATCTGCAGTTCCTTCATCTGTAGTCCCAAAGGTAATAGCCGCAGTACTGTCAGACTGTGCTTTTTCGGCTTCTTCACTTTCTTCATTCTTTACTAAAGTCAGCTCATCATCAGAGCCATGCTTATACTTCTCAATTTCTGATAATGCATTGGCTTCAAGATCAGTAGTATTGAATAATTCGGGATGATACTCGTTCGTTATTTTCCTTAAATATTGTCCGGGATCCCCATCAGCGATCCATTCTCCACCTGAATCAAGCAAAAGCTCATTTTCAAGATGACTGTCTTTAGCAAGACCTGTCTGATAAAAAGCCGACTTCAATCTTTCTTCGTTAATCTCCGGAGCCCCCGGGTCGCAATGATACTCATCTATTTCAGTCCACAACATTATTGTGTACGTGGTTAGCTTGCTATCTTCGTAATTATTATCGTCAATATAGTAATACTTTCCGGAATATGTTGCCTTTGCGTCAGGCTTATCAATGTACCAAAGCTCTCCAATATATGTTCCATCCTTGGAAAAAGTTATGCGCTGCCTCATATTGGTGCGCCAATCAGATGGGTTATCTGAAAGCTCACGATTCATATTTGGATCATCAGCCACATTTTCATAGCATTTAAGCCAGGTGCCAACCATGTAATCCTCAGGAAGAGGGTCATCCTCTGTAGCAGGGTTCACAGTTTCCATAGTGGCTTCATCACGATTTTCCCACTTCACTTTGCTGCCATCTGTCTCAGTAACATCAACGCCACTACTAAAGAGCCCCAGTCCTGATTTCTTTTTCTCAGCTGTCTCAGTAACTGCATTATCGTCAGTCTTATTATCAACCTTCACATCTCCGGGTTTATTTTTTATCACGAAAAATGCAGCCACACCTATTCCAATTACAGCAACTGCAGCAGCTGCAATCACTATAGGAAGTACCGGAACCTTCTTCTTCGGCTTTTGTGAAAGGTATGGATTTTCCTCCGGTGGCTGATTATTAGCATATGTATATGTCGTCTGCGGAGTAGGCGCAGTATTTTGAGGAGCTTCCTCTTTAACACCCTCCGGTGAAGGAGTATTATTTGAAGCACTGTACGTCACTTCAGGAGCAGGTGACTTAGAAGCCTGGCTGTCAGGTACTTCAGGAGCAGGTGATTTCGCAGCCTGGCTGTCAGGTACTTCAGGAGCAGGTGATTTAGAAGCTTGATTGTCAGATGCAGGCGCAGCATCCACCTTAATATCCTTCTTACCAAATGGATTTTTGAAAGGATTTTTTATCTCGGGAATATTTACTCTTCCGGCAATTTGCATAGACTGGCCGCAGTTATCACAAAAAGCAGCGCCATCAGGTAGTTCTGTTCCGCATTTACTACAATAAATAGCCATACCACATACCTCTTAGTTTTCATCAGCCCAAAATCAAACTTCAGTGCCATTTAATGTACGATATTGGCCGCATCACCACGAAGCGGTCTCTCATCACACTTATTCAGTCCAAGATATGCATTATAGATACTCTTATCCTGGGTCATAATTCTCAATGATCCGGTTGCATGAACATTCTCATCAGGTAAAGTGAAAAAGTTATAGATATCAAGAGAGCCTCCGCCCTCAATATTTGCATTTATTATTCCGCTTAAATTCCAACAGCCATCTATAACAAAGGCATTTTCATCAACAGGATTCGTATCACCGGGGTTATCAGGTATGGCCTCTGTGATTTTCATGGAAATCTTCAGATTGTCATCTCCAACATTCTCAATGTAGAGTTTTCCAATTTCCTTCCCCAAGAAAAGCGGTGATGGTGCAAGTACTGTCTGATCCGGATGATGATAGATAACCATGTCCCAGGTTCCTTCAAGCTTACTCTTATCTGTCACAGTCTGTGAAAGAGGATGTATATCGTAATAATAGATTTTCTCAAAATCATCGTAGATCAGGTTATCCAAAAACCAATCAAAATCAGAGAGTTCCACCTCTGTCTCCCTGGAAATGTTTCCCGGGTCACCAGGCATTGTAGCCGTGAAATTCCCATTACCTTCTGCATTTTCCTGATTTGAAAATGTGTTACTTCCCCTATCTTCTGAAGGACCGGCGATGCTTCGCATACCAAATGCTGAAGTATTCATGACAATTACCGCCACAGATAGCATTACAGCTGCCAAAATATGATTCTTATTCTGCATACCGGCCTCCTTTCATTTGTGGACAATACTTCCATGTTCTCATGCTAATTTAATTTTCTCATATAAATATAAAAACCATGTAAAGAAAGCATTACTTTACTGATAAATACAATTCCTGATTTCGTTTACGATAGTATGACTTCTTGCGGGCAAAAGCGGAAATCGCCCGCAAGAATCCTGCTTTGCAGGACACGCCCCTCGCTTTGCGAGGACCTAGTCCAATACGATTCCCGTTTTTCTAAGGAAAAACAGGAATCTATGTTTTTTTCTGCTCAAACAAGCAGGAATACTTGCTTCTTACAGTCTTTGGCTTGGTTCCATAACGATAATTGGGCTCATCATCACGCTCATATTTTTCATAGCCCAGATGCTCATTCATTTCAGCTTCAAGCATCGATTGAATGGTTCCGGAAAGAAAATCCTTAAGTGCTTCTTGGATATCATCAGCTGTCTGGATATCATACTCATCAAGCAATCCTTGGATAACTGTTTTTTTCCTTCTGTCATTGGTTTCGGTTTGTAAACGTCTCTTTTCTTGTTTGCCATTATAAAAGGCCTCCCTTGATAATATAAAAATTTATCATAGAAGACCTTTATAATTGACTTATATTAAATTTACAGAGATTTTTTCAAACCCTCAATCTAAACAAATAAGCTGCGAAATACAGGCTTTTCAATATGCGCAGCTCATTTTCGGCAATAAGTGCTGCGCATTAGACACTTTTCAGTATGCGCAGCTCATTTTCGGTAATATGTGCTGCGCATTAGACACTTTTCAGTATGCGCAGCTCATTTTCGGTAATATGTGCTGCGAAATTAGGGCTTTTCAATATGCGCAGCTCAGATCAGTCTATGCCTCCGCTTCGTACAGTTCACGATAGGATCTACAACGCTCGATCAGCGTGGCATGTGTTTCTTCATCAAGTATCTTTCCATTCTCCATAAACATGATCTTATCAGCCCCAATTACTGTTGATAAGCGATGTACAATTACAAATATAGTTCTATCAGTTCTTATATTATCAAGAGTTTCCTGGATTCTCATCTGAGTCATATTATCAAGGGCCGATGTAGCTTCATCCAAAAGTATTATCGGAGAATCCTTAAGAAGACAACTGACTATTATCTGGATTCTATATCTAAATAGTATATTTCTGTCATTAATCCATTCTCATATCTGTTTACTCACAAAACACCTACAATCAAAGAGATGTATCCAACTATATTTATTACTGAATGTAGTGACATTGAGATAAACGGATTCCTCTTTGTCATATAAAATGATGTTAAGAATAGTGCCGGTATAAGATAATAAAAAAATTCTAGTGGTCTGACTATATGAATGCAATCAAACATCACCACCGAGACCAGAAACAGCAACACCTGCGAAACTGCATTTTTAGGTTTGCCAATAATTGCATATCTGAATACCAGCTCTTCGATCACCGGAGCAAAAATGCATCCCTGGATCACGGTCAGATAGGTCGGAACCACAGTCATCTGTTCTTTCACACTATCATTATTCTGAGGAAGAATATCCCATCCAAAATAACTGCTTCCCCAAAGAATCAACCCCGTTAATAGTAAATCCAAAATCAGCCATATCAGCAATTTTACATAAAAGGATTTAGTTTTCAGTATAGAGGAAAACTCCTTCCATTCTGATCTGATCTCTTTCCAAAAAATGGCAATGATCAAAGGAAATAAAATAACATATACCAGAAATGAATCCCATTCAGGCCCTATGTAGCCTTTGAGCAATTCCCACAATCCAAAATTTATCAGGTAAAAAGATGCGATAGTCAGTAATCTCTTCAAGTTGACACCTCTTATCATACTTCCAATATCTGCTCAACTATTTCCCTTCTTCTATCTCTTAAGAGCAGCAGCTGGTTATATTTGTAATATTCTTCCGAGCCTTCATTCTGAATGAAATTAAGGCTGTAATGTCCTGCATCAAGTCTTGTAAGGAAAAGAACCATCTCCTGCTCTTCTCCATAGATTTTCTGAAGGAAAGTAAAGCAGTTGGACAGGTGCTTACCTGTTGTATGTGCATTTCCTCTGCGGTCTTTTTCCCGGCCTTGGAACCAAACCTTAATCTGCTTCTTGGCATCTTCATCCTGTATTCCATTAATCCGGGCTTCGAGCTCTTCGAGGGCTGAGATTGTCTTCTTTAATACTATTTCAGAAGACTTGTCCATAAGGTGTTCACCTGCCTTGTGGTCATACTCCTCCATAAGCTCTGATACTCTCTTAGATAGTCTCTCATAGACACTGCTGTTTGCGGAAGCTTCCTTTCCTTCTGCCACAAAACTATTATTCTCTTTTGAAGCACTGCTATTTTCATCTGCTCCTGCTGCCTTGCCTGCTCCTGCTGCCTTGCCTGCTCCTGCTGCCTTGCCTGCTCCTGCTGCCTTACCATCTCCGCTCTGAGGCGCATTTCCCTTAACAATAGCAAGAATCTCCTTTTGTACCTGCTTCTGGACATTCAGTTCTCTGTCGTAAGAAGAAAACTCCTGATTAAGTCTGTCAATCAGCAGATTTATGATACTGAGCTTTTCATCAAAGGGCGCTTTTCTTAGCTTATCGCGCTCTGCGGGTATGCTTCCCTTAAGGATTTCTCCTATGTTATAGAGGTCCTCATATTTATGGTAGAGGGCGTAATACATAGCAAAATCTCTTGCAATTTCAGGCTCCTGCAGATACTGGATAGTAACCTTTTCATCCACTTCGATTCCAAGCTTTTCATAAGCTCTGATAAGCTGTGATAAATCCTCCCAGCCTCTTGCGGTGACAAAACGTTTTCCCTGGATGTCATTTTTAATGCTGTAAAAGTTGTCCTTGTGAATATCAAGGTATGCAAGGATTGAACCATGCACTCCGTTCACATCGGCATATTCCTTGAAGGCTTCAAGGTCCTCTTCGATGTCAATTCTCTTTACACGGTCAAGGGTTACAATATCAAAATCCCTTACAGCCTTGTTGTACTGGGGCGGATTTCCTGCGGTTACGATAATAAAGCCCTCGGGAACCTGATGCGCACCAAAGGTCTTATACTGTAAAAACTGAAGCATGGTGGGAACCAGTGTCTCGGACACGCAGTTGATCTCATCAAGGAAAAGTATGCCTTCCTTAACTCCCGTCTGATTTATCCTGTCATATACAGAGGCAATGATCTCACTCATGGTGTACTCGGTTACAGAAGTTTCCTTTCCGCCGTATTCCTTTTTTGAAATAAATGGGAGTCCAATCGCACTTTGTCTTGTGTGGTGAGTTATTGTGTATGAAACCAGATTTACAGACAGTTCCTCTGCAACCTGCTCCATGATAGCGGTTTTTCCTATACCCGGAGGTCCTATTAGAAGTATCGGGCGCTGTTTCTGAACAGGAATCAAATAGTTTCCCATCTCATCCTTTTCCCGATACGCTTTGATCGTATTGATAATTTCCTGTTTTGCTTCTTTGATATTCATTTATGCTCCTTTATATTGAGATTATTGAACGCCTTTTCCTTATCGCTTTTAAGAAGTCATGACTTCTTGAACGCAAAAAGGTAAAAGCGTTCAAGAATCCTGCGTTCCGCAGGACACGCCCCTCGCTTTGCGAGGGCCTGGTCCAGTACGATTATTGAATTTCTGAGGAAATTCAATAATCTATGTATAACTGGATAGCCCAGTTTGGCATCTTGTCTGCACCGTTTTGTTTATCCATAGGGAAAACAAAGGCTGTATCATAATCTGTGGGATTCTCCGGATAATCACCGAATCCGTCCGTGAAATACATAAGTCCCCTCAGATGCTTTAACTGTCCCTTTCTTCGAAGGTCATCAACATATGAAAAGACAGGCCTGAAATCAGTACCATAACCACCTGCCACTTCAAAATTACGGGCGTATTCTTCCATCTCTTCGGGGTGATTTATTTCAATATCCTTCTGCACCTTGTTATCACATTCAATGATGTGAACATGGATCTGCCTGAAAAAGTTATCACTCATCCTGAGTATCCCCGCTGTCTCATTTAAGAAACTCTGAACCAGCTCCTCAGAGCATGAAGCCGAGGTGTCAATTGCTATGACAAGCTCATCTATCTTGTGAGACTCGCTGTACTCGTTTTCCTCAATTAGCGGCATATTGCCATAGATTTCCATTCCATAATTATATAGTCCGTAGTCAAAGGAATCGGGGTCTATTCTGATTTCTTCCCTGACAACAGCTATCTGATTCAAAAACTCAGTGTAATAAACCTTGTCCGCAGTTTCAGCTTTCAGATAAAACTTAAGGCTTCCGCTCTCCTTGCTCTTCTCATCACCAAGACTTGCAATGTCACTCTTTATTCTCTTGGCGGTATTTTTCCAGGCATCCTCTATTTCCTTTTTATTGGCTCTTCTAAGCCTCATCTGCATCTGCATATCGATGTCAGGCTTATCCTGCTTTTGGTTCTCGTCCTTCTTATCCTCAAGGCGCTCCCAGAAACCGTGATCGTCAAACTTAAATTCCCTCACAAGGCGGTTCCAGGTATCCTCTGTGATCAAACTCTTTTCTCCGGATTTGCCCGATTTACTTACACCGGTACTATCTTCTACAGCTGTCTCTACAATATCACTCCCGGTACTATTACCTGCTGCTTCCGATGAACTTCTTTTGTATGATTCACTCTTATCCAAAAAAGAAACATTCTCACTTGAACTATTAGTATAAGAATATTCCCCCCAGCTGACATGGCTCTCAAAGTAGTGATATATCTTCTCTGCGGTCAGCACCTTCAGCTCTTCCTGAAGCTTATCATACCATCTCTCCCTGAGGTCAGAGCTCACGCGATAGATGCACTGATAATCCATGGAGTCAAGTATATGCTCAACCGCTATATCGCAGGCAAGATCCCACATCTCATTGTCACCAAACTCAGCCGCCCTGTACAAATGTCTGAACATGCAATGCAGCAGCATATGCAGGTAAGTTCTGTTTAACTTAGAGGGATCCTCCACATAGGTTTTGAAAACATAATTAGGATTGTAAAGAACGCTCTCGCCGTCAGTCCCGACAGAGGTGGTGCTAAGATCCTTTCTGATCTCCAGTACCGAGAGGGCAGGCGCCAAAAAGCGCATGGATAAAAGCAGTTCAGTTTTCACAGAATTCCATATTTTATTTCCAAGTTTTTCCTGTTGTTCGTTTTTTGTCATATATTAAAAATCCAATTCCAAAAATCCATCGTCACTAAGAGCATCTGCGCCGTCTGCAGTTTCTATAGTCAGGCTCTTTGCGTAATTCATCAGCATTCCTACAAGGGCAGTCATCCCATGGTCAGATGCTATATGTGACAGCTGATCTGCGACCTCTTTCCCGATAAGCTTCCTTTTAATATAGAAATCAAAATGATCCTCCGGACCGGAATCCGGTTCTGTAACTATACCATTTTTCAGGTTGATCACTCTCTTTAGATTCTTAAGAGCATTTTGAGACAGCCAGTTTTCATAATTATTCCTGCTATCATCAGAGAGTTCATACGGGAACGATAGTCTTCCGATAGCAATCATCTCCGCTGTAACGCTGTCATCAGCTGACGCTTTGGAGAACATATTATCATACTCTCTGAAATTTATCTCACCGGCTTTAACACATTCGCGATAAGCATAGCCAGTCCCTTCAATAGCAAACTGAATTGTCCTCGCCATTGTGTTTTCAACGAAGTCATAATTAAAACCGGGGAAAACCAGAAATGCATCCTCTCCCGAAAGATGCATTCTAAAGGCCAGTCTCCTGTCGTTATCCTCCAGAATTCGCCTTATAATCTGGTAATTTCCACGGTTTATGTCTATTTCAATCCCGGTCAGATTTTCGCACTGCCTTGTACTTCCATCCAGGTATTCAGTGACGCTGTCTGACATTTTAATTTTCCTTAAATTACTGCAATTGTGAAAAGCAAAGCCCAGTATGGTATGTATGGAATCAGGAATATGAATCTCCTCTATATCTTTTCTTGAAGAAAATGCATGATTCCCGATTACTTCTACCGGGTACTCTTTTCCGTTTTCATCAGTGGCACTTTGTGGGATTTCCAAAACTCTCTCCCTTATGCCTGCAGGTGTTTCTTTATCTCCTTTTATTTCAAAAAAGCTGTGGTCAGCTCCATTTTTCAATTCAAATGTAAAGCTCATTGTGTTTAAATGTACTCCGCCAATGTATTATATAATCTCCCTGAATCTATCGGCTTTACAAGATGTGAGTTCATGCCTGCCTTGAGGCTTTGCTCATAATTTTCATGAAAAGCATTTACCGTCATTGCTATGATCGGAATATTCTTAGAAGTAGGGATAGTAGTAGTATCTCTTATTTGGCGGGCAACTGCAAGACCATCTATATCCGGCATGACAATATCAAGTAAAATGAGATCAAATTTTCCATGTTCAGTCCTGTAGGTCAAAAGCGCCTCCCTTCCATCTCTTACAGTAATGACCTCGGCACCCTTTGCTCTTAACAGCTTATCAATGATTTCAAGATTAATCTCATCATCATCTGCCACAAGTATCCTCTTCTTTGAAAAATCATAAGAACGGGAATTCAGAATCGCAAGCTGCTCACCTGTTATATATGGGAATTTAATCTTCACATCTATGCTTAATCCGCCGTCATCCTCTTTCTTCACTGTGACATTATCCGTTCCCAGCTCATGAACATAGCACCTGAAAATGAAAATCATGGGATCCATTGTATCAATGGTCGAATACATATCATACTCAAGCCCTTCATACTCAAGCTTTAGAGCATCTATCTGACTGCTGGATAAAGACACATCAGTCCCATGTACCTTGAATCCTATTTCAAGTATTCTGTTCACTTCTTCATTTCTATATATATCGAATTCAATTCTGCTCTTACTGGATAATGTCTCGGAAACTATTCTTATCATTTTTCTAAGAACCTGGAACAGGATAGAATAATCCGCAACTATAACATAATCTTTTAACTCATCATCTTTTACATCAATTTCCACTCCTTTGTGTTTTAGGAAAAATGACATATCATTCAGTAATGCTTTAACCAGATCAGAAATCTTGATACTCTCAGCATGGAGGCTTACGTTTTTCATAACAATCTGACGCATAGCCATTACATCATCCAGGGACTCATTCATTTCACGTCCGGCACGGCTTATCTGATCAAGATAATGTTCAATGGATACCCCGCTGTCCTTAGTGTCCCTGGCAAGTTTAGAAAACTCGATGATAGAATATAATGGTCCTCTTACAGTTCTGCTCATCTGCTCAAGAAATGAGTCACTAAAATAAAGCTTATGCCTGGTTTCAATAAGCTTGTCACGGATATTTTTATTATCTGTCATACCGATTTTCCCCTCTAGAAAAAAATAATAAATGTGAGATAATAATACCATAACATCGTTAAGTTTACTATATATTTAATTGTGAAAAAGGGGATCTATTATGTACACACATCAAGACATGTCAGTGAATATTCAGCCACATTGTGTTGTTGGGATAGGAGCATCCGCCGGCGGTCTTGAAGCCCTTCAGCAGTTTCTTACTTTCCTGCCTTCCAATACAGGTATGGCATTTGTAATAATCCAGCACCTTGCTCCCAATCACAAGAGTATGCTTGTAGATATTCTTGGTAAATATAATTCCATGCCCATAACCGAAATTGAGGATGGCATGTCTGTAGAGCGAAATCATATATATATGATTCCTCCCAAATATAATATTGAAATTCAAAATGGCATATTGAAGCTTAAAGAGCAGAACTCCCAGGAGATAAATCATCCTATTGATATCTTCTTCCGTTCTCTTGCCTATGCTTATGAAAATCGTGCAGTTGCCGTCATCCTGTCAGGAACAGGCTCCGATGGCACCAATGGCATAAGAGCCATAAAAGAACAAAATGGTATGATCATAGTTCAGTCTCCGGAATCCGCTAAATTCGATGGAATGCCGCGAAATGCCATTACCACAGGTTTCGTGGACCTGATGTTAAAACCGGATTCCATAGCAAGAGAGCTTGCTCATATATCTAAATCCATGATCGATGCAGAGGCTCAGATCGGAACAACCGATGATGATCTTCTTTCCAAGATTTTCGCAATACTTAAGAACGTCACCAATATTAACTATGCTTATTACAAGCAGACCACTATCTTAAGGCGAATAGAGAGGCGTCTGGTTGTTACCCACAACAGGAACCTTCAGGAATATGTAAATTACATGACCAATAATCCTGAAGAAGCAAAGCTTCTTGCAAAGGAAGTTCTTATTGGTGTTACCGCTTTTTTCAGAGATTCCGATTATTTCGAAGTACTAAAGGAAACCGTCATCAAAAAGCTTATCACCGATTCTCATTTAGATGATGAGCTTCGTGTCTGGGTTGCAGGTTGTTCTACCGGTGAAGAAGCTTATTCCATCGCAATTTTGTTTGCAGAAGCCATGGAAGAGCTCTCAATCCGCCGCGATATAAAAATATTTGCCACTGATCTTGACCCTGACTCCATCGGAACTGCCGTACGTGGTGTTTATGGCAATAATATAATAGAAGATGTTTCTGTTGCACGCCTTTCCAAGTATTTCACAAGAAAGGGCAATAAGTATGTCATCCACCATGATATAAGGAAGATGATTATTTTTGCACAGCACAATGTATTCCAGGATCCGCCCTTTGGAAAACTGGATCTTATCTGCTGCAGAAATGTGCTTATCTACTTCCAGACTGTACTGCAGAGGAATCTCTTTGCTATTTTCCACATGGCATTATCTGACAGAGGTTATCTGTTCCTTGGACGCTCGGAGTCAGTAATTGATTACTCCGATGTTTTCAGAGTTGTGTGTGCTGATGAAAAGATTTTCATTCACTATGCTGAAGGCAATGCACCATCCCACGAGCAGCTTGCCTACTCCATGAGTAACATAGAGACACCGATCGATCCTATCGCTGTTTCAGGCTATGATGACGATGAGCCGGTTTATTATAAAGCTCATGAAATCGACACCTCAGTCCTTGAAAAGCTCATGCCCGCCACAGTTTTGATCAATGATAAAAATGAATTGGTAAGAAGCTACGGCGACTGCTCGAAGCTCATATCCCTGCCTGTTGGCCAGGTCACTCTTGATATTTTCCAGCTTATCAGAAATGACCTTAAGATTGCTCTGTCAACAGCTCTGAAGGAAGCACGACTTGAAAAAGGTCAGAAGGCTTACACAGATATTCCTATTGAAATAGAAGGGAAAGGCGAATTTGTTTCAATAGTGGCTCAGCCTATCAATGATAATCACGGTCAGGAAACTGACTTTACTGCCATCTCTTTCTTAAGGGGAAGGCAGAATATGAGCATCGATATGCAGGAGTATCAGGTCGATATTGCTGCCACTCAGCGTATATCCGACCTTGAGCACGAGCTCAAGATGACCAAGAACTCCCTGCGTCAGACTGTTACTGAACTTGAGTCAACAAACGCTGAACTCCAGGCTGCTAACGAAGAGCTCCTTACTGCAAACGAAGAGCTTCAGTCCAGTAATGAGGAACTTCAGTCCGTTAATGAAGAGTTATACACCGTTAATTCGGAATACCAGTCGAAGGTTACAGAGCTGGCTGTTGCCAACAATGATATGGCGAACTTCCTCTCTTCCACCCTTGTGGGCATCCTCATGGTGGATAATGACCTCAACATCAGGAAGTATACAGAGTACATTTCCTCAGAATTCAGCGTGGCAGATCAGGACGTAGGAAGGTCTCTTAGATATATCAGTTATAATTTTGCAACAATTGACCTTATCGCACTATGCCGCACCGTACTTAATACGATGAACCCTGTGGAGAAAAGATGTGCTTCTGTTGCAGGAAAAACTTATCTCATAAGAATTGCACCCTACCATGAAATAGGTGTCATCGATGATCCCGAGGATGGCAGCCGTAAAAAGAAGCGTGAGCTTAAAGGTCTTGTCCTTACCTTTGTTGATACGACAAAGCAGATTGACGATCAGGAACAGATTGATGAGATGGGAAAAGCACTCCGTGCCGCAGTAAAATCCAGCCGCGAGAAGGAATCCTTCCTGTCACAGATGTCTCACGATATGAGAACTCCTTTAACAGCTATATTTGGCCTCACCCAACTTTCTCTTCAGGAGAATGATGTGTCTGACACCATAAAGGATAATCTTGATAAGATACTCACTTCCAGCAAATACCTTCTTTCTCTTATAGAGGAGATACTGGAAACAAGCCGCATTAACGCAGGTAAGATAGTATCTATCAGTACAGCCATTAAGGAAGAAGCTATCCTGACATCAATTTCAACTATTGCGCGTGAGCAGGCAAGAGGTGCAGGACTTCATTTCAACTGTAAGGTATCGGGTTCCAAGGATCGTTATGTGCTTATGGACACCAAGCATGTGGAAAGATCGCTGTTAAACCTTCTTTCCAACAGCATCAAGTTCACCCCCAGTGGCGGAGATATTTTCTTTACAACCAACATCACATACACGGATGAAGAAGCAATCCATACCTATATAATCAGAGATACCGGAATAGGTATAAGCGAAGCTTTCCAAAAGAAGATGTTCCTTCCATTTGAGCAGTACCGAGAAGCTGATGATATTTACAGAGAGGGTTCAGGCCTTGGTCTTTTCATCTGTAAGAGTCTTATTGAGCTTATGGGTGGTACCATCAGTTGCACAAGTGCTCCGGGAAAAGGCACTGAATTTGTTGTGGTGCTCTCCTATCCCATCGCCACAGATGAGCAGATTTCGCTTCACACTCAGCGCTCAGAAAAGTATGAAGATCAGCTACTGTTTGGCAAAACCGTTCTTCTTGCAGAAGATAACACCATTAACGCTGAGGTTATAATAAAGCTTTTAAAGACAAAAGGAATACATGCAGAGGTAGCAAGAGATGGTCAGGAAGCTGTTGATATGTTCAAGACCAGACCACCTTACCACTATCAGGCTATTCTCATGGATTTGATGATGCCTGTAAAGAGCGGACTTGAAGCATCAAAGGATATACGTGCGCTTCGTAATCCGGATGCAGCAACAATCCCGATAATCGCATTGACAGCTGACATAGCAAATGACGTAGAGCATAGAGCTGAAGCTGCCGGAATGGATAGAGTGCTTGAAAAGCCTATCGATCAATCGAAGCTTTTCTCATATCTTGCTACTCTTATCCAGAAGCAATTGGATGAGCCAATCTTATAATTTTCCAGGTAATAGCAAGGAAAAGCAAAACAAACTCGGCTCTCACTAAGAGGAAAAAGAATGCAGAATAAAAAAATAGAGGCTCTAAATACCTGGGGTGCAGATACCGCTTCGGCTATTAAAAGAATGCTTGGTGATGAGGAGTTCTATCTTAGTCTGATAGATGTCTTCATAACCAATAATGATTGGGATGACTTTGTTCATCTTATGTCAGAAAAGAAATATAAGGATGCCTTTGTGGTATCCCACAGAATGAAGGGTTCCTGCGCTGATCTATCCCTTACACCGCTTTACTATGCACTATGCGATGTAACAGATGATCTCAGAAATGAAATCCGCCCCTCCCTCATGTACAACTATGAGCGAGCCGTAAAAATCAGAGCGTCTCTGCTCGAAGCCCTGAAGTAGGTCACGTGTCGTATAATTAC
The DNA here is from genome assembly GCF_000701985.1 of Butyrivibrio sp. WCE2006. Lineage (NCBI taxonomy): Bacteria > Bacillati > Bacillota > Clostridia > Lachnospirales > Lachnospiraceae > Butyrivibrio > Butyrivibrio sp. WCE2006. The sequence goes on along the minus strand of NZ_JNKH01000029.1, from coordinate 12,531 downwards.
GGCCAGACACATTACAGCCATCCGTTAATGTGCGTTTTCGTCTGCGCAGTGATTTTCTAAAACTCAATAATATAAAGTTTAAGGCTGCCACATCGTGACAGCCTTTGTTATAATTTTGAAATTTATGATAATACCATGGAGTCATTAACTTCATCGTTTCCGGCTTCTTCGAATTTCTGAAGAAGGTCTGAAACATTAAGTTTTTTCTTTTCTTCGCCTGATACGTCATAGATGATTTTTCCTTCGCTCATCATGATCAGTCTGTTTCCGTGGGCGATGGCATCCTTCATGTTATGTGTAACCATAAGAGCTGTAAGGTGGTGCTCCTGAATGATGCTCTCGGATATCTCAAGAACCTTCTTCGCAGTCTTGGGATCAAGTGCTGCGGTGTGCTCATCAAGAAGCAGCAAATCAGGCTTTTTAAGGGAAGCCATAAGAAGTGTTACAGCCTGTCTCTGACCACCTGAAAGAAGTCCAACCTTACTTGTGAGGCGGTCTTCAAGTCCAAGATCAAGAGATTTTAAGAGTTCCTTATACTGCGCTCTCTCAGAGTTGTTAATTCCGCTCTTTAAGCCTCTGCTCTGTCCGCGTCTTGCAGCCAAAGCAAGGTTTTCTTCTATCTGCATTGTAGCAGCAGTTCCCATCATGGGATCCTGGAAAACACGTCCTATGTATTTTGCTCTCTTATACTCAGGAAGCTTTGTAATATCATGTCCGTTAAGAACAATACTTCCTGCATCCACAGGCCAAACACCTGCAACAGCGTTAAGGATTGTGGACTTTCCTGCTCCGTTTCCACCGATAACAGTTACGAAGTCTCCGTCATTTAATGTGAGGTTGACACCGTTTAGTGCAACTCTTTCATTGATCGTACCTTTATTGAATATTTTTACAAGGTTTTTAATTTCTAACATAATTTATCATCCTCTTTTTCTGTGCAATTTCTGTTACAAACAAATTATCTCTGCTTTACTTTTATTCCAAGGTATCCCTGAATTGCAGGTATTCCAAGGAAGATAGCAACGAGCACTGCACTCAAGAGTTTGAGATATGTTGAAGGAAGTCCAAGCTGAAGTACTATTGCGATAACGATGTAATAAATGATCGCACCAACAACTGAAACGCCCATTCTTACAGCAAAATTGTGTCTTGAACCAAAAATAACTTCACCGATGATTACAGCTGCAAGTCCTATTACAATTGCACCACGGCCGGCGTTTACATCAGCATTTCCCTGATACTGTGCATAAAGGCCGCCTGCGAAAGCTGTCAGGCCGTTACTTACCACAAGACCAATTCTGATGCATCTTCCGGTGTTTATGCCCTGAGCTCTTGCCATGTTCTGATTACAACCTGTGGCACGAATCGCTGAACCTATTTCACTTCCGAAGAACATGTACAGAAGGAATATTATTATTGCAATAATGATTACACTCATGAGTATTGAATAGTTGATAAATCTAAGGCTTACAATAAGCGCATACTGATCTACACTGATGGCCTGATTCGATTTTCCCATAATAGCAAGGTTAATGGAATACAATCCAAGCTGTGTAAGAATTCCGGAAAGTATCGGCGGAATCTTCAGCATTGTGTGAAGAAGACCGGTGATATATCCGGCACACATTCCTGCGATAAAGGAACAAATTAGTGCAACATATACACTCTGACCTGAAAGCATCAGCATGACACAGGTAGCACCACCTGTACAAAATGAACCGTCAACAGTCATGTCCGCATAATCAAGCACTTTAAATGTTAAGAAAACACTGATTGCCAGGATTCCCCAAATTAGTCCCTGGGCAACTGAACCCGGCAGTGCATGCAATAATGAAACCATAAAAAACTCCTTCTCTACAAGAACGAAGGTGCTCATAAAATCCGGGCACCTTCGCACTTTAATTCTTATATTTTTTAGATATCTGCAGAAATTGGCTTAGCCAGATCTGCTTTTATACAAGGATGAAACTAGTACAGTTGAACTAAGTCCTCGCAAAGTATCTTACTCACCCATCTCGATAGCAACAAGGCCTTCAAGAAGACTCTCATCAAACTCGATAGCAGTTACTGTCTCAGGATTGTACTCAGATGTAATACCCTCAGATACGAACTCGATAGGCATTGTTGCAGGGGTCTTACCATTTACAAGAATTTCATACGCCTGCTTACCTGCTGTCACACCAAGATCATAATAACTGATTGAAAGTGTAGCAAGGCCACCATTCTTACACATATTCTCCTCACCGCAGATGATGGGAAGCTTCTCAGGCCAAGCTGCATTCTTAATGATAGACATGTTATCAGCGATAGTGTTATCTGTAGGGATGTAGAGGCAATCACTGTTTGCAATTGCATTAGTTACAACAGACTGAATCTCATTTGAATCGGCTACTGTATATTCCTTGTAGGAAATGCCTGCTGCATCAAGAGCTTCCTTAGCAAGATCAACCTGGAACTTTGAATTTGCCTCAGATGAGCAATAAAGAATTCCAACCTGCTTTGCATCAGGTACGAGTTTCTGAAGAAGTGCAATCTGCTCATCTACGGGAGCAAGGTCAGAAGCACCTGTTACGTTTGTTCCGGGTTCATTGTTATCCTTGATAACGCCTGCTGACTTGTAATCAGTGATTGATGTTCCAACAACCGGGATATCGCCTGTAGCTGCTGCTACAGCCTGAAGTGCAGGTGTAGCATTGGCCATGATAAGATCATCCTTATCATTAACGAATTTTGTTGCGATAGTTGCACAGTTGGTCTGCTCACCCTGAGCGTTCTGATAATCGAACTCTACAGAATATCCATCAGCTGCAAGTGCTTCCTCAAGTCCTTCCTCAAAGCCCTTGGTAGCAGCATCAAGTGCGGGATGCTCAACAAGCTGGATAACACCTACGTGGAAAGTCTTTCCCTCTTCCGGCTTATCAGCGGTCTCCTCTACAGCTTCCTCAGTTGCTTCTTCTGTAACCTCAGCAGCTTCCTCTGTGCTCTCAGCTTCTGCACTATCAGCCTCTTCTGCGCTCTCGGCTTCTGAAGATGCCTCTGCAGCTGTATCTTCGGCAGCTTTTTCCTCTGTGCCAGCTTGTGTTGTACTTGTGTTTCCACCTGCTGTACGTGCGCAGCCTGTCATGCTGAAAATCATTGCGCCGCTAAGAATTGCGGCAAGAATTTTCTTTTTCATACTTATCCTCCTCGTTCTAGAAATTGCAAAAACATTTTGACGCTTTAAACTGTAAAAGTGTTCTTGTACTATAATATCGCAAACATAATATTTGGTCAATCGAAATAATGTAAATTTCCTGCTTACAATATCAGCATAAGATTATTCATATTCATCACAGGAACAAATTTGCCGTCCTTTGTAAATCACATAGATAAGACTTAGAAAATGCATCAAAAAAGGAAAGGTAGTCACATAATATGATCACCTTTCCTTTCTTTGTTTTGGCTATGCCATCATATTTATCATTGTCAGTTTGCTTACAACTATATTTTCTATAAAATACCAAAACTGATGCGATTGCTTATATTACTTTGGACACTAAATGTCACTATTATTATTTAATATATGGTGACCTGCTTCGTTATCATCAGTCGTCGATGCAGCTAAGAATTTAAGCTTAAGATATCTTTTCCTGAACTTCCCTTTCATGAATCTCCTGAATTTCATCATGAGCGGAAAGCATAGGCTTTATATCTTTTCCAAGTAGTTTTCTCTCAACATAGTTGTGTGTAATTTTCATAACTGTTCCGCTCAATGTGATGACACCGATAAGGTTCGGGATTGCCATCATTCCGTTGAAAGTATCTGAAAGATCCCATGCAAGAGTCAGATCCATGGTGGCACCAACTACAACGAAAGCAACAAATATGATCTGGTAGAACTTTACGCTCTTTGTGCCAAAGAGATATTCAAAGCCCTTACTTCCATACTGGCTCCATCCAAGTACGGTTGAGAATGCAAAACACAAAATAGCAACAGCAATAAAGCCTGCTCCGAATCTGCCAAATACTGATGAAAAAGCCTCAGCCACAAGTGCTGTTGAAACCTGGTCTGATACAACTTTTCCTGTATTAAGATCAACAAGACCGCTTGATAAAATTGTGAACGCTGTAATAGTACAAACAATCATTGTATCTGCGAAAACCTCGAAGATTCCCCACATACCCTGGATTACGGGCTCTCTTACATTAGAACTTGAGTGAACCATAACTGAGGAACCAAGTCCGGCTTCGTTGGAGAATACACCTCTTTTCATACCCCACTGAACTGCCATGGCAACGCCGCTTCCGACAATACCGCCGCCAACTGCACGAGCTCCGAAAGCTCCTTTGAATATTGAAACGAAAACTGCACCGAACTGTCCGATATTTGTCACACAAACAATAAGCGCTCCAAGTACATATATTACTGCCATGAAAGGAACAAGCTTCTCAGTTACAGCTGCAATTCTCTTTAATCCTCCGACAATTACAAGACCTGCAAGCATCATAAGTATCACACCGGTAACGAGGCTGGGGATTCCAAAAACAGAATTCATGTTAACTGCTATGGAATTAATCTGTCCCATATTTCCTATACCAAATGAAGCAAATACGCAAAATACGCTGAAAAGAACTGCCAGAACACTGCCTACCTGACGGCATCCTTTTTTAGCACCAAGTCCATCCTTAAGATAGTACATAGCACCGCCGCACCACTCATTTTTCTCGTTTCTTCTTCTGTAGTAGATACCAAGGACATTCTCTGAAAAGTTAGTCATCATACCAAAGAATGCAACCACCCACATCCAGAAAATAGCTCCGGGACCACCTGCTGCAATGGCTGCTGCAACACCGGCAATATTTCCTGTTCCTATAGTAGCTGCGAGTGCCGTACAGAGACTCTGGAACTGTGAAATCTGGGTATCCTCTTTGCCTGTGTGAGCAGTTACATGATCATCCTTGAAGATTCCGCCCACGGTGCTTTTAATCCAGTGTTTGAAATGTGATATCTGAAAAAATCTTGTCAGACAAGTCATCAGAATACCGCATCCAACCAGCAGTATCAGCATGGGTAATCCCCACACGAAACCGTTCACAGCGTTATTGACGTTTTCCACAATTGATAAAAAGTTTTGCATATCTCCTCCTAAATAAAGCACTGAATGTCGTAGAAAATTTGACGTAATTTCCTTTGGGTATGAATAAAGATGCTCCACTTTCATGGAACATCTTTGTTCTTTTTCATAATATATCAAATTTTACACTTTAACGCAATACATTTGTAAAGTGAAAAAGAATTTTCGTGAGCAACACGATTCAAATAATCTGACAAAATCTACAATTAAAGGTATTTATCCCGAAAATGTTTGTATATATTATCTTCTTCCTTCAATGTTATAATTGTCCCGGATAGAAAAAAGGATTCTACCATTGATGGAGGAGAAAATATGGGAAAAATATTATGGGGAAAATGTCCAAAATGTCATGCGGCAGTCTACGCAGATAAAAATCAACAGATTATTAAATGTGAAGTTTGTGGTACCAACATTCCAAATGCATCGGCTGTTGACAAGAGCATGGAGGCAAAAAGTATCGCGTCAAATGCACTCACTTTTATTCTCGTAGCACTTGCATTTATCATCGGAACAAGCGCATTTATGTTTGCAAGAATTCTTCATAATGTAAGAGTAAAAAGAGCGAATGAAACAGCAATAATTTCAGAAATCAAGACTGATGAATCAAGTGACAATACTGATACAGCAAAAGATACTGGCAGAGAAGAAGTAGAACATTTGGGACCAGAATTTGACAGTGATGCTCACTACATTTCTGATGACCAGTTAACTGACCATGAGTGGCAGGCAATAGATGATGCAAAATTCTTTTTAGGAACAACCTTCTATTCTAAGTATGAGCTTATGTGCCAGCTTGCAGCAACCGCTGATCCTGAATATACACAGGATGAAGCACAGGTAGCAATTGAATATCTTGAGGCACACGATCTGGTTGACTGGAATCATGAATGCGCAGAAGCAGCTCAGCTCTATCTTGATATTTATGATGGTTATACAAAGGATGAATTAAAATCAGCCCTCACCAATAAAGTGTTGCGCTTTAGTGACGAACAGGCTGATTACGCACTTGCGAAGATGGGATATAAGTAAACCAAACTCGTTAAAATCTCTGCTTTAAAGAGCTGTGTTCTTCTAGATACTCATAAAAGCTTCGGCGCTTTTGCTTTAATGCTTTCATCATAGAAAACGGCAGCGGGATTATCTATATGATAATCCGGTTTGCCGTTTTTAATTTGCAAAGTTACTATCGCGATTCCGCAATTTGGTAAAAGGCCTTCTCCCCAAAACTCCGCGAGGTTCCTTTCTCCACGAATGTGCATCAGCAGTGCCTTACTCAATGCCCCATGTACACTGATGAGAACTGAAGCATCCTGGTTTAAAGCCTGATTCATATCCTGATCCAAATCCTGGTTAATTTCTTGACCTGAATCCTGGTTCAGAACTTCATCCTTCTCACTAATACTTTTAAGTGCCATAGGCTCAATTACGGTAGTAAGAAAGTCCTTAGCTCTGCTGCAAAGTTCGCTTAAAAGCTCAGGAGATTCAGCATAATTATTTGAAATTATGTATGACGGATTATCCCTTCTCCAGTTCCGTATAGCTTCCTCATATTTATCCGGAGCTGATTTAAAAAATCTAAATGGCAGGTTCTCATCTGCAGTCATATCCTCCACTTTTCCGCCATCCATAAAGCCAAAGCTCAGTTCTTTTAAGCGGTCATCGGTAATTATTTCAATTTGAGGGCTATCCTCAGCTATACTTTGCCTATCTTCATCTGTAATATTTTCTTTCTGACTATAAATTATTCTGTCCCTATTATAATCATCGTCGGTAATATCTCCCTGCTGCCCAAGCACGATCGTTGCAGTCTCCACAGAGCGCTTAAGCGGACTGGAATAGACCTTGTCAAAAGTAATTCCCTTTTTCCTAAGTCCTTCTCCGGTCGCTTTAGCCATAAGCCTTCCAAAATCATCCAGAGGAATATCTGTCTGCCCCTGTATTAAATGCCTGTTATTCCATTCAGTTGTTCCATGACGAAGTATATATAATTTCACTGTATTACTTTCCTTAAAAATTGCTCAAAACAATATGTAATGATTTTCATTTTGTCTAAGCTCAAGACAATATGTAATGACCTTCATTTTGCCTAAGCTCAAAACAATATGTAATGGCCTTCATTTTGCCTAAGCTCAAAGCTTCTCCAATTTTATTTTAAATGCTATCTGTCTTGGCGTTTCCATCTCGTCAAACTGTACCAGATAACAATTATCTGCCGCATTGATCTCAAGGATTGTTCCCTCTCCCAGAATGGCATGCCTTATGCGCTGTCCGGGCTCAAGAAGATTTAGCTTTTCAGCTCCCTTTAAATGTCTTGAATCATTATCAATATATTTTCTTACCGCACTCATCATTGATTCATCCGGTTTTTCCGTAAATTCCAAAAGATTTTGATCTATATCCAAAATAAATCGCGAAGGATATCTCGGTATTCCCTCAAAGTTCATGCCACCTGCTTCAGTTATAAAAAGTCGCTTTTTAGCTCTGGTCATTGCAACAAAAGCAAGCCTTCTCTCCTCTTCCATTCCCTCAAGGGTATGAATTTTTCTTGAAGGGAATATTCCCTCATTCATGCCGCATAAAAACACATATGAAAACTCCAGTCCTTTCGCTGCATGAACTGTCATGAGTCTTATCTTATCATTATTTCCTGCATCTGAATCCGCATTTGTAAAAAGTGCGATATGCCTAAGGTAATCTTCAAGTCCCACCTCTTCTCCACAGGTGGTCTCATACTCAAATACAGACTGCTTCAATTCTGCAAGATTATCAAGCCGCTCCTGAGCACCCTCGGTCCTTAGCATCTCCTCGTATCCGCTCTCGTTCAGAATCTTTGATAGAACCTCGGAAACAGGAAGCCCCTCATAGCTTTCTGAAAATCTGTCGATCAGATCAATGAATTTCTTAGCCTTGGTTCCCTTCATTATCTCATGATCAAGATTGTCATTTAGTGCTTTATACAAACTGCAGGAATTGTCAGCAGCATACTGCTCCAGAAAGCTCATACGCCTTTTTCCAAGATTTCTCTTAGGAACATTTGCAATCCTTCTAAATGAAATGTCATCACGGTACACAATCATTCGCAAGTAACAGAGCGCGTCCTTTATCTCCATCCTTCCAAAGAACTGCACACCCGAATAAATGGTGTATGGAATCTTTTCCTTTAAAAGTCCCTCTTCAATAGTCCTGGTTACATAATGCGCCCTGTAAAGAATCGTGATATCACGGTAAGGAATCCCCAATCCCTTTAAAGCAAGTATCTCTCCTGTTATCCAGTCCGCTTCATCTGCAGTATTTGGCGCAAGGTGACACAAAACACTCTCTCCGTCAGGGAGTGTCGCCGAGAGTTCCTTTTTTATCCTCTGCTTATTTGTATCTATCAATGAATTGACAGCCCTCAAAATCTGAGGTGTAGAACGATAGTTGTCATTCATCATTATGGTCTTTACATCAGGAAAATTCTTATCAAAGTCCAGGAGGTATTTGACGTTAGCACCTCTCCAGGTATAGATGGTCTGATCAGGATCTCCCACTATGAAAAGATTCTTGTGATAACCTGCAAGCACTTCCATTAGCTCATACTGAAGGCTGTCAATATCCTGAAACTCGTCTATCATTATGTATTCAAGCCTCTTTTGCCACTTGAGCTTAATGTCCTCATTCTGGCTGAAAATATAGAGACTGAATTTGATCAGATCATTATAATCAAGCCCAAAGCACTTTTTCTCCTGATATAGATATCCATAAAACAATATGTCCTGTACATCTGTTGCCTTATCATATTTTTCCTTAAGAGTATCAAGGGACATCGTAATCATATCAAGATAATACTCGGGTTCTGAAAAAATCTTCCTGATTTCAAACATGTCTCGTGCCTTACTAAAAGTCATATCACGAAGAGACAGCCCTCTCTCCTCATAAATGATTTTGAGCATGTCATCTATATCTGAATTATCCAGCACCAGAAAGTTCTTAGGATAAGAAACCGCATGAGAATCCTCCTGAAGAACGGATACACAAAAACCGTGGAAAGTATTGATATATCCTGTATCATTGTCACCTGTAAGTCTATGGATTCGCTGCCTCATCTCGTTGGCTGATTTATTGGTAAAAGTTACACACAGGATATGGCCCGGCATTATCCCCAGACCATTAACAAGATAAGCAAATCGGTGAGATAAAGCTCTTGTCTTACCGCTTCCTGCTCCCGCTATGACGCGCACATAACCTTCTGTAGTGGTGACCGCCTCCAGCTGCGCTTTATTTAACCCTTCCAAAATCTCCTGCATAATACCTCTTTTACACTGCAAATTGAATTAGCTTAATGATTTGAACTTCACTAAGTACTTTTACTCAGACCAAACTTTTCTTTGCTCTTCATTGTACCAAACAAGCGTTCTTATTACAATATGAACTAACTTAATGTGATTCCAACTTCCAGTATACAAAAGAAACATCCTATAAAATAAAAACGACAGCTTCAGGTTTTTTTCACCATAAAGCTGTCGTAATCAGAACAATATAAACGGCCTGCTTACGCGATTACCAATTCTAATGTTCACTGTCCCTTCGCGAAGGGAAATGATCATCACCACCTCTCCCGTCGTTTGCCATAGCGCCCATGTCAGAAATTGTTATGGAAGAAGCATCTACAAGGCTTGATGAATCAGCCTCCTGTCCTGAATCCGTTGATGGTATTGTGCCATCAAGCTGTCCAATAATACTCTCACATCTTAGCGGCACAAACCCACTTAATGACTGAACAGCTTTTTCAAATTCTTCAGTTGTACAGAACTTTGTTGGGTCACGGTCCACATACCCTGAGATCATTTCATAGGTACTGTTTATGAGCTCATTCAGATATCCACTTGTATAGAACTGCTCAATAAATGACTGAAAATATTCATGGTATTTTGAAGTATATTCATCAGTAGATGTAATCCACGAAAACATAGGTCTGTCAGTATCATCTTCAGATATAGACAAAGGAGTATCGATTGGATCATTAACTATACTTGTTGCATCATTTCCATTAAAAGTTCCAAAGGCAAGATTATAATCCCATGGGATAAAGGTCATAAGACCATCTTCCTCATAAAGATAGAAATTATGTATCATGCTGCCGGTGTAGCTGTCACCATTTACTACAAAATTGTGTACCACCATATATCGCATAAGAGCATCAGTATCTACTGCACTTTCGATGGCTTCTGTGTCAGAATTGGCGATGCCTTCACTTAATGATTTGATTGAATTGACAAGTCGCTTTTTATCGGACTTTGTGATATCCGTCTTGGCGCTGTCAAAAATTGCCGAGTAACTGTCTGTATCATCATCTATGTATTTTATCTTGGAGTCATCGCTTCCCATTCCGCCGCCGGGACCTCCACCTGGTCCACCGAGTTTTTCTCCACCTGGTCCACCTTGCATTTCTCCGGGACCACCTGGCATTCCCTCACTAAAGTCACCGCTGGATTTTTTGACTTCATCTGATGTATTCCTTTCGCTGTTATCTGAGGTATTCTTTTCGGTACCATCATTGTTTTCGCCTGATGTATTCCTTTCGCTGTTATCTGAGGTATTCTTTTCGGTATCATCATTGTTTTCGCCTGCTTTCTCCTCAGAATTTTCTTTAAACGGATTTTCCATTCCAAGCTTGTCGAAATCCACATTTTTCATGTCAAAATCGCCACCGTTTCCACGGCCGCCACCCATTGACATTGTGTCCGGCTTATAGAGTTCTCCGTAACTTGTTCCATAATTCCGCTCAAGGAAAGAATCCTCAACAGCTTCAACTGCAAGGTATAATCCCCATTCCTCTCCGTTTACCGTTATATAACAATAGCTAACAAGTGGGGAACTTACACCAAATTCATACATAAGCTTATACGTTATGTAATCTTTCATCATGGTGTAGTCCTGAATCAGGTTGTTTAAGCAAAGTTTATCCAAGCCATAATAGTTTCCTGTGGACTCATAGCAGTCGAATTCAATTTTAAAGCTATATCTGTCGCTATCAAGCTGGGATACCGTCGTAAGTGAGGTATTTCCTTTACAGCGAAGACCTACATTTTTAATTGTTTCACCATCGATTGTCACATCAGCATTGGTATATTCCTCAGACAGAGCATTCTCTAAAAAACTGTCAAAATCATCTATTTCAATATCTATTGTATGAACATAACTGTCATCAAAGATTTTATTCTCATATCCAAAGGATACAGAATCATCTGCTGTGATTCCAAATGCTCTTCCATTCATGAAAAGTACAGTAACCAGAACGGCGATGACAGTTATGATAACGCATATCCTATTTATGTTTTTATTACTCGACATATGTTTTCCTCTTAAGCCCAAGCAAATTCCGCTTAGCGGATTCCTGAGACCTGTCCGATGTTTTCAAAATTGGTTTTGTACCAGTGTATTTCCGCCAGCTTAACCCATGTATTCTCCGTTGTAGCTTACAAGAACTGCACTGTTTACACCATCCATATCGGCTACTTCATTTACAAAATCGGTGTTATCTTCCTTTAATCTCACCTCAATATTAAGTTCAAGATTTCCTTTTTGTGCACTCTTACTCTTTACGACGAATTTCTGCACTCTGGACTTTAAGTATTCAGAGACCTTAACCTCTGCATCATGACCAGTGCAGCTAACTACTACAATATATGGAGCAAGATAAGCTTTTTTATTCACAAAAATAAGAAGAATGATTCCTATTATTACACTTCCAAAAACTGCCAGTGGTATCAGCCCTGCTGCCAAAACTATTCCAACTGCTATTGACCAGAATAAAAATGCAATGTCCAAAGGCTCCTTTATCGCTGCTCTGAAACGAACAATAGAAAGAGCACCGACCATACCAAGTGAAAGAACTACGTTACTTGTAACTGCCAGAATAACCAGCGTTGTGATCATGCAAAGCGCTACCAGTGTCACCCCAAAGCTTGAGGAATACATAACTCCCTGATAGGTCTTTTTATAAACAAGAAAAATGAACATTCCTATAGCAAACGCCAGTGTAAGTGCCAAAACCATATCTAAGATACTTATACTGCTTACATTCTCTAAAAAGCTTGATTTAAATATATCTTTAAAAGTCATTTCTTTATCTCCTCGTATAATATTTTTAGATACATTAAATGTACCTTGATAACTTAATAAATATTTGTTCAATAGGCTTAGTTAAGCCCATGATATAATTGTCCCCGTGTCAATCAGGTAATAGTTCTATTATCTCCTGTTGAACCAGAAATGGTTGCTTCAATTAAAAGTCTGTTCCCCTGACATGGAAGTTAGCTTCAAACCGGCTGGCTGTTTGCTTAAGTGCATGGACGACCATCTAGCAGTGTGGTTTCGCATCTGTCCATCTTAAGCTGGATTCTTATATGCGAGGGTGTCGATGCTCCATGATCAT
>NZ_JNKH01000028.1:0-41552 GCF_000701985.1 Butyrivibrio sp. WCE2006 | reverse complement strand
CCGATTTTTAAAGTATTATCTGTGTGAAGCAGCATTATCTCTTGTAAGATGCGACAAAGAATACAGCGACTTCTATCACCTCAAGTACAAAGAGGTGAACAGATACCAACACAAACGTGCACTCGCATTAACTGCTCGTAAACTTGTGCGATTAGTCTTTCGACTGCTGAAAGACAATCGTCTATATCGTCCAGCATAGTAGTATCACCTACTTGCTGATGAGTACGCCCTGCTCATTTAAAAATATGGTCGACAGGGCTTAGGTGGTCGTTTTTTCTTTTCGTGAAAAATGTCAAAAAATAAAAGATTTTTTATTTTTCTTTACTTGACATCACACCGCTGGACTTTTGAATTGAATATTTGTTATAAATTATCAAATTATTGGTTGCCTGCAGGCTTCATACTTTGAAAACGACTCTGTCCTTGTATTTTTCAGCTGCACCGCATCCCGAATAATATCAGGTAAAAAATTGTCCCACTTAACTTCCATGATGCAAATGCCAAAAGCCGCCGGTACTGTCACGCAATCCATATCCAGAAAATCAGTATTATCAAGGCCCGTCCGGATATCATAATCAAGTGTCACTCTCACATTTCCCGGGACGAAGATAAATGGTTCACGGGTGTAGTCAACAATTGTTTTTGGTCTTAATCTTTCAGAAATCATTTTTGAGTAAAGCTCTCTTATAAGCTCATTATCCTGATCTTTCATCCATAAAATGTTCCCACTGACAATACTATCTGCCTGTTCTTTTGTAAGGTTTGCAGATACTTTCGTGCCAAGACCCGCGGTTTTACTTTTCTTCTCAAGATGGATCACGCTTTTGTCCCCGTTATAGTATCTGATTCTGAATTTCTGTCTTCGACTGACACCTGCCTGCTTTTCAATAAGTGCCTTATCCTCAGGCGTATCAAAATAAAGACTTCTTATCAGGTATTTACCATCTATAGCATGTGGGTCCGGTGTTGCAACTGCCCGTAGTCTCTGCCTGATAGTAATCATGTCCTGCGTTGTAATCTCATGTTTAAGCTCATGTCTGAATTGCACGATATACTCCTTTCACTTTAAGCAGCATATTTGCGGTACTCTGCTCAAGCAAAACTGATTATATTCTGCAAACCTAAATCCAACCTTAATGTGTTGCAAATAAAATTTTCTTTAGAACAAAGAGTCGCTCGCGGCTCTTTGAGCGCTGGTGCGCGCAAGCTTTAGCTTGCAAAATTCATCTGCGCACCAGTCGCATCCATAGCGGAGCGCTTTTTATTCAATAGGAAATCCAAAGGAATTTCCTATTGAATAAAAAAGAGCAACCACCCTGATCAATGTCGCATTAACTTACTGACATTGACCAGTCTGGTTGCTCCCTTCATAGTCAAGACTTATTCCATTTTCCACTTCTTTCTCGGAAATCTTCTTCCCACGCAGCTCGTCAAACTTTTGGTCCAGTTCGTTTAATAATTCATAATCCTCATCAGAATACACTTTATACTCTTCCAGATTATATCTGGCGGTTTGGCTATAGTCTGTGGTCTGATCAACTATTCTGATTGTGTAATACCATGGTGCATAATCTGTAACGAAAGCATTGCTGTCTTCCCGGTCTGCCAATTCCAGGACACCACTTTCTTTTATGAAAGCATCAAATTCAGCTTCTCTAAAGAAAAACTGGAATCTTATATTATCAGTTTACTGCTCCGGAAGGGTTCTGACTTTTCTTCCGTATACTTTATTGAAGAATATGATAGACATTGCAAGTGACGCTATCTCAGCGATAGGGAATGCCCACCATACTGCATCAACATTTCCGCTCTGTGCTAGGAGCCACGCCACCGGTATAAGTACCACCAGCTGACGGCCTACTGATACAACAAGTGAATAGATGCTCTCTGAAAATGCCTGAAAAACAGATCCCATTACAATACATATGCTGGCTATTGGAAAGCTCAGACTGATAATCCTAAGCGCAGGTTTTCCTAGTTCTATCATATCAGGAGATGCATTAAACAGACTTAAAAGCTTGTCAGGCAGCAATTGAAAAGTCAATGTTCCGATAATCATTACGGTTGCCGCAAGAGCCATTGAAAACTTGAGTGCTTCTCTTATTCTCTTTTTCTTCTTAGCACCAAAATTAAATGCAAGTACAGGGATAAGACCATTATTTAATCCAAACACCGGCATGAAGAAAAAGCTCTGGAGCTTAAAGTAAACGCCAAATACCGCCGTAGCAGTAGTTGAAAAGGTTATAAGAATAAGATTCATGGCATAGGTCATTACCGAGCCTATCGACATCATTAGTATGGAAGGCACGCCCACGTAATAAATCTCTTTAACAACATCTGCTACAGGATGGAATATTAGCGATAGTTTGATTCTGACATCAGGATTCAGAGCCATATTGCAGTAAAATCCGATGCAGGAACCAACTATCTGTCCGAAAACTGTCGCAAGAGCTGCACCGGTTACTCCCATTTTGGGAAGTCCAAAGAGTCCAAATATCAGAATAGGATCCATTATGATATTTATTATTGCACCTGCCATCTGAGAAAACATGCTATATAAGGTACGTCCTGTTGACTGTAGCATTCTCTCAAAGGTCATCTGGCAAAAAACTCCGAGTGAACAGCAGCAGATGATTCTAAGATATGAAACTGCATATGCGATGATTTTCTCATCCTGAGTCTGTGACATAATGAACGGTTTAGCAACAAACAGACCTACGAGCAAAAATATTACATAGTTTATAAGCGTCAGTAAAAGTGCGGTATTGGCAGCCTGGTCAGATCTTTCAAAGTTCTTCTCCCCAAGTGACCTTGAAAGTAATGCATTCATACCGACTCCGGTACCTGCACCCAGAGATATCATAAGGTTCTGCAATGGAAAAGCAAGTGTAACTGCTGTAAGTGCCGCTTCATCAATCTGCGCAACAAATATACTGTCCACAACATTATAAAGTGCCTGAACCATCATTGAAGCCATCATTGGAAGTGACATGGAAATTATAAGTTTCTTAATAGGAAGAACTCCCATCCTGTTTTCGCCTAAATTAGACATATGTTACCTCTTTCATAATTAAATCGCTGTTCTTGCAAACTCCACTAAGTCCATAAAAAGCCTCGCTAAGTGAACCCACTTGGCTCAGACTATGCTCATAAAAAGCTCGCTAAGTGAACCTGCCTGACTCACGCTATGCTCATGAAGAGCTTCGCTAAGTGTTATACTCAAAAAGAAAAAGAATGCCAAAAGACATTCTTTTTCCAGCATGTAATAATGTACTACAAAGTACATGTATAATTCAACACTTAGTTAATTCCCATTACCGTTTCTTGTTGTATTATTTTCTTTAGATTTTGTAGCGTCCTCCGAATTCAAATTGTTCGGATCGTAGGTACTCTTAATTCCGGCTGCTTTATTAAATAGTGTAGCAAGCGTTCTGCCGTCATTTACATGGAGTTCATGCCTGTACCATCCTCCTGAAACCTTGATAAATAAGAATCCGTCACATCTTACACTTGTTCTTCTTGTTCTTCTTACAGCCTTATCCAAAAAGTTAGCAAGCTCGCTTCCGTTATAAATGTAAGCTGCAGGTATGTACCAGCCGTTATATTTTCTTATAAAAGTATATCTGCCATAGGTTACGGTTACGTTACCTTCCTCATCCTGTCCAACAGTTATATCAATCTGATTGGCTTTTATAGCTGTATTGTTGCTATTAGTAGTAGTTATGGCAGCCTTCGCCGGATAAGCCGAAAGTGATATGATCATAGCAAATGCCATGATCGCCGTTAAGATTCTATTAACTACTCTCCTCATATTATTTCCCCTTTTCGTGACAATAGAATTATCCTCTGATAATCACCCCGTCTGAATTATCTCCGATAATTTTCTTCAATTTTTCCCTTGCTTCATCCCTGCTATCTGCCTCGACTTCTATACTAAACGAAAACGCTTTTCTATTCTGTAAAATCTCGTCATGCTTATCGAATTTCTCCTGCATTGCAGCAAGTGAGTAATGTTGTCTTAGTTCGACTATATCCCTCGCTACAAAATCCGTGTACTCCTTCTTTTCCTCTTCTGAATCGGAATATTTAGCAATAATCCTCATCGTCGCCGAGAGATTCAGATAATCACTGGATATGTAATCCTCAAGGCTTTTCCAATGCAATCCCCCATCATTTGGCAGATGTGACATTCTGCTATCTATGTAATCATCAAAAGATATTCCGTGACTTTCGAGCCAGTCCAGCGCATACATTTTCCAGACGTGCTCGCGCTTGTTGAATCTTTCCTGATCATAGATGGTCTGCATTTTCTTAAAGAGGTCCTCAACCATAGGGATAATGTCTTCTTCTTTGGATCTCTTTATATTAAAAGCCCTTCCGGAATACTGCGTTCCGTTCTGTACATCCTCAAGTGAAAGCGAGAATGAATCATCATTAATACGAGTCATTGATACAGACAAATTGCCTAATCGGGCAACACAAATACTGCGGTTTTTAAGAAGCTCATCCCGCTGCTTGCAAAAAGCATGTATCAAAAACTCCGGCTTTATGTAAGTAAACATGATTTACATTTGTTTCCACCTTTCAAATGCAATAACTCACTATAATTATAACTTCTTTTTATTGTTTATAACCGTGTTTAATAAAATATTAATTATAAAATCATTTTTTCTTAATAGTTGCACTGACTTACTTATCTTTGTATAGTCCAAGTTTTCTGAACTCAGACAGCATAACAGGCCTTGCATAATAGTAGCCCTGATAATAGTCAACCGGATACTTGAAAAGTCTGTGCTCTGTATCGGCAGTTCCAACACCGGTTGCACATATATTCATATTCATGTTGGCAGCAAAACCGGTAATAGCTTCCGTCATATACCTGCTAAGCGGGTTTTTACCGATATTTTCTGTGATTTCTGGTCCAAGCTTGATGATATTTATCGGCAGTCTGGTCGCAAGATCAAGCGTTGAAAAATCCGTCACATCCAGAGCAATCCGGATTCCACAGGACTTTAGGAAAATCACCTGGCTTTTCAGATAATCAAAATTAGTATCTCTTGAGACATTTGATAGTTCTATGCACAGAGCAGTCCCCGGAAATCTGTTTCTTCTAAGAAGCTCCATTATGGTAGTTCTGAATTCACTTCGCTCCAGCTGAACATATGCCAGATTGATACTGAGATAAAAATTCGGATGGTCCTTAAGTATCTCCAATCCGTCCTTCATTGCCTTATCCAGAATCCAGTTCCCAAGCTTATAAAATGTACTGTCCTGCTCAAGCCATGGAACAAATTCACTGGGAGAAACATCTCCATAGGGTTCTCTTTTCCATCGAAGAAGCACCTCTGCACCTGCAAGTTTCCCATCATTTTTATTGATGATGGGCTGATAATTTAAATAAAAGCCCTTGCAGTGATCAATAACGCTTTCACGGACAGCTCCCACCAGCTCTATTGTGCTCTTATTGTACTCAAGCTCATTATTATGAAAAATTATAAGGTTTCCATGCTTTTCAGTCTTGGAATGAGCCAGTGCGTATTTGGCACTGGTGTAAACTGCATGTACATCTATTCCGGTTTCGTCCACTACTATCACACCGCCGCCAAGTTCAGCTGACACCTTGTTCTGTCCAATCTGAATATTCTGACGGACATGCATTCTCATTCTCTGATAAAGGCTTTTTACCTTCTCAAGATCCATTGAAACAGTACATAATCCGAGGATAGTTCCCTCTCCGCGGTATACATGCCCCATCTCACCGGCTTCATTTTGCAGCCACTGTGCCATTTCCTTAAGCATCCTGTTACCAAACATGTATCCGTAAAGTCTGTTTATATCGCCAAAATCAATCACATTTACCAGAAGAAGAATATACTTTTTCTGTTCATTCTCCAGTCTGCTCATGTAATTGTACATTTCATAGTGATTGGAAAGGCCTGTGATCGGATCTGTGTTATCCACGATACCTTTATTAATAAGAGAACACGCATAAAAAGCCGCTTTTCCCGAATAATCCTTTATAACCACGCCTCTGCAGGAGCAGGCAACATATTCACCGCTCTTATTTCTGGCACGGTATTCAAAGCTTGGATTTACTCTGTTTCCATCAAAAGCAACTCTAAGATGCTCTCTATAATTAGCCCTGTCCTCCGGGTGTACATGCATCTCCCAGACCTGATCTGCTTTATAGACAAACTCCCCGGGCAGTCCGAAATAATTGACTGCATTCTCAGACCACTTGGCAATGTTGTTTTCAATGTCATACACGTAAACATATCTGCTTTTAGATGTTACGGCAAACGTATCATAGATTTTACTGATATTTTCATATGCCGCCCGGTGCTCGATCATTATTACTCCTCCTTTGTGTATCGGCACGATTACTTCGTAATCCTGCCCTATCGGTCGGAACCATTCCGAATCATGACTTCGTCATGATGGTTCCTCCTATAAACGGACTCAGTCCGGTCAGATATGGATAACGTAAGCACTCAAAGGGTGTGCGCTAACGTTAACCAGCTCCAAATTAGAAATCCCACAACAAAACTGTAATATGCTAAAATATAGATATTATAATACATGCTCAAATTATAACTCATGTGCAATTTCTAGTAAATCTTTATGAAATGGGGTAAATATCAAATGGCAAAAGTATCTAATCCGGCACAAAATGAAGCATCCATTCTGGCAAAGGGGAATCTTCAGTACAAGGAATACGGAAGGCTTATCTTCTTTGGAATTCCGTGGCCATTCAAACACTACGAAATATATGAGAATGAGCTTACGATCACATCCGGCTTTCTTAGTATCAAAGAAGATGACTGCTTCATGTACAAGATAACAGATGTGGAGCTCTCAAGAACATTTTTCCAGAGGCTGGCAGGGCTCTCCACAATCACACTCTTTACTTCTGATGTAACAGATAAGACCATAATAATGAAGAACATTAAGCACGGCCGCGAGATCAAAGACTTCATAAATCAGGAATCTGAACGTGCCCGCCTTCGCCGTCGTACAGTGAATATGCAAAACATTGGTTTTGACACTGATGGTGATGGTAACCTTGATGATATAACCTGACAAAAAACACACGCCGCAAAGTATATCCTTGCGACGTGTGTTTTTATTTGAGCAGAGCACTTAGTGCTCTTTTTTAATTTAGATATGTCTCATAGATAGCAACCTGATCATAAATGCAACGCCAGGAGCTCCATGCATTGGCAGAAACGCAAATATAGTGATTTCCGCTATTTGATACAGAATAGCTTGCAGCACAGCAGCCTGACTGATTTACAAATCCGGTCTTTGCACACATAACTGTACCATGAGTGTCCTTATCCTCTATCCTTCTGAGAAACCAGTTTGAAATGATCATTCCTTCGGGATGCTGCTCGGTAGGACTTGTTGTATAGGTATGAGCTGAAAGAACTTCTCTTGCCAGGTCATTTTCAACTGCTGCCTTTAGAATCATTGCCATATCTGTAAGCGTACAATAATGATTTTCATCATATATTCCTACACAGTTTGTGAAATGCGCCGATCCTGAAAGGCCAAGTTCATCAAGCTTCTGATTCATCATTTCCACGAAAGCTTCATGAGAACCTGCTACATATGTTGCCAAGGCTATAGCTGCATCCGCTCCCGAGGGAAGTATGGTTCCATACATCAAATCCCTGACAGTAACGACTTCTCCGACTTCAAAACCTACAATACTGCATTCATTTGAAAATGAGTAATCAGTTATATCCCTTGTAATAGTAAATGTGTCATCAAGATTTTCAACATTCTCTGCAGCCACAAGCACAGTCAGTATCTTTGTCATGGATGCCGGAGATATTCTGACATCTGCAGCTTTTTTTGCGATGATCTCAGCTTTATCCACATCTATCAGCACTGCATTTTCACTGATCACATCTTCGCTTACTATATCTGTTGTAGAAGCTGTCTCCTGAACAGTATATCCTTCAGCAAAGCTTGCTACTTCAGGAGAAAGCTGCCTGACCTCTACCTCGGGTTCAGGCTCCGGCTCCACCTCTGGTTCAGGTTCCTGAACCGGTATCTCCTCCTCAGGAATTGATTCCTGTATTGTTGCTAAATCGGCAGCAGCATCATCTGCCTTATTCTTATTAAGTACTAACAAAACCACTGCAACTATTGTTGCAATAACAAGTGCAGCTATAACTCCAAGTATAACCAGAGTTTTTATCTTATTCTTTCCAGGCCTGCGCCTGACATAATAATTATTATCCAGATTTCTGTAACGATTTTTCCCCAATATAAATTACCTTGTTGAAAGGAAAATTTCCTCTCTCTCCGCATCCGTGTCATTAGGATACGCCTTCCTGTATTTTTCCATTAAAGTTTTTGCCTGAGCGAAATTACCGGCATATTCATACGCCGTAATCTCATTCATAAGTAGTGCTCTGTCATATTCACTGCTTCCCAAAGCGAGCCCTGCCTCAAAAGAATTAACTGCACCCTCATAGTCGCCGGTGCTGATCTGACATAGTCCGAGCTGATTGTATATGTCGGGATGATCAGGTTCTTCCGCAAGAAAAGTCTTGTAAACACTGACAGCATAATTATAATCACCCTGCTTTTCGCCGGTCAGTCCAAGCAGTAATACTACAGGGGCCTTCTTAGTGTCTCTCTCACTTCTTGCAAGTTCCAGATAACTCTGTGCATCTGCATTATTCCCTAAATAATATGAAATCTGTCCCTTCTCGTAATTGGTCATATTAGGATCAGAATTATTGAGACATGCTTCGAGAATATTCCTTCCATCCTCCTCAAAACCATTTGCAGACAAGGCTTTGTATATCATAATTCTCAGATCATAATTCCTGGGAGACAGTGACATGGATTTATTAAAATCGTTTATTGCTCCTTCACTGTCAGAGATACTAAGCTTTGCCAGGCCTCTCATGTAATAGGCATCCTTGTCCCTTTTTCTGAGAGCCAGAATGGCATCATATACATTAATAGCCTCATCATATTTTCCCAGCTTCATATAAGTGTCAGCCAGATAGTAATTGGTGTCAAAATCCATATCCCCGGGGATTCCGCTGGTAGCTGCCAGAGACTTTAAAAAGTTCTCTATTGCAACATCATACTCTCCAAGATCCTTGTTCAGTAATCCTTTGGACCTATATAGTAAACTGGCATTTTCCCCCGCTGCCTCTGCGGCATCAAAGCACGCGGCAGCCTCCTCATACTCATAGCTTTTTAAATGTGCAAGTCCAAGATCAACATTATTATGCCCTGAAATACTTCCACAACCACTGCCCAAAAGCAGCGCACCAAGCATTACCATCAACACGGCTGGTTTCTTTTCAAATACAGCCATTTTGTCAAATCCTCGCTTATTTCAGATATGCTACAATCTCAACCTCACAAAGAACATCCTTGGGAAGCTTCTTCACTGCAACACAGCTTCTGGCAGGTTTACTTGTAAAATACTTCTCATAAACCGCATTAAATGCAGCAAAATCTGACATTTCAGCAAGGAAACAGGTTGTCTTTACGACATGATCAAAATCTGTTTCAGCTGCCTTTAAAATCTCCCCAATGTTGCGACAAACCAGATCTGCCTGCTCAGAAATATCATTTCCCTCTATATTTCCGTTAGCCGGATTTATCGGAATCTGTCCTGAGGCATAAAGGAAATCCCCGGCCTTTATTGCCTGTGAATAAGGACCTATTGCTGCAGGTGCTTTGTCTGTTGATACATACTTCATTTTTTCATCCTCCTTTGAACCGGTAAAACTTTAATATATTTTTTTGCAATCAATAAATTATGTGGAGATCAAAATTCCCCTGAAAACATGTCATTGTTTATCAGAATCAAACGCAGCAGTGACATAAAAGCCTCTGTCGTTCTCTTCAACCTTTAATACAACTCCCTTGCGCTCTTTCATCCTCTCTCTGAATGGAAAATTGGCTGACATCGCAAGAGAAGGGTCTATCGTGTAATAAACATTACTCGGAAGCTCGCCCTCAGTAACGGTTATTTCGTCACCTTCTTTTAATAATCCCGGACGCTCCATTTTAAAAACCATCTCTCTGACCATATTAAAACTCCTCACTCTGGTGTATCCTCAGGAGCTACTTCTTCCTGAGCTTCGGCTACAGGCTTATACTGTTCCACCTGACTCTCTCTGACATAAGCATGGTTTTTCAAATAATCATACCATAATGCATAAGATTTTGCCTTTAAATGTACATTATCAAATGAAAGATCTTGCGTAAGCCCACCATTGGCATCATCAGTAGCTTCGTTCATATCCACATAGAAAACATGCTCACCGTCTGCAAGGGATTTCAGCATTTCATTCCTTTCATTAATGGTGGAATTCTTGAACACACGGTCCTTACTGCTCTTTGAATGTGTCACATGCATGATACCCTGAATTATGATTATAGCATCCGGCTGAAGCTCTCTTATCTGATTTATCACATTGGAATATGCTTCTGTAAAGCTGCTGCCGGTTCCGCTTCCAAGCTCATTAAGTCCCAGCATGATATAGATTTTCGCAAACTGTTTTCTTGAAAGTGCTTCAAATACTGTTACTTTTTCTCTTGGCAGCTGATCTTCAGGTATATCCATTCCCTCCTCGGGAACGATCGGAACAGAAACAAATGCTTTATCATCCAATCCATAGATTGTAAGAGAAACCTTTGAATAAAATGTAGCCCTGCCGTTTAGTTCCGGACAATATTCTGATAATCCGACTGTTCTGGAATCGCCAATAAAAAGCGCATCATCAAAATAATCATCTGTTACGCTGCTAAGAACGTAATTGTCAGGAACATTTTCTTCAATAACTCCTACCGCATCTCCGGTTGTCTGTTCGTTTTGTACTGCTTCTTCAGAAATGCCCTGTTCTGCATTACCACCGGTAGCTTCACCATTCTCTGTAACATCTGCATTACCATCTGAAATCATGCTTCCTTCGCCGGCATTTCCTGCAGTAATCCCGATACTGTTTCCTCCGGTAATCTCTTCAGCATTTCCTGATGACACCTCTACACCTTCAGCATTACCACCTTCAGATATTGCTGCATCCCCTGAAGTCACTTCACTTCCGGGATTATTATTCTCTGATTGATTATCAGACGCATTATCCGGAGTATTTAACTTATCTGAAAAAATCTTTTCACCGATGATTCTGAAAAGATACGGTGCCTCTCCATCCGCTATTGTCTGCAAAGATGAAGCCAGTAGTGGAGGATTCTCTAAGCTATATTCAGTTTCCTCATACACGCGTCCCTGTCCAAAAGCAGAATCTACGGTGAACAGCAGGGCTATCACCATTATTCCCATGGACAGAATATGCTGAAAAAAGATTTTCATACGCTGCCTACTCTATATCTCACAGTTAGAAGTTAAAATACATAAATGGATTACCCGCTTTCGTTGAAACAAATACTGCACTAATCCAAAACAATACAAGCAAAACCAGCCTGACCGGCCAGTCTCTTCTGTGCCTTGCAAAAAAGCTGTATATTCCGGGAAGAAGTAAAATAAGCCCGGCCAGCAGGAATGGATAATACATTGATAAAAGTTTTCCAAAGTCCGCCGAATTTACAGCTACACCAATTCCCCAAAAAGGGAACATTCTTCCTAAATAATTAACGAGGTCTTCCTTCCCGGGAAGAGCAAAAATCACCCATGTGATTGGAATCATAACAAGAACATTGAATCTTCCTACAATGTTCAAAAGCTTCTTATTTGAAACAAGCACAAACTTCTCACACAGAATCATTATTAAAAGCATTCCTGCCCAGACAATGAAATTTAATGTAACTCCATGCCATAATCCTGTGAGAATCCACACAATTGTAAGATTCCTTATGGTGGTAAGTTTCCCTTTTTTACTTCCGCCCATCGGAAAATATACATAATCTCTGAACCATGCTCCAAGAGTCATGTGCCATCTTCTGTAAAACTCACTTACACTCTTTGACAGGTATGGATGATCAAAGTTTCTCACAAGAGGAAATCCCAACATAATGCCGATTCCTGCTGCCATAAGTGAATATCCCCAGAAATCAAAATACAGGTTCAATGAATAGCATATTACACCTGCCCATGCTAAAGGTGTTGAAATACTTTCATAACCAATTGTTCCGATATCATTCCACATCATAGCAAGATAATCTGCTATCAGTATCTTCATAGCAAATCCAAGAGTGAAATAAACCAGTCCTTCTTCGATCTTATCAAGATACAAAGAAAGCCTGTCCTTAAAAACCAGAAATCTGTCTGCTTTTCCTGAAAGCATACTATTCTTTTCAAAATCGGAATATCTCATTATTGGTCCGGATATTACCTGCGGAAACATAGTAAAATATGCTGCCACACAGATGAATCCGGGATTTTTGGGTATTCTTCCTGCATATAGATCAGCCTGAAAGCTAACCATTTTGAATGTGAAGAAACTGATGCCAAGTGGAAGTCCAATTCCAATCCCACTTCCATAGCCTGCAAGGAACTTGAAAGATAGCAATAACACTATGTCCAGAGTTACTATGCCAAACAGACATATCTTACTATGCTTCCGGCATCCGTAAGATATGAAAATATTAACTATAACTGCAGCTACAAGAATCACCAGACTTTTCAGATCCCCAACTGCATAAAATGCAAGGCTGCCCACAAGAAGTATTAAAGGGCGCAGCCTTGATGGTAAAAAGTAATATGCAATAAGAAAAATCGGAAGAAATCTAAATATAAAAGATAGATCCGAAAAATTTATCATATTTGGATTAATTTGTAGCATTATTTATCTCTGCCAATTTCGTCTCGGCTGAGCTTGCGCTGCTGGTATCCGAGAAATCATTAACTACCTGATCATAAATAACCTTTGCGTTATCAGTGTCTCCGCTTTCATAATAAGCATTTCCCAAGTTGTAAAGCGCGTCTACATTGGTCTTATCATACTGAAATGCCTTGGACAATGCAGCAATTGCTGTCTCATAGTCCTGGCTTCTGTATGCATCATAACCTGTCTGATAGCTTCTCTTTGACAGGTCATTTCCCACATGTGTCATAAATGAATCATATAATTCGGTAAACTGTCTTGTGGCAGGTCCTTCCAGGTTGTTTAAATCAACATTATTCATCTGAGCTTCAATGCCGTCCAGGTCTTCAGGTGTAGCCATATAAATAGCCACAGCTGCCATAAGATCATTAGCTGCTGAACCTGAACTGTCAGTTTCTTCATAAGAGCTAACTTCTGTTTTAAGCGCTTCAAGCTCTGCGTTAAGTGATGCTATCTGCTGCTCATATTCGCCAAGCTTTGCAGATTTCGAATCAGATTCCTCACTTATGGATGAAATCTGCTCTCTGAAGCTTGCATTCATAGACTGTATTCTTGCAGGCAAGATCAGATAATAAGCTGCAGCAATTCCGAGCACAACTCCGAGCACTATTCCCCATATTGAACCGCTCCTTGTAAGTACATTAGAGCGAACCGGCTGAATAATCGTCTCATTACCACTCTGATAACGTACAACATCAGAGTTGGTGGTCTCCTTCTCCTCACTTGCTTTTGCATCCTGAGGAAGCATCATGGCTTCTGCTTCCTTGAGATATCTGGCAGCCATTACATTACCGGTGTCCAGCTTCAGACTCTTTTGAGCCTCTGTCTTTGCTTTGGCATAATTACCATTGTTCAGGTATAAAAGAGCAAGTAACAGATGTGCCCTGATAAATCCGGGATTCATGGACAGAACTTTCTTTAACTGAATCACTGCCATATCAAGTCTGTCCTGATGACAATGGTTTAAAGCTATGTTGAATTTCTTAATTGTCTGGTTAAAAGTCTCAAGACGCGAAGGATCATTGCGGACAAGATCCATGTAATCATCTGCCGCATTATCCTCAGGCTTTAAATTCTTACTGATAACCCATTCACTTAATGCTGCAACGACTTCACCACATTCATAATAGACCAGTCCTAAAAGGTTTCTGGCCTGAATATTACTTTTGTTTAATTTTAAGCTTTGATGCAAAGACTCAATGGCACCTGAGAGATCTCGTATCTCTGCTCTCTCCAAACCTTCATTATAATATCGGTTTGATAAAGAGATTATACGCTTGTATACCTTTACTCCTGCACCACAATTCGGACAGTATTCACGTTCCGTAAGTTCTGCCCCACATTGATAACATTTCATAATACGAAGTACGCCCCCTCCTGATTATCTAAAGGATTTGTCAATGGACACGGGTCTGCCGAGCGGCTTCTTCAGCCTTAGCATCCTTAAGCAGACCAACAAGTACATCTGCCATGTCATCCAGATCCTGATTATAGATAATCTCCTCGGCGTCCTCGATTTCGAGGCTCGGGCGAAACTTCTTAAGTTCATTTTCAAAATTGATCATGATTTAGCTCCAAAAATCTGACTAAAAAAGATAGTTTTAGTTTCCGGGCATTATCCCCAATGATTCTCTGACCTGACCAACAAGATATAATGAGCCGGCTGCAAAAACCACATCTCCGGCACCCCGGTCAGTTATTATCTCCATAAGCGCATCTCGCACACTTGTATAATAAGAAAATCTTATATCAGGCTTTTCTTTAAAGTGTCTAAGTTCAGCTTCAAATGCTGCGCGCAACTGAGATTCAGATACAGATCTTCCGGTTTCAAGAACCGAGACACAGATGCGGTCAAAAAGCCCGCTCTGGAGAATCTGCTTTATCATCAGATGATACTGTTTATCAGCAACAGCACCAAACAGCAAAGTTCTCTTCTTATCACATGGAATCTTTTTCACACATTCCAAAAAAGCTTCCATGCCGTCAACATTATGTGCCCCATCAACATACATGCCGGGAAGAATGAGTTCCATTCTTCCTCCCCATTTTGCCTTTCTAAGTCCGTAACTGATATCATCATCAGTTATGGCTACTCCCATATCTCTGAGAGCTCTGGTGCACATTATCGCAATTGCAGCATTTTCTGTCTGAAAATCCGCAACTGACTGCAATCTGAGATTGCAATATTTATCATACTTAGATTCATATGAAAAATCAATGCAAATGTTACCTGCATCATCCGGTGAATTAGTGATCTCGGTAACATAATCTGCCTCTACTCTGTATACCCTGGCTGAGAGTTCATCGGCTCTTTTTTCAATCACCTCTGTACTGGCACCGCGTTTATTATACACTACCACCGGGGTATTCTTTCGAATAATGCCTGCCTTCTCACCGGCTATCTCTGATATTGTATTGCCAAGATACTGCATATGATCCATACCAATCTCGGTAATTACATCAAGAACCGGCTCATGTACACTGTTAGTAGCATCAAGACGTCCACCTAATCCGGTCTCAAGAACCAGATAATCAACCGGATATTTGTCATACAAAATCATTGCCATAAAGAACAGGAATTCAAAGTATGTAGGAAAATAATTATCCGTAGTGTAATCCTTGATTCTTCTTATCAGATCAGCAAATATCTCACAGAAAATCGCGTCTTCTATCGGTTTTCCATTAATACAAAATCTTTCTGTCGTTTTTACAAGATGGGGAGATGTAAACATCCCCACTGTAAAACCTGCCTGTCTTAATATCTCGGAGAGATAATTACAGACAGAACCTTTGCCATTAGTACCGGCAACATGGATAATCTTCATCTTCAGATCAGGACTCCCCAGATACTCCAGAAACTTTCTGGTCTCTTCCACTGAATGCTTCTCTGTGAACGCAGGAATATGGTCCACAAATTTATCGCATTCATAAAAACCCAATCTTTCACCTGCATCAAGGCGGGCAAGCATATCGCCAATACTTCTAGTCAATTCATCACTCATATCTTCATTATCACTTTTTCAGCTGCGCAAGTCTTTCCTCAACCTGTGCATAAGTCTGCTCATATTTCTTCTGCTTTTCTTTTTCCTCTTCAATCTTTTCAGCAGGAGCTTTTGAAAGGAATTTCTCATTAGTAAGCATATTTTGGGATCTCTTAAGCTCACCCTCAAGGCGCTTCTTTTCCTTTTCAAGTCTCTCTATCTCAGCAGAAATATCTACGAGATCTGAGAAAGGCATATAAATTGTTGCTTCTGCGAGAACCACCGAAACAGCATCCTCAGGAATACCGCTCTTGTCATTCTGACAAACAGATTCTGAAGCGCTACCAAGAGTCTCGAAGAACAGCTTACCTGTACGGAAGATATCGAGAACCTCTTCTTTTTCAGAAACAACGTAAACAAGTGCCTTTCTTGACGGCGCAACATTCATCTGTGTACGTATATTTCTGATGCCTCTTACGGCTTCCTTGATGGTCTCGATTGACTTCTCATCAGCTGCATAATTCCACTCTTCCTTGTACTCAGGCCATGATGAAATCATTATTGATTCTTCTTCGTCCTGAATAGTGCAGAAAATCTCCTCAGTGATATAAGGCATATAAGGATGAAGCAGTTTCAACCCGTTTATAAGTACTGTCTGAAGAGTCCATAACGCTGCATCATGAGATTTTTTATCATCTGAGTTGTACAGACGAGGCTTAACCATCTCAATGTACCAGTCGCAGAATTCCTCCCAGATAAAGTCATAAACCTTCTGAACTGCAATTCCGAGCTCGAACTTATCCATATTCTCAGTAACTTCACGAATAGTGTTATTGAGCTTTGAAAGGATCCAATGATCAACCGGCTCAAGTCCTTCAGGCTGAGGCTGATGAATTGCGCTCTTTTCGCCTTCCGCCATATTCATCATTATGAAACGTGATGCATTCCATACCTTATTAGCAAAGTTACGGCTGTTCTCAACACGCTCGTAGTAGAATCTCATATCATTTCCGGGTGCATTACCTGTAACGATAGTGAGACGAAGTGCATCAGCACCATATTTTTCTATTACTTCAAGAGGATCGATACCATTTCCAAGAGACTTACTCATCTTGCGACCCTGTGAGTCTCTGATAAGTCCATGGAAAAGCACTGTCTTGAAGGGATATGTTCCCATCTGTTCATAACTGGAGAATATCATTCTTATTACCCAGAAGAAGATGATGTCATATCCTGTTACAAGTACATCTGTAGGGAAGAAGTACTTAAGCTCAGGTGTCTGCTCAGGCCATCCCAAAGTTTCAAAAGGCCATAATGCAGATGAGAACCATGTATCAAGAGTGTCTGTCTCCTGCTTGAAGTGAGTGCAGCCACACTTAGGACATACTGTAGGCTCTTCCTTTGCAACAACTGTCTCGCCACAGTCCTCACAGTAATATGCAGGAATTCTGTGTCCCCACCAGAGCTGTCTTGAAATACACCAGTCTCTGATGTTGTCAGTCCAGTTGTAATAGGTCTTTTCCATACGCTGAGGAATAAGCTTGATCTCGCCTTCTTTTACTGCCTTAACAGCAGGCTTAATAAGTTCGTCCATCTTTACGAACCACTGCTTTTTGATCATAGGCTCAACTGTTGTACCACATCTGTCATGAGTACCTACGTTGTGAGTATAATCCTCAATCTTTACAAGAAGGCCAAGCTCCTCAAGTTCCTTAACGATGGCATCGCGGCATTCATAACGATCCATACCCTCGAACTTACCGCCATTTTTATTGATTGTAGCATCATCGTTAAGAATATTTATCTCCTCAAGGTTATGACGCTTTCCAACCTCAAAGTCATTAGGGTCATGAGCAGGTGTAATCTTTACAACACCTGTACCAAATTCCATATCAACATAGCTGTCCTCAACGATAGGAAGCTCTCTGTTAACTATAGGAAGAAGAACCTTCTTACCCTTGAAGCTCTTATATCTGTCATCGTCAGGGTTTACTGCAACTGCTGTATCACCGAGCATTGTCTCGGGACGTGTTGTAGCAAACTCAATGAAATCCGTCTTGCTGACAGTACCATCTTCGTTAATAACAGGATACTTTATGTGCCATAAATGACCTGCCTGCTCCTCGTATTCAACCTCAGCATCTGAGATAGATGTATTACAAACAGGACACCAGTTAACAATTCTGTTTCCTTTATATATGTAGCCTTTTTCATGCATCTTCACAAAGACTTCTGTAACAGCCCTGTTACAGCCTTCATCCATTGTGAAGCGCTCGCGATCCCAGTCACAGGAGCTTCCAAGCTTTTTGAGCTGTGAAACTATAGTTCCACCGTACTCTTTCTTCCACTCCCAGGCTTTCTCAAGGAATTTCTCTCTGCCGAGCTCGTGCTTATCAATGCCCTGCTTTTTCAGTTCATCTGTAATACGAACCTCTGTCGCAATGCTGGCATGATCTGTTCCGGGCTGCCAAAGAGCATTATATCCCTGCATTCTCTTCCATCTGATAAGGATATCCTGAAGAGTCTGGTCAAAGGCATGTCCCATATGGAGCTTACCGGTGATATTCGGCGGAGGGATGACGATTGTGAACGGTTTTTTCGTTTCATCCACTTCTGCATGAAAATACTTATTATCTTCCCATTTCTTATAAAGTCGATCCTCAATTCCCTGGGGATCATATGTCTTAGCCAATTCTTTTCTCATTGTTAATGTCCTCTTACCATAGAATTACATATATTGTAATATGATATTTCAAATCAACTATTCTTGTCAATCTAACAGCCCCTTATTCATCATTAATATAGTAATTTTGTGTTCTTTTGCCATATATGACACAGTTGTCAGTAAGATCAAGTGGTTTACATAGTTTTATTGACCATGTTAGTATCATGTTGTAATTCCGATCACGTTGTGGTTAATATCGTAAACCATTTTCCGTTACCATTTCATGCGTGTCTCAGAAATCATTTTATCCGAATATCCCCAATTTCCACAGAGTTATCCACATGTACACGCGTGTCACTTTTTAATAAAATATGGGTTAAATTGTATAGTTATCAATTATATTTTTCAAACAATTCAAACTATTTATGCATTTTTATGGTTTACATAATATTCTATATATTATGTATTATGTTAACCAATAGCACATTTTGCTTGTCAGAACCCCGTTTTCTTATGATAGTTTCCGCTTATCCACATCCTTCAATCCGCTTCCATAGTGCGTTTACGTCATTTTTGACTCTACTGGTCGATGTTCTTATCATACCTTTCCACTCCCTTGGAAATAGTTCATAATATGATTTTTGCAGAAAACGTTCATCCAACAGAGCAACTATTCCATAATCATTCTCGGTACGTATGACACGCCCTGCTGCCTGTAGAACTTTATTCATTCCGGGATATCTGTAAGCATAGTCAAATCCATCCTCTCCCTGCAGCTCAAAATATTCTTTTATTATTTCTCTTTCATTGCAGACAAGAGGAATTCCGGTTCCAACTATGATCACTCCGATAAGACTATCATTTTTCAGGTCGATTCCTTCGCTGAATATTCCGCCCATCATACAGAAGCCAAGAATACTCTTTGATGGCTCAATCTCTATCTCCATATTAATTACACTGGACAGATCAATATCATTACCTGCTGTGAATCTCCCTATAAATTCTTCCCTCTCTTCTTCGCTCATGATTTCATTCTGAACCAGTATCTCCTGAGCATCCTCATCATAGTATTCCTGTTCAAAAATGTAGCCCACTTCATCCATAAACTGCCTGGACGGGAAGAAAATCAGATAATTCCCATTTTTTCCTTTAACAATGTCATTTATATATTTTGCAATTTTCCTGTACTCTTCTTCTCCTCTTCTTGTATACCTGCTTGTGACATCTCCGGCTATAAGCCTTGCGCATCTTTTGCTGTCAAATACTGAATGTGCATAAATCTCATAATCCTCAGGTTTTCCACCAAGAAGCTTTTTATAATATTGAATTGGAAGCATTGTTGCAGAAAAAAGTATCGATGACTTTGCTCTCGTCATGCAATTCACAAGATTATCCGACGGATCAACACACAGAAGCTTTATTTTAAAATTCTCTTCTTCGTTATTCTCTGCATATATCACATACTTATCGTTTATGAGTTCATATATATTTGCAAATCTGGATATTTCAAAATAAAAATCGAGTATATCATCACGGTACATGCCTTCAGCATGGTCTTCCAGCCAGGATGATATAACAGAAATAATCAGATTGATTTTCTGCATAATCGGAGTAATATCCTCAAGAACTTCAGCAAAATCCCCTTCCTCCATAATATTTTCCATCTCGGAAGAAAGCCCTCTCACCAGGGATGCTATTTTGGGATGAGCCTCAGATATCAGCGCTTCAAATGTTGTAAGCATATCAAGATAGAGCTCTGCGCTGTACATATCTCTACCCCTGTCAAGAAGATTATGTGCCTCGTCAATCAGAAAAATATTATTACCGGCACTTCCTGATGCAAAAAATCTTTTCAGATAAATAAAAGGATCAAAAACATAGTTATAATCGCATATAACCGCATCCGCAAAAAGGCTCATATCAAGAGAAAGTTCAAAAGGACATACCTTGTGCTTCATTGCATACTTAACGATAGCATCTCTGTCAAAGGTGTCGCTCTGTGTAAGAAGCTCATATATACAATCATTAACTCTGTCAAAATGACCTTCCGCGTAAGGACATGCAACGGGATTGCAGTCACATTTATCAATAAAGCAGATTTTTTCTTTTGCCGTAAGCGTCACGGTTTTGTACAACAGTCCCTGGCTCTTTCTCAATAGCTCGAAGGTCTCCTCAGCTACAGTCCTTGTAATAGTCTTTGCTGTTAAATAAAAAATACGCTCTGCCTTCTCCTCACCTATTGCCTTTATTGCAGGAAATACCGTACTGAGAGTCTTACCGGTTCCTGTAGGTGCCTCAAGAAAAAGCTTTCTCCCATGATATATGGTCCTATATACACCTGCTGCCAGCTCCTTTTGCCCCTCTCTGTAGGTGTACGGAAACTGCATTTTATGTATTGAATCATTTCTAAGACTATCCCAGGTTGCCGTAAATTCTGCCCAGCGATGATACATATGGATAAGGTCCTCAAACCATTTGATGATTTCCTCATCCTTATAATCTTCTTCAAAATATTTAATCTCTTCACTGTCAAAATTGCAGTAGGTGATCCTCACACTGATTTTATCAAGACGGCGTTCCTTAGTGATAATGGCCGCATAACACTTTGCCTGTGCCAGATGAACAGGATCAGGGTCCTTTATATTTTTAAGGTCTCTGTAAGTTCCTTTTATTTCATCAACAAGCAAGGGTTTACCTTTTCTCTCCATAACCCCATCTGCTCTGCCATCTATAGTCAATATGTAGTTTTCACTTGGATATGAAAAACTAAGCGGGACTTCCGCCTGATATTCCGATCCCATGCTCTTTTGAATTTTGCGGTGTATCCTGCCGCCCTCCTGCATGGCTGTATCCGGTGCATGATGAATTCTATTGTCCAGATTACCTGACCTAAGAAGAAACTCTACTAAGCTTCTGACTGATATTTTTAATTCTTTCATAGTTTTCTATAATCAAAGAGTCTTATGTTATTTTTTCGCGCATTTGCATTTATGCAACATCTACATTATGCGCCGAGCGCGGTTGCTGAAGGCAACATATTCCTATCGCGCGAGTGCGCATCCATAGCGGAGCGCTTTTTATGATATAGGAATTTCGGAGAAATTTCCTCTCATAAAAACACTCCCCATGACATTATATCATGGGGAGCCCGTGTATCAGATAATTATTTATAACGCTTGGCACATCGTGCCGTTTATTTATAACTCGCTATCGTCTGTTTAGTAATTAGCAAGCAATTGCATGCTGACTAAGATATGATTCAAAATCCTGGTTGAATCCACTATATCTAACTGTAAGTGGACAATCGAAGTTGAGCCCAAAGACACCAAGAATGGACTTAGCATCTACTGTAAAACGATTGTATGAAACGTCAATATCGAAATCGCACTTAGTTGCAGCGTTAACAAAATCCTTTACCTGATTCGGTGTTAATTTGATTATCTTCTTCATTTCCATAGTCTTTTTATCTCCTTACTTTGATGATTATATCTCAAAAATTTGAAAAAATACTGTAGGTTTTCTTATGATTTTCTTAAGATTTTCTTAAAACGATTAAGTTCTATTTATTTAGGCAAGTATCAAACTAATTAAATCATGGTTAACTAGCAATTTATTAATTTTTATTTTAGATTTAAACCAATCTATTTATAATTTATTCAATTTTTTTCTTGCGTGATGAAATAAAAAGCGTTTTAATCATAAATATAATTTTAGAGAGGAGCATTGTTATGGAAAATCTTATTATTCCCAAGGATTATACATCCGCATTAAATCTCCACGACACGCAGGTAGGAATCAAGACAGTTAAGGACTTTTTTCAGAATACCCTTTCCGAGAACCTTAACCTGCTTCGTGTTACAGCGCCTTTATTCGTGGCCCCTGAGTCAGGATTAAATGATAATCTTAATGGTGTTGAACGCCCCGTTGCCTTTGATATTCGTGAAGAGAATGAGCGCCAGGCGGAAATTGTACATTCTCTTGCTAAATGGAAGCGTTATGCGCTTAAAAAGTATGGCTTTAAAACAGGCGAAGGTCTCTATACAGATATGAATGCTATTAGAAGAGATGAGATTCCCGATAACATTCACTCCGTATTTGTAGATCAGTGGGACTGGGAAAAAGCGATCCGTAAGGAAGACCGCAACTTTGATTTTCTTAAGGATACTGTCCGCACTATATATAAGGTACTTAGAAAAACAGAAAAATATATGTCTATTCAGTATGACTATATTGAAGAAATATTGCCCCATGATATTTTCTTTATAACCTCCCAGGAGCTTGAAGATATGTATCCGGGCAAATCTCCCAAGGAACGTGAGTATCTGATCACCAAGGAAAAGGGTGCTGTGTTTATCATGCAGATCGGTGACATTCTCGCTTCAGGAGAAAGACATGACGGTAGAGCTCCGGACTATGATGATTGGGCACTCAACGGTGATATTCTTGTTTATTATCCTGTTCTTGATATTGCTCTTGAGTTATCTTCCATGGGTATCCGTGTTGATGAGGATTCTCTTAAGACTCAGCTTGAAAAAGCAGGCTGCACTGACAGAGCAGAGCTTCCTTTCCAGAAGGCCATTCTTAATAAGGAGCTTCCTTATACCATTGGTGGCGGTATAGGTCAGTCAAGACTCTGCCTTTTCTTCCTCAGAAAAGCACACATCGGCGAAGTACAATGCTCTCTTTGGGATGAAAAATATACAGACTATGCAAGAGAAAATGGTATTCCTCTTTTGTAATTTATAAAAGATGTTTTGACATTAATTTTACTCAAAAACAAGTTGACAACATCTAAAAAATGGCATTAAATAAAGTCGAATGAAATTTAAAATATTATTATAATTATTTTTGCTAGGGGAGCGCTGCTGAGATGATGGTTTTCCATCGACCCTCACTACTTGAACCAGGTAATACTGGCGTAAGGAAGCATTTATCTGATATCACATTGTGATTTTGATGAATCCAAAACCTCCCTGATGCAAAAAAGGGAGGTTTTTATTATGTCACTTTTCTTAACACAGGTAGAAGATACCTACGAAATCACACCGGCTGGTTATGGTCTGTTTGTATTTCTACTGATTGTAGCCCTTGTAGCCGCATGCTTCTTTACCGGAAATGATAAAAAGAATCATTTCTCCGTTAAGCAGCTTGTATTTGCAGCAATGTCAGTAACTCTTGCAATGATAACCTCTATGATCAAGGTATTCGAAATGCCTATGGGTGGTTCCATCACACTCTTCTCAATGTTCTTCATCACATTCATCGGTTATCTTTATGGTCCAAGAGCAGGCCTTACATCCGGAATTGCATACGGTCTTCTGCAGCTTATCATGGGTCCTTACATTATAAGCATTCCTCAGCTTATCTGCGATTACATACTTGCCTTTGGTGCTCTTGGTCTTTCAGGATTCTTCAGTAACTCCAAGCACGGAATGATCAAAGGTTATGTACTTGGTATTGTTGGAAGACTTGCATTCTCCGTACTTTCAGGCGTAATCTTCTTTGGTCAGTACGCTGCAGACTATGGTATGCATCCTTTCACTTACTCTCTTGCATATAATGGTCTTTATATCGGCGCTGAGGGTATCCTTACAATCGTACTTATCAGCATACCCGCAGTTAAAAACGCCTTTAACAAGATCAAATATATGGCAAATGAAAATGATGTCAGAGATAAATTAAAACTCGCATCATAAAGCAATTGTTTCACCAAGGGTGAAGGAGTAGATAATTCTCTCCTTCACCTTTTTTTGTGTAATTCTCTCAAGGGCCTTCTGATAGTAGTCAAGCTGAACCCTGTATTTATCTGCAAGCTCACCTGCAGTCTTTACTTTATCTGTCTTATAGTCAAGAAGGACAATATTATCGCCCTCTTCAAACCATACGTCTATTATTCCCTGAATAAGAACAAGCTCACTCTCAGGAAATTTCGTATTAACTTCATCCGCGTTTATCCCCATCATAAAAGGAGACTCCCTGTGCAGCTTACCAAGCTCCATAGCTCTCTTCATCCTTGAACCGACTTCACTGTTACAAAAGCCAAGAATATCCTCATTGTTTACACTCCTATGGGCACCCTCAGGTATCTTCCCTGCTTCCTCCATTTGCTTTATCCATGAAGTAAGATCTGAAACAGCCTCATCAATATTTGTATCCTCACTGCCATATAAAAGCTCCATGACTCTATGATAAATAGTACCTCTTGCAGCACCGTAGGCCTTTTTCTCAGTGCTGTCAATAAAGCCCGGAACAATCTCTTTTTCAGGAATAAGCTCATAGGCAGGCTCATTCTTTTCCTCAAGCCTTGCCTTTTTAAGCTCTGTAACGGTAGTTTTTACATAAAGATCTTCATAGTCCACAAAGGCATATTTATAACTGAACCTGTTCTCAAATTTCTCAATAAGCTCTTTCTCGGAAGAAGCTGCATTTGAAGTAAGTGCATTGAGTCTTACTTTTGCAGTTACCTCATCAGTTATTTTTTCGGCTGTAAGTTCATCCATTGACACAAGCCTGAACGAGAATGGGACCACATATTCTTCAATCTTATTGCAGTCAACCTCCATCTGCCTGCAAAGTTCTTCAAACCGTGGATGTCTTGCCAATGCCATAAGCACAAGCTCCTGATATGTGCTTGCAGAATTCCTAAGATAATACGGTAAAAGATACGGCTGTTCCGACTCGGCTGCTACCCTGTTCCTATAACTCATCAGCTTTTGCAGCTTACCATTAAACTCACTTTCTGCAACATTCTCTCCTATGTCAGCTTTAACCTGGCCTGTCATAATGAGCTTATCCTTGGCTCTTGTCATGGCAACATAAAGAATACGCATCTCCTCCCCAAGGATATCTGTCTTCATAAGGTCACTCATTACGCTTTTTCTGAGAGTTTTGTATTTTACTCTGTGTTCAAGATCCATTGCATTTGAGCCAATACCCATGTCCACATCAAGGACTACGGACCTATTGGTATCCATATAATTAAACTTCTTGGACATACCTGATAAAAATACAATAGGGAACTCAAGTCCTTTACTCTTATGAATACTCATAATTCTGACTACATCTGCATTTTCATCCATTATATTTGCTTCGCCATAGTCAACCTCATATTTCTCAAGCTGTTCTATGTATCTGACAAAATGGAATACTCCGCTAAAGCTTGTTCTTTCATAGTCCGATGCCTTCTCGCAGAGCATATTAAGGTTTGCAAGGCGCTTGGATCCACCGGGAAGTGAAGCGCAGTATTCCCCATAATGTGTATCATCCAGAATACGCCTTATAAGCTCATTTACGGGAAGATATTCGGCCTTTACCCTATATTCCTCAATAAATGCCACAAAGCTTTGAATTTTGCCGCAGAGCCTGTCATCTATAAGCTCCCGCTCTGAATCATCCAGACACCTTTTAAGGATGCCGTAAAAGCTATTATCTGCAAAAGCATCCTTTTCGACACATCTGTCATATGCTTTGATAAGTGCAAGCTCATCATCGGAAAATCCCCCTATCGCTGAGTGCATAACACTGACAAGTGCCACATCCTGTCTGGGATTATCAAGTATCCGCAAAAAATTCAAAAGTGTCACAACTTCTACGGCTGAAAAGTATCCTGTCCTTGACTCAACATAAGCAGGAATTCCTCTGCTCTCCAGCGTCTTCTTAAATACATCATCCGAACCTTTAGGGCTTCTTAAGAGTATGACGATATCTCCATATCTTACAGGTCTTAGCTGCTTATCCTCACCTGTGACCACACCATCCTTCATAAGCTCGGAAATCCTGGCAGCAATCATTTCTGCCTCAATTTCCTTTGCCTCATCAGAAGATGATGATTTTATATCGGCAAACATGAATTCCGTTGCAAATATTTCTTTCTGATCCTCATTTGGCTCCGGAAACTCCCCACCGGTTACAAGTCTGGCATCCTCGTTATAGCTTACTCCTCCAAGGTCCTCACCCATTATCTGTTCGAAAATGTAATTTACGCCGTCAAGGACCTCACTTCTGCTTCTAAAATTATTATGCAGGGATATTTTTCGTTTATCATCACCCTCATTCCAGGAGTAATCCTTCATTTTCTTCATGAAAATATCAGGTCTTGCCAGTCTGAATTTATAGATACTCTGCTTTACATCTCCCACCATGAATCTGTTATAGATGCCATCTGATTCACCTGAAACAGCAGATAATAGTATCTCCTGAACCATGTTTGAATCCTGATACTCATCAATCATCACTTCTTCATAGTAGTCACGATACTGTTTTGCACCGCCTTTAAGTATTATCTCAAGAGCAAGATGCTCCATATCGCCAAAATCGATGATACCCTTCTCGCGCTTTTTTTCATCGAATTTCTCTTTGAAGCTTATGGCCAGCTCTGCCAGAGTCTTCACGGGTTTGCTGGCAAGCTCCATATGACTGCAGATAGTTTTCTTATCCTCAGCAAAGTATTGCGATGCAAGCTTTCCAAGAAGCTTCTTTGACTTGTCCCTTAGATCTTTTGCCAGCTCACGCTTGTCTGTATTTACAGATTCATCCTTCTTACTTGGAAGTCTTTTAAAATTAATCCCTAATACTGCAGCTCTCAGATCATCAAAACTCTTATCCTTATAATTCTGCAGCCCCTGTATCTGATCCAGTTCTTCCTCAAGCAAATCCCCATAAAAATACGGGCCATCGGGTTCATTAGCGATTGCAAGGGATTTGGAAGTGTATTCCACACATTCTTCGATGGCATTTGCAAACTGTTCCTTTGCCTTCCTGACAAATTCTGCCTCCTCAAAGCTCTCAGCATCTATAAGATAATCGTCAGCACGCTGTGAAAGCCATTCCTCAGGAAATGGCATACTCATGGCGTATCCATAAAGCTTTAAGATATATTCCTCCACATCTCTGTCGCTGCTGCCTGTAGCGAAATACTCCATACAATTAGTAAAATCCGGATCACCCTCTTCATATTTTTCTTCCAGAAGTTCTTCGAGCACATCCGCCTTAAGAAGCCTCATCTCTCCCTCATCTCCAACTCTGTAGGAAGGGTCAAGGTCTATGTCATTAAAATTATTCTTAATAATATATTGGCAAAAAGAATCTATGGTGGTTATCTGCGCACCATGAACAAGAGTCTCCTGCCTTTGGAGATGTGTATTAGTCGGATCCTCTGCCAGCTTTTTCTGTATTGCCTGCAGAATCTTCTCCTTCATCTGCGCTGCTGCTGCCTTCGTAAAGGTAACCACAAGAAGCTTGTCTATATCTATAGGATTATCCCCGGTGATACGCTGAATTATGCGCTCAACCAGTACTGTGGTCTTTCCTGAGCCGGCTGCCGCAGATACCAATACATTTGAATTCCTTGCATCTATTACTGATTGTTGTTCAGTGGTAAAACCCATCTTTATATCCTCATCTTAGTGTTTTGTCCGGATGACAATTTGTCTAATTACTTGTTTGATTCTCAATATACGTAGCCATCTTCAATCGCCATAGCAATCTTCAATCGCTGTAGCCATCTTCAATCGCCGCAAAATTCCGCTTTAATTATCCTGCTTTATAAGACTTAAAATCTCATCATCCTTCATGGCCGGAAGCTTCCTCTTTGAATATCCCGGAACAGACTCATCATAGCCGCAGATTGATTTAAACCTGCAGAATTCACAAGCTGTCCTTTCCTTCATTTCATAG
Organism: Butyrivibrio sp. WCE2006; assembly: GCF_000701985.1. Classification (NCBI taxonomy): domain Bacteria; kingdom Bacillati; phylum Bacillota; class Clostridia; order Lachnospirales; family Lachnospiraceae; genus Butyrivibrio; species Butyrivibrio sp. WCE2006. The sequence continues at coordinate 13,407 of NZ_JNKH01000028.1, read as the reverse complement.
GGGTTAACCTCAATGTCTCCCTTCATTATCTTCTGTCCGCTTCTCTTAATGAGCTTTGTAACGTAATTCGATACTTCTTCAAAGTCTTCAGCAGGCATTACATCCGAAGCACTCTTAAAAGCACCATCCTTCTTAAATGCCACAGATATTACGTCTGATGCCTCACCGGCCTCCTTGTCGATAAGATCAACAATATGCCGATCCTCCTGCACAAGACCTCGCATACACAAAGCTTTGCGTATTCTTGCATTTATATCCTCATCCGTATTATCTTTTTCCACATCATCTCCATCAAGAACCGGATCAGTCAGATGGTAGTACAGGACTGCCGCAGGAACTATCTCCTTCCCGGCGCTCTCTGCCTCTGCCATTCCTCTTGCTACATTCATGTACATGACAAGCTGAAGCTGCAGACCATAATATAATGCGCAAAGGTCAAATTTCTTATTGCCGGATTTAAAATCTATTACCTTCAGGTAGACATGATCCGCATCCTCGTAGGTATCAATCCTGTCTATACGGCCTGTGAGCCTCATCTTCTGGAGTATTCTTCCCTTTTCATCCTCTGTAAGACTAATATTTATGGCATCGATCTCACCTGCTTCATCAAAAGAGGTCTCCATGCTCTTAGGTGTGAAATATCCCTTATTCAACTGATACTGCAGAGTATCAATACTTCTCAGAAGTATCCTCTTTATCCTCTGCATCAGGAATTCATTGCGCTTACTGCTCTCTAATATATTGCCGTTATAACCTGTCGTAAAATCCTTCAGTGCTTCATCTAAAAGTCTCTCACCCTGCTCCCTGTCAAAGTCATTCCAGGTAAGATTCTCCTCTTTAAGCTTTTTGGAGAAGACCTCCAAAGCGCCGTGAAAAACAGTACCAAGATCGGAGGAATCAAAAGAAAACTCCTCTCTCTCATCCAGCTTTAGTCCATACTGAAGGAAATGAGCATAGGAGCATTGAGCATATTTCTCAAGTCTCGATACCGAATTTCTCAGATAGTTACTGTACAAAAGAGCCGCTATACTCTCAGAAAGCGCCTTGTGCTCATAGTCAAAGCCTGCTGCCTCAACCATCTTAGTAAGTCTTCCCAGTTCATCCTCTGAGCCGCATTCCCGAAGTGAATGATAGAGTGCCGTAAATGCTCTCTCTTCCGCATCATCCATATAGCCTCTGGAATATTCCTGAATATGAGCCGCCACAAAGTCCATGGCATTTCTCTCAGTTTGCAGAATGCCGCTTTGCACGCTCCTGTCATAGCGCTCATAAGTAACATCCGGGAACAGAGCTTTTATCTTCCCGATAAGATATGCAGGTCTGATACTCTTGCCGTCATTATCAATGTGAGCATAAGACAGATAGAGCTTATCCGAAGGCTTCGTCAGATTCATATAAAGATACAGTCGCTGGATATACATTTGCTGTCTGGGGGTGGGGGCCAGCTCTATATCCGTAAGCGAATCCGAAAGAAACTGTCTCTCAATGTCGGAAATGATACCACCTGTCCCTGCGGACTTGGGAATAAGATCATCATTTACTCCCAGGAAGAAGAGCGTCTTTACCTCTGTAAGTCTCGTTCTCTCGATATCTCCGACCACAATGCGGTCTACGCTCTGAGGTATTGTACCAATCTCGATATCGCCAAAGCCCACATCAAGTATCTCTGCATATTCCTTCCAGGTCAGCTTCTCATCACCCATAAGGGCAGTAACCTGCTCCAAAAGTGATATGACCCTGCGGAAAATGACATCATATTCCTTGGCCCTTATTGCGTCACTCTGCTCCTTAAATATCTTCTCAAACTCAGTTATCTTATCCTGAGCATTTATTCCGACAAGGAAACCATAAAGAGCTTTGGAATAATCCAGCACTGTTCCTCCCTCTGCCTCAAATAGCGGAGCAAGCGAGTTTACAGTCTTTTCTCTGAGTCCATTTATTTCATCAAGGTACTGTTTTTTCTGCTCTTCAAATATAACATTCTCGCTGTCCTTTAATCCGGACACTTCAGGTTTCCTCATTATTTTTGAGGGAATCATACTAAAGGCACTCTCCCAGCCCTTCCTTCCGCGGATACCGAGTGCTCTCACATAGTTCTCCAGCTTATCTGCTTCCTCTCCGGATAGCGGTGCAAGTCCGCTTCTTAGATAATGGAAAACAGCTTCATAACTATAACGTGTTGTCACCACAAGAAGCGCACTTCTTATGGCTTCTATCAGTGGATTAAGCTTTATTTTTCCATTCTGATCAAGATAAACCGGTATATCATATTTTTCCGCCTCAGTCGTAACTGCAGCAGCATACCTGTCCAGGCTTCCGCAGACTATAGCAAAATCCCTGTATAACGTCCCTTCATTTTTACGGATAAGACTGCGGATTTTTGAAAATACAAACTGCACTTCCTCTGTGACATTATCGGCTTCCAGAATCCTTATTCTCTCACATGCTTCCTTTGTTTCACCGCCATTATCTTTACCGGCTGAATATTTCTCATTCCCATATCTGAAAAGATGTTTTTCCAAAAACGCCAGCTCAGGATTAGCGGCATGCCTTCCAAATTCTCCATTTATCAGCACTTTTGCATGATTATTGCTGTAATACTCTGCCCACCTGTCAAAATCCGGCACCATTGCAGGATCAACACTTTTTTCATTTTCGTATTCAATGCAAAGAAGATCATGAACAGTTTTCCTAGTGAGTAGAAAAAGATCCTGCTCCGCACTTTTATCATAAGCAAATGGATCCTCACCCTGTCCTATGGTACAGGTAAAAATGACCTCAGATGCAGACTTAAGAAGCTCTTTAATGACCTTATACTGTACAGGAGTAAAGCCCGTAAAGCCATCAAAAGCAATAACACTGTCCGCAATCAGTTTTGAAGAGGGAACCGCTCTGCACAGAACCTCCATCAGTTCCTCCTGCGCGATATAATTCCCTTTAATATATTTTTTAAACTCTGAATAAAGAAGCTGAAGATCCCTCAGCTTAGACTTAAGCGCACCCTTATTCCCGCAGGCATCTATGATCTCGTCCATCATGTCAGGCTCAATGCTATACTGCATGAATTCAGAAATTGTGGACTTAACCTCATCAATGTAGCCCATTTTGTGCATACTTCCGCCAATTACAGGGAGCTTCTCCTTATTTTCCTCGGCAACATGGCGAAGCACAAGGCTCTTACCCATATCGTCCAAAACCTTATCGTGCTCTTCTCCCACTTCCTCGAAGATACGATGAGCAAGGCGCGAAAAACTTATGGCATCAATATTCATAATGCCATGCCTGGGGTGCTGTTTTACAATATCAAGCTGTGTCTGCATGGTAAACTGATCAGGCACAACAAGCAGAAAATTCCTCTCCGGCTCATTTATACTTCTTTCTATTATCTCCTGTCTTATCTGATAACTTTTACCTGATCCCGATGGTCCAAAAACAAAACGCAGCATAGTTGTTTCCTCCGTAATTTAATCATTTTTAGTATACTCTCTTAGGTGTCCTAAATCTAGGACAGCAAAATATCTCACGTTACTATTCACAGTTTTCAAGATATAGTATCTTTCACATAAAGAAATTTCAGTTGCTTCGAAATGCCTAAAACAATGAAAGGTCTTAAAGTTTATAGTCTTTTTAATACCATAAGACAATCTATTGTTTTATAATATAATAGACACACGTAAATACGTTTGGGCAGAGGCCATGAATAATCAATCAAAGGTAAGAGATATCCTAATCCTTTCGGTGCTGTTGATTTTTTCTATCATAGCTCTCTTGGCACTTGAAAGTGATCTTTTTACAATAAGACCTTCAAGTCATTTTTACCAGCTTGATTCAGGGTGGTCTGTTCAGTATGGAGAAAAGAAATATGAGAACGTGACCCTTGTTGACTTTGACATAACTGATTCCGTAAAGGGCGACACTGTTTCTTTTACCAGGACTATCCCACCTACCGAACTCAAGTCCCCTGCTATTATGTTTAAAAGCAGATTTTGCGTAGTTGATGTTTATAAAGATGGTGAGCTTATCTACTCCTATGGCCGGTCCGGGTATGAACGCGGGACGTATATAGAAAAAAAATACAATATGGTTTCTCTTGGTGAATGCTCAACTGAGCATGAACTGACTATTACTTTTCTGATAACTGAAGATCATGAGGTAAAGAACTTTTTCCCCGTTCGTTTTGGAACAACAAAAGAATTGATAACATATTTCTTTCAAAACAGTAGGCTTTCGATGTTTGTGGGGGGCTTTTTCTACATATATGCTTTTGTTTTATCGGCACTTGGTCTGTACATGCTTTTTTGCGGCAAATTCTTTCCATCTGTATTTCTTAGCGCAATGTTATCCCTTCTTTTGGGAACTTATACCTTTACCTATAACGATATTTTGTTCTTTGTAAGTGATAAAGAGAGACTTTTCTCTGACCTTGAATATCTTTCTTTGTATCTTTTACCTCTTGCTGTTCTTATCCTTTTGCATTCTACGCATCCCAATATTGCAAAAAACATACAGAAAGTTCTTGCTATAGTTAATGTTTCCTTTCCTGTTATTTTTTCCATATGCCATTATTCCGGACTTATCAATTTCACTCATTTTGTGACCTTTTTTCAAATTATACTTGCGGTTGAAAATGTCATATTCCTTCCTTCTCTTATAGAGGGCCTCGGAAAGGAGTATAAAAGGCATAAAGAGTCGGATGTTTATATTGGATTTTCAGCGGATAATTACCTTGTTCTGGGTTATATACTCCTACAGGTATTTTTATTCCTGGAGATAGTAAAATTCAACTTTACAAGAAACAATACCGATATCGGATCGAATTTCTACTCCAGGATACATTTGCTGGATTTTGGACTTTTGGACTTTATGATATGTCTTTTTGTCTATTATTTCTTAAGCAGCATTGAACAAATGAATGCCAGCAGGGTAAAAGAGGAATTGGAAGGACTTGCATTTACAGATGCACTTACAGGGCTTATGAACAGAGCAAAATGCACTCAGTATTCCTATGCGATAAATAAGCCCTATGCTGTGGTCATTTTGGATCTTGACAGGTTAAAAAAGGTAAATGATGCTTATGGCCACCTTGAGGGTGACAAAATGATAAAAGCGTTTGCAGTACTTTTGAAAAAAGCTTTTGCGGATGCGGACCTTATCGGAAGAACGGGCGGCGATGAATTTATGGTTATCTACGAAAAACCTAAAGAGGGAGTATGTCAAACATGCATAGATTATCTGCAGCTCCTGGTAGATGAGTACAACGAGAATGAAGGAAAAAATGAGATGTTTTCTGTATCTTTTTCTGCGGGGCATGCATATAGCAACGAGATAGAGGAAGATGATTTCAAGTTTGCGTATTATCTGGCTGATAGCAGAATGTACAAAATGAAGGAGACCCATCATGCTTAAGAAGGCCCTTTATTCATTTATAGCCTTTATAGCATTTATTCTGATGCTCATGGCAGCGCAAGCCATTCTAAAACCTGAAGGAGCTGACAGAGTAGAAGTTTTACGGAATGGATGGTATGTTCGCTATAATCAAACTGAGTATGACAATGTAAAGCTTTCTGATCTTAGAAGGCTTATTGGTAACGGAACATTTAGAGGCGACCGGGTTATACTGACCAAGCCAGATGTTGATTTCACAGGGTTATCTGATCCTGCCCTAATGATAGAACCCAATTTCAGCGCCTATATAGTCAGTATAGACGAACTGGAAATAGAGCATAAGTTCCTGGATAATTTTGAAAAAAATGAGTTTGTCGGCAGTGAAAGGAATTTTGTTATCCTTCCAAAAAAGTCAGGGAAACACGAAATTACCATAGAACTGTTTGTGGGTGAAGATGGTGCCTATAATTTCTATGATGCTCCGATTTTTGGAGAATATACTGATCTTTTTAGGTTTGGCATCTATAACAATATGTTCATATTCACAATTTCTGCCTTTCTGATAATCTTTGGCTTTATGTTTTTCTTAATTGCTCTTGGCTTTGAGAGCAACTTTCCGGAGATCAGAATGCAGATGTTTTCGGCACTTTTATTCATTGATCTGGGAGTATGGTTCCTTACTCAGTTCAAGCTTCTTGATCTTTTTATAGAAATAGGAAATCGGCAATCAGAGGCTGAATATATTTCTCTTTATCTTATAGTGCCACTCATGTACATGGTCATGGGCAGCATGAGAAACTATCTAAAGAAAAAGAGTTTTCTGGTTTTCGCTACTATAGGAACCTTGTTGTCATTTCTTCCTATTATCCTTCATTACACAGGACAAATGCATATTAATCAGCTTCTGTGGCTGTATCAGTTAAATGCACTTACATTGATCATTTTTATGTTCGTAATGCTTTTTGGAGATGCCAAGAACAGGAGTATCCCTCCGTCACAGAGAGTACAGCTTGTGGGGCAGGCCATTTTGGGAGCCACCTTTATTATAAATGTATTTTTCTATTACCTTGAGGTGGCCGGAATAATGGAGCAGATCATGCTCTCCAAGAAGATAGTTCCTCTTGGAGCACTTTGCATGGTCTTTGCAACCCTGGTCAATTACTATATCTATATTTCCGCATCTATTGCCAGAAAAAAAGAGTACCAGTCCCTTACACACTATGCCTATGCAGATGGCCTTACAGATATCCCTAACAGAGCAAGACTTGATAAATACATAGCTGATATCATCAAAAAGAATATTGATTTTTGTGTTATCAGCATTGACCTAAATGGGCTTAAGACTATTAATGATATCCAGGGGCATCTTATGGGAGATAAATACATAAGGGAATTTGCCGGCGTTTTAGAAGAATGTGTTGCGAACAGGGGATTTATTGCAAGATGCGGCGGTGATGAATTTATTGCTGTTCTTAGTGGGAATAATCTCGAACAAGCAGAAATAGTGATAGAGGAAATAAAAGCTGCACTTGATAAACTTAACCGGGAGGACCCTGAGCTTAATCGAAGCGCAGCTTTTGGCTATGCATACAGGCATGAAACCGATGGCAATAGTTGGAATGATATCTTTTTTCTTGCAGATGAGAGAATGTACAAAAACAAAGCTTTCATCAAAGGGAAGTAATCGTGTTTTTTGCGGCAGTCTCGTTGCTTAATAATTATTCGTATTAATGATGGAAGAATCTCATTCCTGTAAATGCCATAACCATATCGTGGTCATTAGCAGCCTGAATTACATTATCATCTCTTACAGAACCACCAGGCTGTGCTACATATTTTACACCACTCTTGGCAGCTCTTTCGATGTTATCGCCGAAGGGGAAGAATGCATCTGAACCAAGGGCAACATCTGTATTCTTATCAAGCCATGCTCTCTTGTCAGCATCTGTGAATACTTCAGGCTTAACCTTGAAAAGGTTCTGCCACTTTCCATCAGCAAGCACATCCATGTAATCAACACCGATATAAAGGTCGATTGCATTGTCTCTGTCTGCGCGGCGGATATTATCAAGGAAAGGAAGCTCCAATACCTGGGGTGACTGTCTGAGGAACCAGTTGTCAGCCTTAGAACCTGCAAGTCTTGTGCAATGAATTCTTGACTGCTGGCCTGCACCTATTCCGATTGCCTGTCCACCCTTAACATAGCATACAGAGTTTGACTGAGTATATTTCAAAGTAATAAGTGAGATCAGAAGATCCTTCTTTGCAGCATCAGGAAGATCCTTGTTGTTTGTAACAATGTTCTGAAGCATGTTGTCATCGATAACAATATCGTTATGTCCCTGCTCGAATGTAATTCCGAACACCTGCTTTTTCTCAAGAGCTGCAGGCTTGTAGGAAGGATCAATCTTTATTACGGCATAGTTACCGTTCTTCTTTGCCTTAAGGATTTCAAGTGCCTCATCTGTGTAATCAGGAGCGATGATTCCGTCTGAAACCTCTCTCTTAATAAGACGCGCTGTATCCTCATCACAGTTGTCTGAAAGTGAGATAAAATCACCAAAGGATGACATTCTGTCAGCGCCTCTTGCCCTTGCGTAAGCACTTGCCATAGGTGAAAGATCTCCAAGATCCTCAACCCAATAGATCTTCTTTTCAATGTCTGTAAGCGGAAGACCTATAGCTGCACCTGCAGGTGAAACATGCTTAAAAGATGTAGCAGCAGGCATTCCGGTAGCAGCCTTTAATTCTGATACAAGCTGCCAGCCGTTGAAAGCATCAAGAAGGTTGATATATCCCGGCTTTCCGTTTAAAACCTCTATAGGTAAATCTGAGCCATCTTCCATGAATACTCTTGAGGGCTTCTGATTAGGATTGCATCCATATTTAAGTGCTAATTCTTTCATTATATTCTCTCCTTAACCTTCATAGGTTTTTTCAAAATTATCTTAAATTATTTAACGTTCTTGTTCACAATACGTGTCTCATATTTTCCTGTCTCAATATCGATGAAACGTGTAAAAAGTGATACCTTGTTGTCTGCGTTTAAGTTTTCCCAGATCATGTTTGTAAACTCATCGATATTTCCTGAGATTTCAACCTCTGTAGGCTCTCCCTCATAGCTGGGAAGCGGATTGCCATCACCCATGTATGTGTGGATAAAATAGCCTTTTCCTGCCTTAGGATTCTCATAAGTATATGTAAATCTGAGGCATGTTGAAGGATCATTATGATCACTCTTAAGGATTGACATTGAGATGTCATATTTTCCATCATCGATATGCATAAGTCCTGAAATTCTGGGGGTATAATTAGGTGCATCAGGCTCAAACTCTCTTGTTCTTAAAGATTCCTCAAAAGACTGTCCTGCTTCCATAAGATCATAGATAGTATCTGTCTGGTCACCATTTGTAACTATTGTATACTCACCTCTTACCCGAACAGGTGCATATATTATAAGGCTAGGATCTTCAAGCTTTGCGGGATCAAATGCCTCTGTGCGGATGCCTTCGCCCTCTGTAACAAAAACTCTGTTTCTGCTGTTCTCACTTCTTCCCATGATGAAATATGCTGTTACCGCATACTTTCCGTCTGCGCTTGTTCCGATAACAATTCCTCTTCCCGGATAAGCATTTGAACTAAGTTCATTCTTTAAATTTACCATTTTGACTCCTTTCATCATCGACGTTTAGATTGTAAATATGCAAAAACCGCCTGGACATACCATTATCTAAACGGCTGCCCAGGCGGTCGACAAATCAATATAAGCTGCACTTCCTCGTGGTAACCCACTTATCCGCCAGTCATGCAACAACAATACTTTAAACTAAAACTTTCAGAATTTCAATTAGTGTTTTTTAACAAATTTCATCTGTCAGTTACTGTTCACACCTTACGGTGCTCACAGCAACTGGATTTGCCCATTCCAGTTGCCTTCGGCAAAGGGGCAAATCCTATATTCAAGACGTAGAACATTCTCACGCTCAGCGCAGCAAGTGCGCAGAGCTGTCTGAACAGTAACGATTATACTTCTCTGTAGTCACCGTCTACTACATCATCGTTTGAGCCTGCGTCTGTGCTCTGAGCACCTGCTCCGCCCATGTTCATGTCGGGGCCTGCCTGCTGACCAGCTGCACCCTGTGCGCTCTCATAAACCTTTGCGAACAGTGCCTGTGCATCTGTCATGAGCTTTTCCTTCTGGCTCTTGATTGTATCGATCTCGCTGTCAGTAAGCTCACGATCCTTAGTCTGCTCAAGTGTATCCTTAAGAGCCTTAAGATCAGCTTCTACTGTCTGTTTCTGAGAAGGATCGATCTTATCGCCTACTTCCTGAATAGCCTTCTCTGTCTGGAATACGAATGAGTCAGCTTCGTTGCGGGCATCAATGCCTTCCTTACGCTTCTTATCCTGAGCCTCATACTCCTGAGCTTCCTTGATAGCCTTATCGATATCCTCGTCAGACATGTTGGAACCTGCAGTAATTGTGATGTGCTGCTCCTTACCTGTTCCAAGATCCTTAGCTGATACGTTAACGATACCGTTTGCATCAATATCGAATGTAACCTCGATCTGAGGGATTCCTCTCATTGCCGGAGGTATTCCATCAAGACGGAACTGTCCAAGTGACTTATTATCCTTAGCGAACTGTCTCTCACCCTGAAGAACGTTGATATCAACTGCTGTCTGGTTATCAGCTGCTGTTGAGAATACCTGGCTCTTCTTTGTAGGAATTGTTGTGTTACGCTCGATAAGTCTTGTAGCTACACCACCCATGGTCTCGATTGAAAGTGAAAGAGGTGTTACATCAAGAAGAAGGATATCGCCTGCACCCTCATCACCTGCAAGCTTACCACCCTGGATACCTGCACCTATAGCTACGCACTCATCAGGGTTGAGGTTCTTTGAAGGCTCATGTCCTGTAAGCTGTTTAACCTTCTCAACAACACAGGGAACACGTGTTGAACCACCAACAAGAAGGACCTTGCCAAGGTCTGAATAATTAAGACCAGCATCCTTCATAGCGTTCTGAACAGGGATAGCACTTCTCTCTACAAGATCATGGATAAGTTCTTCAAACTTAGCTCTTGTAAGATCCATATCAAAATGCTTAGGACCTTCTGCTGTAGCAGTGATGAAAGGAAGGTTGATGTTTGTTGTTGTTGAAGCAGAAAGCTCTTTCTTAGCCTTCTCTGCAGCTTCCTTAAGTCTCTGCATAGCCATCTTATCGCCTGAGAGGTCTACGCCCTCTTTAGCCTTAAATTCTGAAACCATCCAGTCGATGATCTTCTGGTCGAAGTCATCACCACCAAGATGTGTATCACCGTTTGTAGAAAGAACTTCGATGACACCATCACCAATCTCAATGATTGATACATCGAATGTACCACCACCAAGGTCGTAAACCATGATCTTCTGCTCTTTCTCGTTATCAAGACCATAAGCAAGAGCTGCTGCTGTAGGCTCGTTGATGATACGCTTTACTTCAAGACCTGCAATCTTACCTGCATCCTTTGTAGCCTGACGCTGTGCATCATTGAAATATGCAGGAACTGTGATTACTGCCTCTGATACTGATTCGCCGAGATACTGTTCTGCGTCTGATTTCAGCTTCTGAAGAATCATAGCTGAAATCTGCTGGGGTGAATACTTCTTGCCATCAATTGTACGGCCATTATCTGTACCCATATCTCTCTTGATAGATGATATTGTATTCTCAGCATTTGTTACAGCCTGACGCTTAGCAGGCTCACCTACAAGACGCTCGCCATTCTTTGTAAAAGCTACGATTGAAGGTGTTGTTCTTGCACCTTCTGCATTAGCTATAACTGTGGGCTTACCACCTTCCATAACAGCTACGCAGCTGTTAGTTGTTCCTAAATCGATACCTATGATCTTACTCATTTTATTTTCCTCCGTATGAATAATTTACATAATCAATTGCTATACGGATTGCTTCGATATGCTCCCGCAATCCTACAACTATTCGGAATCCGCATTAACATGCTACTTCCTCATTTTGTAACTATGAATTCCTATATCAATCATTTTGCAACGGCTACCATGCTGTGTCTGAGCACCGTGTCGTGATACATATAACCCTTCTGAAGCTCCTGGGCTACGAATCCTTCCTCATATTCTTCGCTGTCAACCTGCATTACTGCGTTGTGGAAATTAGGATCAAATTCCTTTCCGACAGCCTCTATGGGAGTTACACCAAGATCCTCCATCTGCTTCATGAGCTGCTTGTAAATCATGTTCATTCCATCAGCAAAAGCGGAACCCTTCTCTTCTTCGGGAACAGCAGCCAGTCCCCTTTCGAAGTTGTCTACAACGGGCAGAATCTTTTCAAGTACATTAGCTGCACCATTGTCAAACATCTGCGCCTTTTCCTTATCTGTTCTCTTACGGAAGTTTTCAAACTCCGCAAGCTGACGCATATATTTATCCTGCATCTCTTCAAATTTCTCTTTGAAGGGGTTCTTCTTTTCCTTTTTACCGAATATGCTCTTCTTCTCGCCTTCAGCATTTTCTGCTGCTTTATCAGTATTCTCAGCATTTGTTCCGGCAGTTTCATTCTCAGCAGCTTCTGCTTCTTCCTCAGCAGCTTCTGCTTCTTCCTCAGCGGCTTCTGCTACTTTATTAGCTGCATCAGCAACCTCTTTTGCCTTCTCAGCAACTTCCTGCTGAAGCTCCTTTGCTGTTTTCTTTCCGGACTCTGTGTTAACGTCCTTCTCTACTTCCTTACTCACTTAAAACACTCCTTATGGTTCTATTCTTTTTTATATAAATCATCCAGAGCTCTCATCATGTTTTTAAGTGCTCCGACAACTTTGTCATAATCCATTCGCTTGGGTCCGATGATACCCACCGTACCTCGCATGCCTTCACCCAGATCATATGTCGCTGTGACGACGCTGCAATCCTTCATGGACTGTACGGGTGATTCATTTCCTATATAAACCTGAATTCCTGTCTCTTCTGTGCTGGACTGAAGAGTACTCTCAACAAAGCTTGTAAGATCACTCTTATCCTCAAATGTGGTAATAAGATCGCTGGCCTTCTCCTTATCAGCAAGCTCAGGATATCGGAAAATGTTATTAGCTCCGCTTGTATATATCTGCAGGTCTTCATCTTCTGTAATTGCCTCAGCAGCGGCATCGATTATCTTACCTATGATATCGCTGTGGATTCCGGCCTCCTGCTTCATTGCCGTTATCAGTCCAAGGTTGATATCCTCTACCGACAATCCCGCAAGTCTTGTGTTTAACAGGATGTTAAGCTTTAGAATGTCTGCCTCTGAAAGTTCCTGAAAGCTCTCAACCATGCGGTTCTTGATCATGTTACCTTCTATAACAATAGTTGTAAGCAGATGCTCTTCATCAACTCTTGATATCTGTACAAATTTCAGCTTATTCCTTCTGATCATCGGAGCCGAGATCATTGAAGCATAATTGGTATCAATTGCAAGTGTCCTTGCTACCTGCTTAAGGAGCTTCTCAAGCTTCTCTTCTTTATCAAGAAGCATCTCCTTCATGTTCTCAACTTCCTGTTCCTTTTCAGCAAGCATCTCGTCTACATAAACACGATATCCCTGATCTGAAGGAATTCTACCGGCAGATGTATGTGGCTGTACTATAAGCCCCATCTCCTCAAGATCTGCCATCTCATTCCTAATAGTGGCTGAACTAAGATTCAAGTCTGTATATTTAGAAATGGTTCTGCTTCCTACAGGCTCACCGGTCTCGAGGTAATTACGGACGATTGCATGCAGTATTTTCTTTTTTCTGTCATCCAGTTGCATCCATTCACCTCTTTCTTTTTATGTTAGCACTCATTAGGGTTGAGTGCTAACATCTTCTGAGAATAAGTTACCACTATAAATTAGGTATGTCAAGAACAAAGAGTCACTTTGTGACTCTTTATACGTTGGTGCGCGCAAGCTTTAGCTTGCAAAATTCATCTGCGCACCAGTCGCATCCATAGCGGAGCGCTTTTTATTCAATAGGAAATCCGAAGGAATTT
>NZ_JNKH01000027.1:0-43699 GCF_000701985.1 Butyrivibrio sp. WCE2006 | reverse complement strand
TCTTCATCATATGACGGGGCGTTGCCTGGCCTTTTCTGATTCTTTCATATGTTGCATAAAGATCAGAAAGGTCCATCTCCTCCACGAATGCGCTTACCAGGCGTACCGGATCGTCATCTGCTACTGATAGGACTATGTCGAGCGGAAGTTTTATTTGATGATTTAAGGAAGAAAGGCTATAATTTCCTTGTAAGATTTTATTTAGTAGCATAAATATATTTTACAGCAAAGACCAGGCTTTTCGAAGCCTGGTCTTTGTGTTAATCAAGACTTTTAGCACTAAAAAGGGGCCTCGCACTAATTCTTAGTGCGACAGCCCCTTTTCTATAATAGTGCATAGCATTTTATGTATCAATAGATATATATCTAACATTTATGTTTGACACACATCGAATATTATGATATTTTATATTCATCAAATAACTATTAGACAAATATCTAATGCAGGAGAACCCATATGAAAGCAGAGATTCGTGAATTATTCCAGAACAGAAACTATCGTAAGAGCTTATCAGCAGAGCTCATCAACCGCTTCGGTGATTCAGTGGATGCCATCGCGTCTTCATGGATCGTATATGAAATCACAGGTCAGGCCAGCTGGTCAGCTCTTATTTATGCCCTGAACCGTATCCCTACAATTATCCTGACTCCCCTGGCAGGTCCCTGGGTTGAACGTCAGAACAAGAAGCTGATCATGGTGATAACGGATCTTATCAGAGCTATATGTGTAGGGCTCATTGCAACAGGACTTCTCATGGGATTTCTGAATGCACCGATGATCGCAGTACTGAGCCTTGTGATCTCCAGCGCAGAGGCCTTCAGAGTTCCTGCAGGAACAGCTATATTCCCACAGATTGTTCCCGAGCATCTCTATGGCGAGGCCATGTCTATCAACAAAGCTGCTTCCGGTACCGTTGAACTTGTAGGTACAGCCGTTGCCGCTGTTATAATCGCTCTTATCGGCAGCTCAGGAGCTATCTACGTTGACATGATAACCTTCATACTTTCAGCTCTTATCATCTTCTCCATGAAGCTTAAGGATGACAGTAATAAAAACGCAGAACGTTTCAATGTTTCCGTATATATGAGGGATCTTAAGGACGGCTTTTTATACTGCGCCACCAAGAAAAAGCTTGTTGCCATCACCATGATAATTCTTTTCTTAAATGGAATTCTGGTTCCACTGAACAGCCTTCAGACTCCTATGGTCAGCGAACTGCTTCATGGCGATGCATTCTTTCTATCAGCCTTTGGTGCTACCTTCGTTGCCAGCATGCTTGTTGGTTCATTGGTTTTCCCTATGATTTACAAGCGTTTAGATTCAAAAATGGTACTTGTAATGGTTTCAGTTGTTATCACCGCTGTATATTTCATCCTCGTTGCTGCATCACCGCTTTACACCAATTATTATGTCGCTCTTGGTTTCCTTGTTGTACTTACCGCGATTCTTGGCCTTTTTATAACAATCGCTAACATGTTCCTTGGTGTTCAGTCTTATCGTATAATTGATAAAGAATATCTTGCAAGAACATCAAGCATCGGAAATGCCCTTGGGTCAGCCATCATGCCCATAACTGCAGGCCTCATCAGTGGTTTACTTAAATTCACAAATGTGGCACAGATATTTCTTGGCGCAGGGGTTGTGGCAATCGTGTTCTGCATCGTTCTTATTGCAAAAGGTAATCTTGATGAACAGGAAACTACAGATAATGCAGAAACTAGGGAGGCAGCATGAATCAGTTTCATTTAGAAGTACAGTACGTACCTGAAAGTATTACATTACTTAATATGATTGCTCAGCCGGCAGGCTTTGAAACAGAATATATGAATAGTATCGCTGCAAGATATGGCATCACGCCGGACGAGGAAGCAAAAAAATATGTGGAGCTACTCCAGGAGATTGAAGACGCTGCCAGGGCTGAGTTTTCCAAGGATTCTGAGGATATTCGCTTTTTCTGCGGCATGAATAAGCTTAGTGACAACGTAGTCTCCTTTGCCAATATTATGATGCTGGCAGGAAAAAGCGCACACTGGGAGATCTCTGTCTCAAAATATTATGATGAGCTTAAAGGTCTTTCCGATGCTGAATACGCCAGAGATTTTTATGATGAAGTTAAGGCCTTTGGCTCCCGTACTGTAGATGAAGAAACTGAAGGCGAAATATCCGCCCTGGAGATATTTGATCTGATACAGCAGATGGATTTTTCCGATGCTGAAAAATTGCACCTGCAAAAGCTTTATATTCATCATAAGGAATACTGTGAGAAGTTTGCCCCCCTGATGGAGCGTTCTTCCAAGATTATTAAGAAGTTTGAAAAAAAACTTATTGCTAAGGGAAAACGAGTAGCTGAACACTTCGAGAGTCTCCTTAACAGGACATCTCTGGCAGCATATATAATGAAGGAATTCTATGGTGATCTTGAAGCTGAGAATAATTTTGAGGAATGTGATGTCTATATTTCTTATATAAAGAGTGCTTCAATGGGATTATCCTTTACAGGAGATTCCATGCCCCCTAAAGCGATAGTCAACATTGGGGCTATCTTTGATCCATCCATTAGAATAGAGGACCTTCTGAAGAACCAGGCCACCCTCGATGAAGACAAGGTGCTCCTAATGCTCAAGCTCCTCGCAGATAAGAGTAAATTTGAGATTTTGTCAGCTACAGTGGACCAGCCCGCATACGGTGCGCAACTGGCATCAATGCTGAGGCTTACCACTGCTACTATATCTCACCACACCTCAGCTCTCCTTGATCAGAATCTGCTGACCCTGGATAAGGTAGACACTAAGGTATACTACCGCGCTAACCCGGACATGATCCGCGCCTTGATTAACTTTGTAAAAAAGGAATTGTTGCACGAATAACTGCCGAAGTCCATATTGACCTTTCACCAAAAGCTAATGAGCTGTTTCCTCCGATTACTGCTCCAAGTGCAGAGACGACAATAAACGCAATATAGTCCCTGGCTTTACCAAGGTCTTTTGCATCCCTTGTCCTCAGGTAATTTGAAAAAGCACTTACCTTATCGTTAGCAACAAACTTTTTCAATAAATGAGCAGACAATATCCAGTACTTCATCAAACCCTACATAGTGTTCCGGTTGCATCTCTTCATCTTAGACTTCATCAGATCAACTCTCCTGAAAAATGTGAGATTTCATGCTGGATTATCTGTGCCGTAAAACCATTGTATTTTCCATGCTTTGGTTTGAAGTCCTGATCCAGGTAATCAACCTCAATCTCTTTATACCTTGTGCAGGGCCTTACGCCATCCAACGAAAGGCAGCTCTCCTCAGTCTGATACTCTCCAGTCTTTTTAGTAATTACCGGATTTATCATAGGGAAAATAAATGGTCCCATAGCCACTACGATAATCTGCTTCTTTACTCCAATCATGTTCGCAGCCATGCCCACGCATCTGTCCTGATTTGCTCTTAATGTATCTATAAGGTCTTCGACAACCTGCTTATCTTCCTCAGTTGCAGGCTCTGACTTCTGTTGTAAAAAGAACTGGTCTCTTACTATCTTCTTTACCATACTTACCCTTTCCTTTATCTCTCCTTGTTTTTCCTATCCTTTATGACCACCACAACAGTTCCAACTGCTGCCACGGCAAAAGCGATAAAGCCATAAACCATCATGATAGCCGCACCAACAATCGGAGCATCAGGGTTAGCGCTGACAAAATAGTAGTAAAAATAAGTGTAAATAATCATTCCTACGACAGTCGATGCTACAAGCATCAGCGATGAAATAAGATAATCTTTCATACCTTTTGCAAGGAACATATTCACAACTCCAAGCGCAACAATTATTATCAGTAAATACCTGCTGATCAATGTTCCTCTCAGCTTATCTATTATGAAGAACATAATAAGCGGTATCAAATTCAGCAATTTTAAATACTTCATCCCAATATTACTCCCACTTTTCCGTCTCTGATCTAGCAGCTCCTTGTTTCTCTCAAGCAGATTGTAAACGCCATCCTCTGACAGCACTCCACGCTTGAGATCCTGCGGAAGCTTTCCTTCTTCGTCCAGAGCAAAGTCATCTTTCCAGTCTGGGCTGGAATAATAATCTGCAAGTTTCATAAGCTCAGCCTGATAGTTCAAGAACTCTTCCTGATCGTTCTCTACATTATCCATTATCTTAAGTGCCCGATCATAAATGCCTTCCATCCCGGTCACACGTTGTATAGCTTCTGTAATCTTATCCATAAATACTCAAAACCAATCTTTAGCTGTTTTTCCCCAGTCAAAGGATTTTCCTTTATCAATATCCTGAATAATCATTCAGTCCTCTTTTTCTTCCCCTGCACAATCATCGAGAGCGGAAAACCGCTATGATCTATTGCAGTAAACCCGCTACTAATATCGTAATCAAACTCCTGTAACCCTGTGACAACAATTCCGTTATTGCACATACCTGATATGATATCCGACATCGAATGAGTAAAATCGGTAAAAGTCTTTGAATGATAGTTCTTCAGCGTCATATAATACATACCGCCGTTTCCGGTCCATTCATGCTCGAAGTATGAAAAATGACATTCCATCCTGTGATTCGGATCAAACTCTGCATCCCCTTCAGTTGCAAGCATATTCGTGCAGGGATGCTGTTCATTAATTACAATCAAACCTCCGGGCTTCATGCATTTAGCCACGATTTCAAAAAAACGATTCAAATCTTCAAACCAGCACAGCGCACCTATAGTAATGATCACAATATCAAACTGTTTTTCATAGCGCTCATCAATATCGTAGACATTTACGGCTTCAAATGTACACGGCAGGTTTAATTCTCTAGCTTTTTCGTTTGCAAAGGCAATCTGATTTTCAGCAATATCAAAGCCTATTCCCTGCGCTGCTTTTCCGCTTTTCACCAAGGAAAGCAGCTCCCTGCCGTTATTACAACAGAATTGACCGATTGTCTTTCCATTTATATCTATGTTTTGTAAAACATCAACCATTTCTTTTTCAAAAAAGGGATAATCTTCTTTCTGTATGCGCTCTGTTATATCGGAACCCCATGATCCATCTCTTTTGTCAAACGCCTCTTCCCATGCCGCCTTATTTCCTTCAATATATTTTTCCATAAATTAGTTCTTCCCCCTCATCATTTATATATCCATAATTATTTCATCACCGATTATTTCTTCCTACCCCTTACATACAACGCACCAGCCTTCAGAGCCGGTAACCGCTAAAACAATCTCTCTGTTAACACGCTTCTTATCCTCTATATGCCAGATACAAAATCTTATCTGCATCCTTTCCGCATATTTCCTTCATTTCCGTTTCTCCAACAAGCCTGAAACATTCGTATCTAAACTTAGGCGTTGTAGCGCATGACATGAAGCAGTAACTATTCTTATCGAGATTTTCTGCAGCAAAAATGGCTCCTTTCGGGATAACAACCATAGCCCTTTCGCCGTTCTCAATATCCTGGCCAAGCAAATATTCACCGATATGTCCACCAGTTATAACCGTGATCTTAACTGCACATCCCTCATGGTGGTACCAAATCTCATCACAGTCTATCTGATGAAAATGAGAAATTTCATCTCCAGCGAGCAAAAAGTAAATACTTCCGGCAAGTGACCGTGAATCCTTTTCGTCCTTGGATGTATAACACTCAGAAAACCAGCCCCCTTCAGGATGCGCTTCCAGACAATATGTTGTTTTCAGCTTTTCAATTCTACCAAAATCCATTGATTAAAATCTCTTTTCTTCGACAACCAAAATGTACAGTTATTATCAGCCAATCCTTATTCCCATTTCTTCCACACATCAGGCTGATATCCCAGTGTGGACTGTTTGCCGTTCCTAACAACCGGTGTCTTTATTATCTGCTGATTCTCCAAAAGCTTTTCCAATTTATCTTCATCAGCAATGTATTGGATAAGTGCAACCGCATCTCTATCCTTTGCATCAGGATTTATCATATTCATGATGCCTCCATTAGCACTTGCAACAGATGTCATCTCACCCTTGCTCATGCCTTTTTCCTTCATATCAATGAACTGATATTTTATGCCACGCTCCTTGAAAAAACGCTCCGCTTTCTTTGTATCATTACACTTTTTGCTTCCAAATATTTGTATGTTCATCAATTATTCCCCACTAAAACTTTTTTCTTGTCTTCTTCGTAATACTAAAACACAATAATCAGAATTCTCGACTCCCAATCTATTACTCTCTTACTTAATTAAGTGCTTCACTCAGGCTATTGGTAATCCCCCTAGGTCCCCTGATGGCAGCAATTCCATATTCATTCTTAAGAACTTCAAAAGTAAACTCTTCCGGATTATATTTCTTTTGCAACTGGATTTTCATCAGCGCTTTGATAGTAAGATTCCTGTCAGAATATTCATATGGTATATCTGTTTCAATAACTTTGCACTTGTAAAGAACCGATGATACCGGTGCTCCAACATACATAAAAACAGTATCACCTTCAATTATTCCCGCTCCCTGCTTCCAGTTAATAATTGTCTCATCATCGAAAGCATGCACGATGTCATAGTACTTTGGATTGGCAGGAATTATCCATTCCTTAGGCTGTCTGAACTTTTTCTTTTTACTTCTTACCTCTGTACCAAATGCCCCACCAAGAAGTCTTTTTATTTGAGCAGCCGTCGCAATCGGATACATATCCATTACATGCTTCTCAATCGTTTTACCCGATTCTGCCGGGGACTCATCGTATCTCGAAGTCACATAATCATATCCCCATAAAGCCTCGGGTTTGGAATAAATAGCTATTGGCCAGCCATAAAACTCACCCTTTTTATTCTTACGCTGCCTGAAATCCTTAACGCAAAGGTAAGTCTTCATAAGAAGATCCGTGACTGTTCCATCAAATCCCTTTTCTCCGTCTTTACCAAAGCCAGCTCTCAGCTTCAGTTCATTAGAATACAGCTCGTCCTCTTTTTCAAAGCAGTCCATGATTTTCTTCTGACGCCTGGAAGCTTTTTCATCATCCCAAAGCGCATCAAAATCATAGCCATCCCGCCTATAGTTGGCAAAAAAAGGCAGCCATTCCTTGGATATGAATCCAGCTTTTTTCTCAAAAAACTTTCCATATGCCACTTCTCCGCTCCTGGCAATGAGTTCACGCCACTCCCATGGATCCACCTTTGGGTCACCGCACCACCAATACTCCGGAACAGTACGCTCCTCAAGTGAGAATCCCGGAATATCGTTCTTAAAAAGTGGCAAAAATCCCACTTCATTTAAGTAATTTATTGCATCCCGGACTGTATGCAGACATTCAGGGTCATCCCACTCCACGCCATACATAATCCAGGTACCGTTTTCATTAGCCATACATTCCCCTCTTTAACTGACATCTATTTCTCTCCGTTCTTAGTAATGTGCCCTGACAACCTTCTTTGTATTCCCATGATGTGTTGAAGCATAAGCAATACAACATTTCATATTCGTTTTCCTCTCTCCAAATCTCTCCGCTCATCTGTTCCACGTCATATTTAGAATAATTTCAATCTGCTTTTTCTAACACAAGTTCTTCTCCCGGCTTTAGTATTATCCTTCCAGGTACCTCAAAGCTCTCTGCAACTTTCTGGTCAAAGTTATTTGTCTTATCCGCCGGGATCATATGATATGGAATAGTATGCCTGGCTCCGACAGTTTTAGCACACTCTATAGCTTCCGTCACGTCCATATTATATACACCGTCACAACAGATAAAAGCATAGTCAAGTTTTCTGTCTGCAAGTTCTTCCATCTGAGGCGTGGTTGATGTATCTCCCGACAGATATAATGCTGCACCATTCGAAAATGTGAGTATATATCCCACACACTCACTTGCGTCATGATTCTTGTTATATCCCGCTTCAACCGCCTCAACATTGACATACCCCAGGTCAAAGCTCTGATGCCGCCCACCACTAAGTGCCTCAGTATATGTTATTGTTCTACAATCGGCATTCTTAGATGTGATCAAACCAGTCTGCGTATGGTCAAAGTGCCCATGTGTTATGAGTATCAGATCCGCAGGAGCATCATATCCATCTCCGGCAAACGGATCAACATAGATAACCTTTCCCTCTGCCGTAATAATCCTCATGCTTGCGTGTCCCTGAAACAATAATGTAGCCTCACTCATTTCATTTCCTCCTTCTGCAACTTCTTCGCTTTGGTTTTCATTCGATATCATGATAGAATCAGAATCTTCAAACTGATTATCTACCTTTATCTTACATATAAGATGAAAAATGTTACATTTCCTACTTTGCGTAGTTTTGTCAGCTATATTCAATATGTATGAAAGAGCTTCATACCAAAATCCAACCATTTCATACAGCATTTATCCTTTGATATTTCCTTTTCTGATATGTTCCCTTATGATCTTATCTGTAAACTCATAGAGCTTTTCTGAACCTTCTCTTGTCTTTGACTGCCTGCCATATACCTGTTCCCTGGTGACACCGTGCTCTCTCCAGTCTCCTCCACCGTTACTGTTATTCAGTATAAGTGGCTGAAGGTTATCCATAGCATGCGCAAACTTTGATTCAGGAGTCTCATTTTCCTCAAACTCATCAAAAAGAGCTATCAGTTCCTTTTTCTGATCATCAGGTAAAATCGAGAATATCCTTTCCTTAGCTGCATCCTCGCGTTCCTTTTGGGTAGCAAGCCCTTCTTTATCGTAAGCATACGTATCGCCGGCATCAATCTCAACTATGTCATGAATAAGGCACATTATCATGACCCTTGAAATATCAACATCCTTATTTGAGTATTCCTTAAGCAGGTATGCCATGATTGCCATATGCCATGCGTGCTCCGCATCATTTTCATTTCTGCCTTTTCCTGACAGATGGGTCTGCCTGAATACATTCTTTTCTTTATCTATCTCCAAAGCAAACTCCATTTGCCTTCTCAGTCTGTCATCCATTCCTTATCCTCATTAGTCGAGATTACAGGTATTGTAAAATGCATGTTCAGAATAACTATTCTTCTTTTAACTCATGTTTCGGACATACATCATTATATTTTTAACTACACTTGCGGTCACGTTCCTTACGATTTTTTCCCGGCTGTACTTGTTGGAGGACTGCTCATCGTTGAAAATATATGTAAGCAAACTTGGCTATATCAGACTTGAATGCGCAGATATAGGTAAGCTGCTACCTTCATCTAACAATATATTTCTCCACTATTCACATTTGCTAAGAGATGAACCGCCACTGTACATATCTGAGAATTCTTCCTCATTCCATGTTGCATAATATTCCAGAATATTTGCATCTCCCTCAGCGGACTGATAAGTATACTGCACTCCACTTTCAGATTCAGCCTGTATTTTATAGCCACCCTCTGCCAGCTCCTCAAATTTTGAAATACTATCCGCATATTCAGGAACAAACTCATCATTTTCCCTGTGTCCATAGATTATCTCTGAATCAGTGAACTGCACATAGTATTCAGGCTGCATCTCTCCATCAGCCTCATAACCTATAGATGCTGTCTGCCACGTTCCTAATATAACAGGCTCACTCTCGTTTGAATGCAAAGAAATTGATGTTGGCTCATAAGCTCCACCAATTATATCGGTGTCTTCATTCTTCGCACCGCATCCTACTGTTCCTAATGTCATTGTAAGCATAAATGCCACAAATATTGCTTTCTTCATTTAATCTATAGTTTCTCTCTCTCTGAAAATTTTTAGTTGCAAGTATAATTAACTGACAAATCACTGTCTATACTATTTTTGCGTTATCATCATAAAGTCTGTACATCTCATTGTATACAAGGAATTTATAATATGGTTTGCACGTTTCTCTGCAATAGTTCTGTTGAGCGAATATAAGTCCTAAATGGTTCGCGACTTTTACCATATCCTAAGATTCATTAACCAGTTTCCCTGTCATATGTTCAGGAATGAGTTCGAGGCACTGTACTCTCGGTAGTGCATTTTTCAGTTCATTTTGTAAAAACTCTTCATCATCTGTGAACTTCTTTGTGAGATGAGTACATATCTTTATTGCAGTATCCTCATCCTCTACAAGCTTGATTCTGCCAAATACAATTACGCTGTTAATATTTAGAGCCCACTCGCCGTCCTTTCGGTAGCCTTCATCCCATGTACAGAAGCTGGCTTTGTCGCAGGCCTTGATTGCATCAATCTTGTGACCTTCCTTAGCTCCATGAAAATAAATCTTCCCGTCCTCTTCACAGTACCATTGGTCAATTGGCAAACCATATGGGTAACCATCATCACCAACCAGGGATAGTACTCCGCGTTTTGCATTTTTCAATACTTCAATACACTGTTCATCTGTAATCTGTTGCTTAAATCTTCTCATCTTTCTAAACATAGTGCACCTCACTCCTTTACCAATAGCTTTAATCCAGCAATTCCAACTACGATCATAATAACACATATGACCTGTGGAACTGACAGTTTCTCATGAAAAAGAAAAATCCCAACTTCTCATACATAGCAATGGCATCCTTATTCTCTGCCATAACTTCAAGCTCTGCCTGCTCATAGCCTATGCTCTTTGCAACATCAAGTACAGTCTGAAGCATAGCTTTTCCTATACCGTATCCGCAGTATTCTTTGTATAGAGCAATTGCAACATCACACCTGTGGCTGTACCTCAACAAAAAACAAGCCAATTAACAGTATATTCTGTTAATCAGCTTGTTTCTGTACAATATCATCTACCTCAGATTCCAAGATTACTAAAAATGTATATTAAATCCAAAGAGACTATCATTGAATTGCTTGTCCTGTAGATCAGATCAGCCCCTGGGGGTAAATTTATGCCATTTTCCAGTTTTCAGACTGCATCTGAACAGACAACATATGGTTATAAATCCCATCCTTCCCTCGCAGTTTTGATGGGGCATCAGACTCGGCTACCGTTCCATTTTTCAACACCACTATCTTATCTGCGCCATCGACCGTACGCATACGATGGGCAATTATAAGAACCGTCTTGTCCTTTATCAGGTCGCTGATCGCTTCCTGGATGAGAGATTCATTGTCTACATCAAGTGATGCTGTCGCCTCATCCATAAGTATAATAGGGGCATCCTTAAGAAAAGCTCTTGCTATCGATATTCTCTGTCGTTCTCCACCTGATAATTCAGAGCCATTCTCTCCGATAAGTGTGTTATATCCTTCAGGTAATTTCTCAATAAACTCATCACAATGCGCCAGTCTGGCAGCCGCTTTTACCTCTTCATCTGTAGCTTCTTTCTTACCGATTCGGATATTTTCAAGAACAGTATTATTAAACAGCGTTACATCCTGAAATACTATGGAATACATGGAAAGAAGTTTTTCAGGATCGATCTTTGAGATGTCCATTCCTCCAACGGTGATCTTTCCTTCATCAATGTCCCAGAATCTTGCAGCAAGTCGTGATACAGTAGTTTTTCCTCCGCCTGAAGGCCCTATAAGTGCCGTAACTTCGCCCTGTTTTGCTGTAAAGCTAACATCGCTTAATACACTCTCTCCATCCTCATAAGAAAACCGAACATTTTTAAATTCAATATCATACCCATTGTTCGTCATGACATCAACGCCGTCTTGCTCATAGTGAGACAGGATCTCATCCATTCTCTCGCACTGGGTATCAGTAGCTATAAGCGCAGAAAAATTCTGAAGTGCTATCTGAAGCGGTTCATACATTCTGGACACTACAAGAAGATACATAAAGAAGGTGATAACGCTCACCTCATTCTTTAAAAGAAGTGCCGATCCCACTACTGCCACAGTTCCAATTCCCAGCTTTAATATCATCTGGGCACTGCAGACAAAGGCTGCATTTATAAACTCTGCAAATATGTTATGGGATTCTACAGCCTTTATCTTCTTATTAAGACCTTTCATATAGGCATCCTGCGCATTATATGCTTTTAAATCCCTTACGGTCTCAAGCGCCTCTTGTATTCCATCAAGACACTCAACCTTATATCTGCTTCCTCTTCTGTTAACTTTATGAATTACATTTCTTGATGTAAATACGATGAAAAAAGCAACAGGAAGGACCCATACGGCTGCCAGCGCCATTCTTGCATCAAAGAAAAACAGGCTTATCACGACCAGGGTGGTAGAAATAAATGCCCCCACAAGTTCAGGAAGCCAATGAGATGAAGCCGTCTCAATCATTGCACAGTCTGCCATGATAGTATTTGTCAGGTCCGCCAGATCTTTTTTCCCGAAAAAAGAAAGCGGAATCTTCCTCAGTTTTTCTGCCAAAGCCCTTCTTCTGACGCCGCTCTCAATATAGGTTGAAAAGAAAGTGGCGTTATATTGCAAATACTCTGTAAATGCCACAAGAAACAGGCAGACTATTGATCCTGCAATAAATATCACGAGATGATTTTTGGGGAGTGCTCCATTCAAAAGATCCCCGGTCATCATAAACAGTATTCCCACAGGCATCATCTGTGCCAGATTTGCCAGAGTGCACGCGGCAAATGCCTTTATCATATCTTTTGCTCCCTGCTCGGAGAGCGCGTACTTATGCTGTAATTTTTCTATCATCTTTGGCCCCCTTACCAACCTTCCAGCCCACAGATTTCTGGTACTCATTCCACATGTGACTATAAATTCCCTTGGCTAAAAGCAGCTCTTCATGTTTTCCACTTTCAGCTATCTTTCCATCCTTTATGACACAGATCTTATCTGCGTTAACGACTGTAGAAAGGCGATGGGCTATCATGATAACTGTCTTGTCTTTTGAAAGATTCGCAAAGGCTTTCTGAACCATCATCTCGTTATCCGGATCAGCAAAAGCAGTGGCTTCATCGAGGATCAGTATGGGTGCATCCTTAAGAAAAGCTCTAGCTATGGAGATTCGCTGCGCCTCTCCACCGGACACATAGGTACCTTTACTTCCAATTACTGTATTTATCCCCTCAGGTAACTTCTCGATAATGTCCCAGCACATTGCATCCTTAAGTGCCTGTATAACTTCAGCATCGCTGGCATCTTCTCTGCCCATCCTGACATTATCAAGGATCGACATCTTTAAAAGTTTGCTATCCTGAAAAACATAAGAAACGTTCTTCATCAGCTCTTTTGATGAAATATCTCTTACATCCGCTCCTCCGATCCTGATGCTTCCCTGCTTCACATCCCAGAACCTTGCGATAAGTGATGCAAGGGTTGTCTTGCCACCACCTGAAGGTCCCACAAAGGCAATATGCTCACCCGGCTTTATGTCCAGACTTATGCCATCTATAGCATTGCCTTTATTTTCATCATAAGAAAAGACTATGTCATCCATGACTATACTGCTGTCTGCCGGCTTCTTAGGATTTGACGTCTCCTCAAGGGGCTGAACATCCAAAAGAGAATACATTCTATTCAATGCATCAACCACAATCATCTGGCTCTCCCCGGCGTATGCCACCTTCATGAGAGTAACAGTAAGTATCGGCGTGATTATGATGTAAAAGAGAATATTATAAAGAAATGTATCAGCTACGCCATTTCTGGCAAAAATGAAACTGCAGGCTACAAGTGCTGCGAACACTGCATTCGCCGCAGTGGTAAAACCAATCATAGGCATTCTCATGCCGATTGTGTAGGTTATCGTCCACTTTTCATATTTATCAATTGCTTCCTTGAATCTCTTAAAAGAAAAAACAGACTGACCAAAGGTTTTAACAACGGGAATACCCCTGACATATTCAACAGCTTCTGCCGACATCTCATCCAGAGCGTTCTGATACTCCTTCATATCATTCTGCATCTTTTCACCCATCATGCCGCCCATCATGACAAATGCAAGAGCCGCAGGGATAAGACATATAAGTCCTATCTTCCAGTCAAAAATAAGGAGCATGGCAATAAGGCCAACCGGCGTTGCGTAGCTTACTGCCTTATCCGGAAGGCTGTGTGCCAGATAGGTTTCCGTTGCAGCGCTCGACTCTGCTACTATCTTTCTTATCTTTCCGCTTCCCTCGAATTCAATGTACCCCATGGGAAGCTTCATGACATGTTCCATCATGGCAGTTCTCATGCCTGCCTGAACCCTGAAGGCTGCCACATGAGAGCACATAAGTGCTGCAATATATATGGCCATGGCCAGAAGGCTCATTCCCACAGCACTCCATCCGTAGGATACTATATGCGTCGCTTTTGAAAAATCAGGCCTTACCTCCACAACTTCTTTTATGATGCGCCATATATAATAGAATGGCGCCAGTGCCACAAGAGCGCTTATGGCCGCAAGTATCCAGGAACTGATCGTAAAATACTTATGATTTCCTGCATATTCAAACAGCTGCGTAATAACGCTTTTCTTCTTTTCCATCTTCTCCTCTCTCTCCGCCCGTTATAAAATCAGCAACAACTCCATTCTCCAGTCAGCGTTAGCATTAGCTAACATCAATACATGATTCTAGCTATTTACATCTGCATTTTCTATAACAAAATAGTATTTTTATCCTTTTTAGCAACGTAGTGCATTCTTTTGTATTCCATCGGTAACACTTTGTGATATTTGAGAAATGCTTCCGAAAACCTTGACTGGTTCTGATAGCCCACGGATTCAGCTATCTCACCCATGCTTTTTTCACTATTTATAATGAGATCAGCAGCCTTTTTCATCCTGGTCTCATTTACCAGTTCCTTATATCCTCTGCCAAAGACAACCCTTATATAGTTCTTGAGTGAGGATTCACTAACACCAAAAACAGATGCGAGTTCTGAAGCAGAATATCTTTTTGAAAGATCCCCATTCACCATCTCGAATGCCTTTTTGGCTATATCTGCCTGGGAACCGGTACAGAATGTTCTTCTTTTATCAGCATCAAAAGATACACCTTTCAGTAAGAGCAGGATCTTAATAACATCTGTCTCTAAAAGCTTTTCATCCGTGAAGTTCAAGATATCCTCCCTGATGTCTTCCATGCATCTTTTTATCCGATTGTCAGACACTGTTATAAGCGGTATTGTCCGGTCTGAAAATTTACTTGTGATTCCTTTTATCGTCTTTGCGCCACCCAATTCAGTAAGCTCTTTCCCCATTTCTTTTGCAGGAAAGATTATTATCTCTATCCCTTCATATTCCGATGAGGGATAGAAAAAAGCCTCTTCGTCATTATTGGAAGTTCCATAGTCTATTGCGAGTTCATCCCCCACTACAAAGGTTGTAGCACCTGAGCCAAGCTTGACTTCACAACGGCCACGAAAACAGTAGTTGATCTTAATTGGTGTTTTTCCCTCATTTATTGTGGAAAATGTCGTAAAAATGCTTTTTGGAAGAAATCTTGAATATATGTCTATATATCCGACAAAAATATTGTCATTCAACACCATCCATTTCATTTTTCCATCATTTTTGTAATCTTCACCGCGAATAACAAAATCTATCTGCTGTATTCCCTTATGATTTTCATTTGTGACCATCATCTTTTTATAATCCTCCCGCCATCAATCACTCCCCTTTAATGTTAGCATCAACTTACAATCTGATAAAGAAACAATCATGTCTTTTTGATAAAAATTCTCATCAGCTATTTATATCTTCAATCCTCCTCCTGATATATAATTAAATTAAATCTATTAAATTAATTGTGTACATTTCCAAGTACAGAAAGGATTGTTTATGATCAGTTGGAGCACAATAGGAAAAGTAGCTTGCGGTTTCGCACTTGGTACAGTAGGGGTTAAAGCTCTTTCCAGTAAGGATGCAAAAAAATGCTATACACATATAACCGCTGCGGTATACAGATGCAAAGACACCTGCCTTGAGACCTACACAAACATCAAGGAGAACTGTCAGGATATCAGCGCTGATGCCAAAGAGATCAACGAAAAGAGATATGCTGAAGAAAGAGCAAAAGAAATAGAGGATGCAAAGGCTGTTCTTGCTAGCGCCGAGGCATAACTATGAATTGTAAAATATTGCACGAAAATGGGGGACGTATGCGTGTACACATCGCTGTACGCCATATGTCTTCTTTTGAAGCTGACAAAATTCAATATTACCTGTCTTCACTTCCTTTTGTAAAAAAGGCAGATGTAAATGAACGAACATCGAATGCCATAGTTTCCTATGACTCCGCCTTCAGGGATGATCTGATACAGGCTTTTTCCGCATATAAAGAAAAAATGGAAATCACTGTTCCGGAACATACCGGAAGGGAACTTCGCATTGCATATGAGGACAGGATGTTCTTTCATATTGCAAGCAAACTCGTCCGCAGATTTATCATCCCTTTGCAGATTAGAAGGGTGATCATTTACTTAAAGGCTATTCCCTACGTTATAAAAGGGCTTAAGTGCCTGCTTTCCGGAAAGCTCGAAGTTCCCGTTCTTGATGCAACCAGCATCGCAGTATCTCTTATCAGGGGCGACCATGCAACAGCCAGCAATGTTATGTTCCTTCTTGAAATGGGTGAGATGATGGAGGACTGGACGCATAAGAAATCGGTTGATGACCTGGCCAGAGCAATGTCCCTCAATGTTGACAAGGTATGGATGATTTCCTCTGATGGTCAGGAAATTCTCTCAAATGTCTCGGATATAAAGGAAAATGACAGGATAGTTGTCAGAACCGGTACTATGATACCTCTTGACGGAGTTGTCCTTAGTGGTGATGCTTCTGTAAACCAGGCTGCCATGACCGGTGAATCTGAGCCCGTACACAAAACAGAAGACTCTCTTGTATATGCCGGTACTGTTATTGATGAAGGCGAACTGATCATAGCCGTGCAGAAAGCTCAGGGGCAGGGACGTTATGACAGGATTGTGTCTATGATAGAGGAATCCGAAAAACTAAAGTCCGAGGCTGAAGCAAAAGCTGCACACCTGGCGGACAGGCTTGTTCCTTATACCTTTGGTGCAACTCTGCTCACCTGGTTCATCACCGGGAACGCCACAAAAGCAACTTCCATCCTTAACGTTGACTTCTGCTGCGCACTGAAGCTCGCCATGCCAATAGCCGTCTTATCTGCCATGCGCGAAGCAGGCGACCACAAGATTTCCATAAAAGGCGGGAAGTTCATGGAGGCTGTGGCCGAAGCAAAAACTATCGTCTTCGATAAAACCGGCACTCTGACTTATGCCACGCCCAAAGTTGCCAAGGTTGTCACCTTTGGCGACCAAAACGAGGATGAGATGCTTCGTCTGGCCGCATGCCTTGAGGAGCACTACCCCCACTCCATTGCCAATGCTGTAGTTAAAGCTGCTGAGGTTAAAGGGCTTACTCATGAAGAGAAGCATACCAAAGCAACCTACATCGTTGCACATGGCATTTCCAGTACAATTGATGGTAAAAAAATATGTATAGGAAGTCATCACTACATCTTTGAGGACGAAAAATGTACTGTTCCAAGTGGATTCACTGAAAAATTCGACTCTCTTCCACCTGAATATTCGCACCTGTATATGTCTATAGGTGAAGAACTTGCTGCAGTAATACTTATTGAAGATCCTCTGAGAGATGAAGCCCCTTCAGTAATAAAGAGATTGAAAGAGGCTGGTTTTGAAGATCTCGTTATGATGACCGGGGACAGCGAAAGAACCGCAAAATCTGTTGCAGAAAAAACAGGCGTTACAAGGTACTTCTCCGAAGTCCTTCCTGAAGACAAAGCTGACTTCATAAGAAGAGAGCATGAAGCAGGAAGAAAGGTAATCATGATAGGTGATGGTATTAATGACTCTCCGGCCCTTTCCGAGGCCGATGCCGGAATTGCCGTCAGTACAGGTGCATCCATCGCAAGGGAAATCGCGGACATAACGATTTCTTCAGATGATATCGGAGCTCTCCTAACTCTTAGAAAGCTCAGTTCTCAACTGATGCGACGGATCAACATGAATTACAATTCCATTATCGGATTTAACTCTTTCCTGATAATCATGGGCATGCTTGGAACCTTTACTCCAACCACCACTGCATTCCTTCACAATGCGTCAACAATTGCACTAAGCATGAAGAGTATGACAAATCTTTTAGACGAATGATCACATCAAAAGACTCATCATCAAAGGGAAGCTTCTTTCAGAAACCAGCTCCATCCTTGGTTCAAGGGGAATGTATTCTTCTCCGGATTATGTTCCCCGCCCAAATGTTAACGCCTATAAAGCCCGTAAACTGCTATTATTCCAAGCAGTAGTTTTTCGACTTTAATAGCGTGTAGCTTCCGTCAAATATCTCCCTGCAGATCCTAAGTTCCAATTCCTGTCTGTGCCTGAGGTGGTCGATCAGAGCGTCTGTTCCTGACAGTCCCTTTGCTGTTGCATAAGGTGAGCTGTTGAAATATCGCATCATAAGTGGAAACCACATCTCATTTCCCTTGTCATCAGACCTTTCTTTTCTTATAACATCAATATTTGATGCAACGTCCTCAGTCATGATATACATTATCTGATACTTTTTGCCGGTAAGAGCTTCGCTAACTCTCTTATAAAAATCAATGATTTCCTGATCACTTCTCTTCTGAAACAGGATCATGTCCTCTACTATATTTTGGAAAATGGAACACTCAAATATACTTTTATCTCCGCTCCAGCTTCGAAGTCTCCGCAGGACAACCTCTTCAAATCTATCCGTAGTAATATTTCCGTTATAGATCTCATACTTCTCAAGATCCTTATGAAATCCCGGGATGTCAGTGATGATCTTAGTATAGCAGATGATCATGTGATCACCTTCTCCTACGCTCTTCTCCTCAATTTCACTACGGATTTCACTGTACTTTTCAAGGATCCCACCATACGTCTCTTTATCAACATAGGCACACCAGGCAAGCTCCACAGGAGAGTAGTCACCTTCATAACTGACCATATAATCAGAATACTTCTCGGAAAGTTTCTTTACAAGCGTACTCTTTCCACTTCCTTGAAGTCCTTCAACAAAATAGTTCATTTAGTCCCCCTTTCGTGATCACCTGTGAATGTAAAGTCTTGTCGGCTCAGGCTCTCCATCACCCTGCGCCATGCAAAAGAACTCCCATCCATATTTCTCATAAATCCGTCATTCTCAAATGCACTCATAGAGCAGTATTACAATGTCCGCTTTTTCATATCCTTTGCCTATGAACACTACCTGATTGCATCTGTCTCCATAAACTTCGTCCCAGTCATCCTTAAGGTCGGGAAAATCCTCAACTATAGGAGCCAGCTCCTCTTCCTTCGAATCCATATTTTGCTTCGAAGTGATGATTCAATCATCGGTGTTTTCTAAACCACTCTGCGCTTACCGTAAGGCTCTTAACCGGGTCATTATCTATCCAGTTTTTGTGGGTCTCAAGAACGATCGCTTCTACTCTGGTATTGGCCTTTACGGCTTCCAAGATAGTTCCGAGAGCCATATTACCTGTGCCGAGTTCCGCGGCGTCCTCTTTAAGTATAGGCGTAATAAAAGGCCCCTTCTTCCTGCAGCCCCTGTCATTTATGTGCCACATCACCATCCTGTCTGACAGTTTGTTTACAAGGGCTGTGACATCGGCACCTCCATCTGCCATCCAGTATGTATCAAGCTCGAAGTTGACATACTGCGGATCTGTGTTTTCTACGATCAGATCATAGGCGGTCTTTTCTTCTGAGACCCTCTGCAGCTCTACGTTGTGATTGTGATAAAGAAGTTTCACTCCATAGGGCAAAAGAGCTTTTCCGGCCATGTTCAGGCGCACAGCCAGTTTTTTTACCTCAGCGAAATTCCCGTAATCAAACCTGTACATACCGGTTATAACAATGGTGTCCGTTCCAAAGCTCAAAGCTTCTTTCGCAGCAGCCTCGGGTTTTTCTTCAATGCTATTCAGATAGCTGTGGAGGCTTATGACTTTCAGGCCGCTCTCTGAGATCAGCTTCTTCCAGTCGAGCTTTCCGCTGTTTCCCGTGGGCATGCCGGCAAATTTCGTAAGCAGTCTCACGATAAAAGGTGTTGGCCTTATCATGAATTCATTGAGCTCAATGCCGTCATACCCTGCACTCTTGATGCTCTCAAGCGTGCGCAGGGCACTTTCATAGCTGCCGCATCTGCTTCCTATCATTATCTGCTGTACGCCTGTAAGTATTCTGCCTGTCATTATTTCAAATAGCCTCCAAGATGCTTCAAACTGGGCTTTGGTGCCCTTATCTGTGTCTTTCTGTCAACTGCGCAAAGGCCAAAGGTCAGCGCATAGCCTTTCTGCCACTCAAAATTATCGATAAGTGACCAGTGGCAGTAGCCGATAACGGGAATGCCATCTCTGATACAGCTCTGAACGCCCTCAATTGCCATGTCGATAAACTTAACTCTCTGAGTATCATCTGATGTTGCAATTCCGTTCTCGGTAACCAGGATCGGCACTTCCGGCATCTCTTCATGTACGCGTCTTATTACATGCTCAAGGGCCTCAGGATATACTTCATAATCCATCTGTGTCATTGGAGTTCCCACAGGAACAGGCACGATTCCGTCTGGGCCGTAAGTGGTTCTGGTATAGTTCTGAAGTCCAAAGAAATCGTCATCCTTGATATAAGGAACGTAATGGCTGAACTCCTCGTTCCAGTCACTGTCGGCGCGCTCCCTGCCGCCTTCGATGTACTGACAGTCGTGAAGGGAAAGTGTGATGCCAACCTTAATATCAGGATTAACTTCCTTTATCGCCGCTTTTGCAGCCTGATGTGCCTTTATCACTATCATATCGCCGTTAGCATCAGTTGCGGAGACAAAGGTATGGGGCTGAGGATCACCGAATACTTT
This sequence comes from Butyrivibrio sp. WCE2006, assembly GCF_000701985.1. Lineage (NCBI taxonomy): Bacteria > Bacillati > Bacillota > Clostridia > Lachnospirales > Lachnospiraceae > Butyrivibrio > Butyrivibrio sp. WCE2006. Next base: position 23,016 of record NZ_JNKH01000027.1, on the reverse strand, counting down.
GGCGTTCTCCATAGCTGCCAGCTTCATTTTCTCCATGGGATCCGAGAGATTAAGGCCGACCTGAACCTGCCCCTCCATGGAATCACCACCGTTTTTGGCTGCATCTGCCATTTTTGCCATCATCTGCTTCTTAAATCTCTCCATGAGAGCGCCGATCTGCAATCTCATATTTGCTTCATTTATGGTGCAGATATATTTAATCTCGCTGCCAAGCTGCTCTGTGACATATCTTGCATAGCTTGCAAAAAGCTCTACGACCTGCTCGTTGTCCCAGCCGCCCTGCTTTATAAGCCACACAGGTGAGGTGAAGTGCATCAGGGTAATAACAGGCTCAACGCCGTTGTCCCTGCAGCATCTGATCATCTTCCTGTAGTGCTCAATCTCTTTTTCGTCAAATCTGCCCTGCTCAGGCTCAATGCGTGCCCACTCAACAGAAAATCTGTAGGTGTTAAGGCCCGCATCCGCCAGCATTTTGATGTCTTCCTCATATCTGTTATAGTGGTCGACAGCGTCAAGTGATGGCTCCACAAACTGGGAATACTCCATATTCTCCATTACCCAGTAATCTGAATTTGTATTATTTCCTTCAACCTGGTGAGCTGCTGTTGATGCGCCAAGCATGAATCCGTTCTCAAATCTATTCATCTTTGATCCTCCTAAATCACTTTGTGTTTTCTATTGCCATGTCGAAGCTGCCGCCGGTGAAAAGTCTCTTTTCCTGCCCGGGGAGCTCAAGTTCTGCTTCCATACCTTCCGGAATCTCAAAATGGAAGGTAAAAGAATCCGTCTCTTCGATATATTTCCATTCGGAAACTATGCGCCCTCTCGGCGAATCATAGTATCCCTTGGCATATTTTAGTTTCTTATCCGGCAGCGGCTTTATCAGAACCTTGTCAAAATCGTATCTTATTCCCAGAACGCCTGATAGGAGCCATCCGGAAACAGCTCCGTAGGAGTAGTGGTTAAGCGAATCGTGGACGGTCCCGTCCTCCCTGATACCGTCCCAGGTCTCCCAGATTGTTGTGGCGCCTTTCTCCACAGCATAGAGCCATGATGGATAGCTTTTATTAAGGAGCAGCCTGTATGCCGTGTCCGTATAGCTGTGATCAGCCAGCACCCGGCAAAGGAAAGGCGTTGAAAGAAAGCCCGTGTTCAGATGGCAGCCATTTTTCACTACAAGGTCATTCAGATCCGCCGCTGCATCCTCTGCCTCTTTTTCCGTTAAAAGAGAAAACGCAAGAGGCCTTACATACTCACACTGCCTCTCAGATCTTATATGCCCGTCTTTTAAAACCAGATATCGGTATGCCTCTGTCACCTTCTCTGAGATCTCTCTGTATTTGTCGGCATCGTCTTTGAATCCCAGGATGTCTGATATTTTGGCAAGGATTCCTGAAGAATAGGCGTAGTAAGCTGTGGCTACTTCGGGCTGTCCGTCCTTAAAGGCCGCCATCATGGTCTTCATGACATCTGCCCCGGGCTCGCACCACTCGCCGTAGTCCATTCCCGTGTCGATGATGTACTTTCTGTAGGGGTTCTTCCCAAACCGGTTCTTGAGCTTGCTCTTTCCAGCTCTTCTTCCGAGGAAGTCCACCCACTTCTTCATCATTTCATAATTGTCTTTAAGTATCTGCTCATCGCCGTATATTCTGTAAAGATTCCAGGGCACGATGACCGCTGCATCGCCCCAGCCCACAGAAGCTGAGAACATCTCTGCTATTTTGCCGGGATTGGAATTTCTGGGGCAGATATAGGCCATCTTGCCATCAGGATGCTGCCCTATCCTGACGTTTGCAAGCCATTTCTCATATACGCCCTTACAGTCCATGAGATATGCGCCCGTCCTCACAAAAACCGCCGCATCCCCGGTCCAGCCTGCCCTCTCTCTTGTGGGACAGTCAGTCGGTATATCGCAGAAGTTTGACTTCATGGACCATACGCTGTTTTTAAAGAGCCTGTTTACTTCACTCATGCCGCATTCAAAGTATGCTGTTTCCTTCATGTCTGAATACACGGCAATGCTCTTTATCCGGATGTCAGGCGGTAAAATATCACCAGTTATCTTTGCGTATCTGAATCCAAACATGGAAAAAAGCGGCTTAAACTCATTCCTGCCCTGCTTGCAGATGTAGTTTATCTCCTGCTTTATTCCGCCGGATTTGTTGCGCTCTCCGGGCTGGAAGTTTTCTATTGTGAAGTTTCCATTCTCATCCAGGGTTTCACCGTGGATGAGACAGATCTTTTCGCCTCCCCTGGCATTTTCTACGACAAAAGACGTATAACCGGCAAGGTTCTGCCCGAAATCAAAGACATTTTCTCCATTAGGGGTGGTGATGAGCCTTCCCTCAAACACCTCATGCTCCGTAACAAATGGCGCGGACTGGGCCACGAGGTTTCCCTTGTCAAAAGACATCTCCCTTGCCTTATGCCATTCATCAAACGGTACATTGGCATCATAAGTTTCTCCAAGTTCAAGGTCCGTAAGTTTTATGGGCCCGTTTTCACAGGCATCCCACACTGTGTCAGATACAAGGATGGGATTATCAAAGTCGTCTCCGGCTATGAGCGAGCACAAAAAAGAAATATCCTCACCGTACAGATTTCTTATACCGTCAATTCCGCTGCAGCCTCTGTACCAGCCGTCGCCCAGTGTGACGAATATCTCGTTTTCTCCTACTTTAAGCGCCTCTGTGATCGCAAACTCCTGATACTGAAGCCTTTTATCATACTCATCACATCCCGGAGTCAGTCGTGCTTTGGTGACCTTACGTCCGTTTATAAGTATTTCATACAGGCCATGGGCTGTGGCAAATACCCTGACATCTCCCTCTTTATAAAAGAATGTAGTCCTGAGATACCCTGCTCCTTTTCTCTTTTCAGGTTCTGTGACGTTTTCAGGCGATATCCACTTTGATTTTTCAAAAATCTTAGCCGCTTCCATTTAACACCTCTTGCATTCTTTACTGCTTTTTAATATTCATAAGAGCATTTGAAAGTGCCTTAATCTCGTCAGATTCTATGTCCATGCCGCCCTGCTGCAAAAGTTTGATGAGGGGCTGGCGGGCGATCATCTGCTGCATGGCTTCGGATATCTCCACTCCTTCACCCATGCCGCCAGCTGTCTTTGCAGTCATTGCAGCCATCATTCTGTCGAGTATTGCCTTTCCTTCAGGTATAGCCTGAATCTCTGCCATTGTACTCGAAAGGGAAAGGTAGCCCTCTTTTTCCTCAGGCGCATCTTTCTTGTCAAACCAGTTCCTGACCTTTTTGTCAGGAGCAAAGTAAGCGGGATTGGGCTCGGAAACCTTTGCTATCTCCATTTCATCAGAGAGATTTCCTGAGACGGCTTTTATTGTATGAACTCCGCTTATGGGCACATTAAACTTAAATACGTGTTCTCCGCTTAAGCATCCTGTTTCTTTCCCGTCCACAAAGAGTGTGACTTTATTTTGATTTGAATACACCTTGATCTCGGTAATATCCTCTATGCGGTCGTGATATCTTTTCCCGCAAAGGTGGATGAAGGGCTCATCTGACCACCAAGCTTTATAGATATAATAAGCGTCTTTTTTCTGCTTCCTGTCAAAGGTGATGACACCCTTGTGGTTTTTGCCCGGATCTCCGGCCTCGTCTCGTCCGGCTGCGGCAAATTCAAACATATTCCAGAGGTAGGTACCCCAGATATATGGGCGGGTACTGAACATTTCAAGCATATGCTCGTGATAAACAGCCTGATAGCTCTCAGTATAATCACCTTTTTCAGGCATTGGAGACTGAAGCGTGATCACTGAATCTGCGCCGTACTCCGTAAGTCCTATTGCGACACCCGGATGGTCTCTGTGGAAGTCGTCAAACCACCTGTCATTGTCCTCCATTTCTCCTACATACCAGCCATAGTACAGGTTGTATCCGCGAATATCGGGAAGTGTCACCAGGGGAGAATCTGTCTTAAGAAGGAACAGATTTGCCATGGCAGAAAACCTTACAGGATCCATCTCGTGGACAATATCGTTTAATATCCTGTGGTTCTCCAGGAGGTCCTCGGTCACGCCCTGCAGAGATATCTCATTTGAAAGTGCCCAGCACATTATTGATGCATGATTGTAATTCTGGCTTATCAGTTCTTTCATCTGGGATATGGTGTTCTGCCTTCCGCTGTCCATGTGTACGGTGATATATGGGATCTCAGCCCATACTACTACGCCTTTTTCATCGCACAGATCATAGAAATACTGATCATGCTGATAGTGCGCGAGCCTTATAGAGTTGGCTCCCATGGAGAGGATAAGCTCAAGGTCCTCCCTGTGCATTTCTTTTGTCAGTGCATTGCCGACTCCTGCCCTGTCCTGGTGCCTTGAGACGCCTCGAAGAGGGTAGCTTGCTCCGTTTAGGAAAAATCCCTTTTCAGGGTCAACATGAAACTGCCGCACTCCAAATCTGTCATATATCCTGTCGCACTCTTTTGATTCATCTAAAAGAGTCGCTGTGATATTGTATAAAAACGGATCCTTAAGCCCGTTCCATAAATGCGGATCATTTATAATGATAGTGCCGCAGGCCATATATCCGGCGGTGGCTTCATCTGACGGAACCACCTCGAATTCCTTCTCTGTTACGCCGTCTATGGATATTTTTACACTTTCGCCGCCGTTTACATAGGCTTTGACCTCAACTTCAGCTTCATTTCCGTTTATTTTTGGTGTGACATACAGTCCCCTGCCGCCATAACAGTTCATGTCAAAGTGCTTTTCATCCACGATCACAAGATAGACATCCCGGTATATCCCGCCGTAAAAGGTAAAGTCCGCTTTCTGAGGATACACCCTTGTATTGGGCTCATTGGAGACAGAGACTTCAATCTCGTTTGAATCTGAAAGCGCCTGCGTAATATCCGCCCTGAAGCAGGAATATCCGCCGTCATGATTTATGAGTTCACGGCCGTTTAAAACAACTTTGGCGGAAGAATTGACCCCGCGAAATTCCACAAACACCCGCTGGCCTTCCTCTGTTACAGGCCGTTCAAATGTCTTTTTATAAGTGCAGGTTCCCCTGTAATACGGATCCGGACCTGTCTGTCCGTCAACAGCATTCCATGTGTGGGGGAGAGTTACTGCCTCGCTCCTGCCCTCTTTTTCAAATATCCAGTTATCATTCCAAAGAATTGTTGTTCTCATGCTTCTCCTCTCCTGCTTTTACTGCTCCATTGTTGCCTTTTTCTTTTCGCCAATACTCTTTTGGATCTCCTCCATCTTCTCGTATGTGAGCTCGGAATTCTTCATTGCCAGAAGTGTGCAGACCCATCCGATAATGGGGAAGCCGATCAGAAGCACAACAGTCATGGCTTTGACGCCGAAGTTAAGCGGATCTCCCTGCTGGGGAGCTGTAGTCGTATATCCTATAAGTCCGATCATTAGTGTTGCGATGGTTGCACCGAATGATGAAACTATTTTGTCAACGAAGCTGTAGGTGGCAGATACTGTCGCAGGCATGTATTTTCCGGAGCGATCCATCTCATAGTCGACCACATCCATCCTGAATGCGCTTGTCGAAACGGAAACCACCATCTTCATCGCATTGTTTCCGAAGGTGAAGAGCACATAAGTAATGGCCATAAGAACTGCGCCTGTTGATAAATTGCCGCCAAATACCGTTCCCACAAGGGTTGTAGGAGTAAACAGCAGATATACGGCAAATGCGATGTTCAGTCCAATGCAGTTTTTGGTCCAGTCGATCATGACTTTTCTGCTACCCTGCTTACCTGCAATTTTTGCACCTATGATGGCGAAGATGATGGACGGAAGCATTGCCACAGCAGAGAGAATCGATGAGATAGCCATTGATCCCAGCATAATGCCGTTGAGCATTGTGGATACCACCGCAGCTGAACCTATGGTCTGAGCCAGCTTATCCGAGGTTGCAGCCATGATGAATCTCTGAAGCTCTTTATTCTCTTTTATCAGCGCCAGCATGTCCTTAAAGCTTGGCTTTTCATCGGTCTCGCCATCCTTTTTAATTCCTTCAAAATTCTCGGGGATGTCATAAGGAGCAATTCCTATACATGCCAGAATATAGAAAAAGAGCGAAACAAGTACCACCACTATGTTGTAAGTTGCGAAGTATTCCGTTCCCTGAATGTTGTTAAATCTCGGGAGGATCACAGCCGATGCCACAACGCTCATGATCATTGGAACCAGGTATGAATATGCTGTGCTCCAGACGCCGATGGTGGGACGCTGCTTGGGATCATTGGTCAGAATGCTCATGTTGATCTGGCCGGCTATACTTACGAAGGTATAACCAATGATGTAGATCACATAGCAGAGAACAAAGAAAGTTATCCCTGCCGCTCCGGATAGCGAAAGCTTCGCCCCAATATTGCACATCAGTGTGGTTGAAACTGCCATCAGCAGCCATCCGAACATGATCGAAAAACGTACTTTTCCAAATCTTGAATTAAATCTTTCCAAGAAAAAAGCTATTACCGGATCTGTAATACCGTCCAAAAGCCTTGATCCCGTGATAATAAGGCCTGTAACTGCCACGAGTATTCCAAAGTTCGAATTTCCTATATAGGTTGCCCCGTTCATCAGCAGATAAAAAGCCATCTGCCCGGCACCTGTCATCATTGCAAGAGCGATATGCCACGTCCTTGCCCTCTTGTAAGTTACCCCATTTTCTTCCCTAAAAAGAGATCTGTCCTTGCCCATTGTAAGCCCCTTTCAATTACATCTTTATTGCTGTTTTGAGAATCTGTTAAATAGTGAAAGCTTTCCTGGTAGGGTCATAGTACCATTCAGCTCCGGGATATGTTAGAATTATTTTGTCTATTATAGTATTATTTTGCTACTTTTGAGGAATGAATATGGATTATGCTCTTTTTTCAGCTCTTCTAAATAATCTGCTCTCAGTAGATGTAACGGATGCCACGGATATGGACATATCTCTTGAGGCCTTCGAAAAGAAATACTGCTTCAGTATCAGGATGCAGCCCATGTTTACACAGGATGCCCTGCACTATCTTCTGAGCTCGTCCAAAGGAGAAATGATCTATGAACTCATAGACCAGCTGGGCATTTGTATGTCTTTTTTTACATTTGATAACAGGTATTATTTAATCGGACCTTATGTAAAAGAGAAATACTCGGAACTTAAGACAGAGACCGTGCTTGCAAGAAACGATGAATCCTCCTCGAAATCACTGGCGTTTAAGCTGTATTACACTGCATTTCCAATAGTATATACTGAGCAGATCACCAGCGTGGTAAACAAATGCATAATCTCTTTTTCTCCTGCGGAGTCAGAGTATTCGTACAGAAGGCTTACGGGTTTTATCCAGAATGTATCCGAGGAAGACGACAGGACGGAGCTGTCTGAAAAGAATTACAGCGAGATCTACAGGCGATACGACCAGGAAAAACAGTTCCTCTCAATGATAAGGAACGGGGATACCAAAAACGTCATGTCAGCATTTGAAAAATTATCCGGCCCTGAGTCTCTTTCCGACTTTTCTAAAGAGACCCTTAACTACTATGCCTCGGGCTATGGTCTGGCAATACTTAAAGCCCTTTCCAGAAAAGCTGCGGAAGAATCAGGGCTTTCGGTCATTACAATAGATGAGATCACTCAGAAGTATACTCAGCTCTCATCAGCTACAAAAAGACCGGAGCTGCAGACCCGCTACCTGATCGAAATGATCGTTGAGCTCACGAAAGCAGTTCGAAATCACAAACTGTCCCTGGACAGGTTTTCTGCGCCAATTCAGAGAGTCCTTGAGTACATTAGTCTCCATTTCGGAGATCACATATCAAACGAAGACCTTGCAAGTGCCGCAAGTATGTCTGTTTCCCACCTTGCAAGGCTGTTCAAAAAGGAAACAGGCGTGACCATGACGGAATACGCCGCTTCCATGCGCTGCAAAAAAGCTGCCGGCCTCCTGAAGAAGACGAATCTTCCTATTCAGGAGATCAGCAGCTATGTCGGATACTCCGACAATAATTACTTCGTTAAAGTATTCAGAAAAAACTATAATATGACGCCTACAGAATTCAGGAAAAATGCCTGAGGGAGGTGTTTATCTGACCCGCCAGCCCTGCGCTTTTTGGAGGGGCAGCTCATCGAATATCAGCATACTCCTCACAGATATTGAGGAGGATCTCCACGTTCTTTTCCATGGATCTGATGGGGACGTATTCAAATCTTCCGTGGGCATTTTCATAGCCTGCGCCATAAATCGAAGTGCTTACACTCCACTTGTACGCTTCTCTTGCACTATAAGCTCCGGCATATGCATATCCTACTACCTGGCCATTTTAACATTATTCTGAACTTTCTATGATTATTCCCACACAATAACAATTTGAATCTTCAGACTTTATCTAAACAAATCATCAAAAGTGATTGTCTTAACAAATATTCCGCTGCCCTGAAACACTTCATCAACCAAATATGTCTTTCCAACTCTTCGCCTTCCATATACAGCAACCATTTCCGCCTTATTAGAACTATATATCTTTTCTAATTCTTTTATTTCTTTCTCTCTTCCAATCATTTGGCACCTCTTGCAGTGATATTTATCGGGCTGAATAAATATCCAATCGTTTAAATTCGCCCATTAAAATCTAACTGTATTGAATTCTGAATTTATTGGGCGGTCAACTATATTTTTATAGTATATGCGCCCGATAAATTTGGCAATCTTGTGCACTAAAAAGTAATTGTAGATAAAGGTGAATGGTATCCCTTCAAAAAGAACTATTATATAGTCATGGGCATAGTTGTAAATAACTCCCAGTATAACTTACTCGTCCCCAAGCATAGGAAATGCATAGCATATTCCAATGACAGCAAGACAGATGCTCTCTGCCATGAACATCATATTTACTTCAGTGGCTGCTTCCCATGTAAATAGCACCCCAACGATAACTGCTAATACACCTGCATATTTCTTTAATCTGCGGTTCATGCTGTCCTCCTCATAAAAGTTCTAGAAATTCCATCCTGGGTATCTGATCAAAGATTAAAGCCTTTGATTTTACCATTGTCATAAGAACCTGACTTGAAACCTACCGGCTCAGCCGATTCATAGACATTTTCTGCCGAGTAACTGTTTTCTTCGATTCTCTTAACGGATACTATATTTTTAGGATTATCATCCATGATGATTGCTGCTATTATGTATGGCAGGATTCCGACTCCTGTAAATATGACAAGTATCACATATACAAGTCTTATAATTGTCGGATCGATGCCAAAGTATTCTGCTATGCCTCCGCACACGCCACAAACCTTTTTATCTGTACTCTTGTACAATTTCTTTCCATTCATAACTGCTAACCCTCCGATTTCTAAAAGCACCATCTGTTCATATAACGATTGTAAATTCCTCTTGTCTTCAGATAAATGTCTGCCACTGCAAAAACGGCATATCTATTCTTCTTTTACAGAGTTTTTTACTAATTTATCCTGCACGAATGATATCACTCGTGCAGAAAAGCAAACCTAAGCGCACTAAAGATGGTCCAATTTGCACGAAAATCATTTATAATACATGAATTAAAATTTCAATTCTTTTTATGTTCGCTTAAGTTTCGGATGCTAATATACATCCATCGGGAGATGAAAATCTTCTGGAAATTATAATAGAAAGTTTTTTCATACAATCTTCATAACAACACGCCCGGAATAGCGCAGTTCCGGGCACCCTTAAAAAAACAATACCGCGGTACTTGTAAATCAATACAAATACCACGGCTCTATCATAGTCATGCATTATTCTCTTAGTAGCTGTCAGTTAGTTCTCTTGCCACAGATAATCTCCAAACATATGTACATCAAATAATCAGTCTTTTTTATCAAGATACTTCATGATTATCTCAAGACCTTCCATAGGAACACGCTTTTTATCGACCATAAAGCATCCTCTGTGCACGCCGCTTTCAAGCTGGAATGTGTCTGCACCTTATCCCATGAGCAGCCGTTTTCACTTCGAAGTGTCTCTACTATACGTTTCAGCCTGCTTATCTCTGTCATTTCATTGCTTTGTAGATGATCATCTACAAATTCTCCTCTCCCCATTTTTTCAGCTGTAGCAAGATTGGTATCATACTTTTGGCTTTATCGGTCAGTGTGTATTCAACACGTACAGGCATCTCATCATATTGAGTCCTGTTTATAAGGCCGTCACCCTCTAATTCTTTAAGAGACTGAGCCAGCATCGTATTGGTGATTCCAAACACTGCGCGGCGCAGATCTCCATATCTTGCCACTTCATTGTTGTCTATTACGCAGAGAATCATAATCTTCCACTTGCCTCCAACAATGTTTAACACTTTCTTTAATCCACAGCCTTCTCCTGCGATTTCATCGCATAATGGTTCTTTTTTCATAGTCAGTTTTTCCTTACCAGGTTAATAAAAATTGCGTACTTGATAAGTTTATTGTACCACGTATAATTAGCTTGTCGAACAGAAAAATTGAGAGGAATCTGCACATGGTTAAGAGAAAAGCAAATGTGAATGTCGAAAGGTGTGTTGCCTGCGGTGTTTGTGCACTGCAGTGTCCAAGACAGGCAATATCCATATACAAAGGCTGCTATGCAGTTGTTGAAGATGGCTTATGTGTAGGATGCGGATTATGTGAAAAGGCATGTCCTGCAAGCGTTATTGAGTTGAAAGAGAGGATATCAGTTAATGACTAACAAGAAAAAACACTGGTACAGCTATTTGTGGATCTGGAGCATCATTTACTTTTCGCTTGGATTCTTTAATATACTCTTTGCTTGGCTTGGGCTTATTGATTTCATATTGCCGCTTATATTTGCTATCGCTGGAGGCAACAAATGGTTCTGCAACAATATGTGCGGAAGGGGACAACTGTTCTGGATACTCGGAAGAAAGGCAGGATGTTCCAGAAAGAAGCCTGCTCCCAGGTGGCTGTCGTCAAAATGGTTCCGATATGGATTTCTGACATTTTTCATGACGATGTTTGGCACAATGATATTTCAGACCTATCAGGTCTTTGCAGGTGCAGACACATTGCGTAAAGCCATCAAACTATTCTGGACTTTCAAGCTGCCATGGAAATGGGCATATTCCGGTAGTATTTTCCCGGACTGGGTAGCTCAGTTTGGTTTTGGTTTTTACAGCCTTATGCTCACATCCACTTTGATCGGGCTGATCGTGATGGTACTATATAGAGAAAGGACCTGGTGTACATTTTGCCCCATGGGAACAATGACACAAGGTATCTGTAAGATAAAAGAAAAAGGAGCTTCAAAATGACTATAGAAGAAAGAGCTAATATTGCAGCAAATTTGAAAGCTACAGGCCAGTGCAACTGCACACAGTCTGTGCTTAAAGTTTTTGAAGATAAGATTGATATCGCCCCGGAAGAACTCTCCAAGCTTTCTTCCGGATTCGCAGCAGGAATGGGCTGTATGGAGAGTACATGCGGTGCTCTTATTGGAGCAGTCATGGTTGCCGGCATGATCACGGATGGAAAGGGCACTCCCAGGTATTCCAAGAATCTGGTTAATAAATTCAATGATAAGTGCGGCGCAACTATCTGCAAAGATCTAAAGGGAATCACCACCGGCAATGTTATTTGTGAATGTCCTGATTGTGTAAGAAATGCAGTTATTTCTCTTGGAGAAGTAATAGATTCGATTTGATCAATATGTAAAGCCATACGCTTATACAGCTCATATCCAACCTTCATCACTTCAGGCTTGGTTGTGAACGTAACTTCTATAAAACCAAGTTCTTTTGCCTTATCAAGCATGGCATTAAGCATTACTCTTGTTGAAACTGCTCATTATTTTCTTATGTCCAGGTCATGTAATAGCAAGGCACTGCCTTCGTTTGCCTGATCTGGTCTTCCGGGGCAGATCAGGTCGCACTGGGCCCCATTGCCTTTAAAACATCTCCGGTTACAGCCTTCATACAAACACCCTGATCTGCTTTCATAGAATCCCAATCACTCATTACCACACCATCAAATCCCACTCCTGTCTTAAGATTTTTACAAGGAGGTCATAATTGTTGGTACAGTATAGTCATGTCAAACCGGCATTTCCATAAATTCATCTATCACAGTAAGTACCTGCAGGGCATACTTTTCCTCTCCAAAAAGCCACTGCTCATGCTGCATATCAAATTCCCTGATATCAGGATCATGAAAGTACTTCTTATATCTTTTCAGGTACTTTTCACCCATCTTGTTTGCATAGATAAAATGAGCTTTTGTGTGCTTCACGTTTATATCATCTTCAAGATATGTGATAAGATCCGTATAGTACTCATTCTTAATCGACTCCGGTTTGAATTTGGAAAAGCAGGCCATGAACTGGTCTGCAAGTTCGTCACTCATAAGAAAAATATTCTTCAGCTTTTCCTTGGTCTTTTGCTGCTTCTTTTCACTTTTGGTAAAGCTTGTGAGAAGCGGAACTACCATTTTGGACTGAAGCCATGCACTAAACTTACCGCTCTGGTCCAGGTCGGGACTCCCAAATATCGCATGATCAATATGCACATTTCTTCTTTGCACAAGCTGTCCCACAAAACTTGAACCAAGAGACGATCCTATTGCACCATCAATCTTCCCACCATGTTTTTCGATAATATACTTCTCAATCTTCTCCGTCACAGTTATCATGTCAGGAAATATTTCATCCCCTCCATCGAAACCATCATAGTTAACGCAGATAAGATGATATTTCTCAGAGAGCTTTGGCAGGACATTAGCAAAGTTGGTCTGATAGTCACAGCATGTTCCAGGCAGTAGCATAAGTGTCTTTCCTGTCTTAAGTCCCATTTCTTCGTATTTCATATCGCAATCTCCTTACTTCCTTGCCACCAGATGCATCCTAAATTTCCTTGCCGCTTCCAACTTCTCAATATATAGTCCGCAATTATCGCAAAAATCCCTGATCTGACCAAGAGAATATGCCCCAACATCACCATGACCTATCAAATTAGCAAGCGGCATCTCTGTATGGTTCATGAGCCATAAAATAGGAGTCGGTGCTGTATAGTCTTGAAGGATGAGCTTTCCACCTTGTCTTAATACTCTTTTTACATTGTCAAAGAACTTCTGGGGATTTGGATAGTGATGAAAACTGTTTGTGCATATGATGACATCAAAAGACTCGTCCTCAAAGGGCAAATCTTCACAATCCCCAACTACCCATTCCGTTCCCTTAAGGTTCTTGCTTTTGGCAACCTCTATCATCTTAGGCGTTAGATCCAGTCCTACATAATGCTTGGAACTGTCTTTTTCATGTAAAAGAGATATCATAGGACCTGTACCGCATCCACAGTCCAACAGATCCTGGTATTCTATATGTGAGAGTTCTGCCTCAATATACGGGTAATCATCCTTGCACATTTCATAAATTCCTGCATGATCGGTTTCATATATTTCCGCTGCTTTGGTAAATTCACTAATTGTAAGTTTCTTGTATTGCTCTGCTGTTTTCATTATAAATGCCCCCATATGTCAAATATTTAGATCACCATAGTCAATGATACACCATAGCGTTAGCTTTGGCTAACTTCATTTCAAAATAAAAAGGACTGCTTAATAACAGTCCCAATTACTTGTAATCTCATATGTTCACTTCCTAATTGTTTTAGTATTTTCTTCATATCATTACGCCTTTTCAAAATCAGGTTTCCATCCTGCAAACTGGACCAGCTGCTCATCTGTCCTGTGATAATATCTCTCATTCTTATCAAGTTTAGCGATCTTTGCCATCTCATCGTCTGTCAGCATAAAATCAAGGATGTTGAGATTATCTTTGATGTGATCCACGTTCTTGCTGCCGGGGATCACAACAAATCCCATCTGTGTATGCCAGCGGAGGATGATCTGTGCAGGAGTTTTTCCGTACTTCTTTCCAAGTTCGGCAAAAACCGGCTCATTTATCAGGCTCTTATCGCCGTGTCCTAACGGATACCAGCTCATAAGCCTGATCCCATACTTATCAAGAGTCTTTCGCAGTTCCTTCTGGGTAAAATAAGGATGCGCCTCCACCTGGATAAACTGCGGTGCGATCTCCCACTTCGTCTCAAGTTCTTCGATATACTTTCCTTCAAAGTTAGAGATACCGATGCTCTTTGCCTTGCCTTCCTTATAAGCCTTCTCAAGCTGTCTGTATCCAGCAAGCCAGTTGCCGGCCGGCTGATGTATATAAAGAAGATCTACGTAATCTACACCAAGGCGCTCCAAAGTCTCATCCACAGCATTTGGATTTTCATATTCACTGGGCCAGAGTTTGGTGGAAAGAAAGATCTCATCTCTCTTTACTCCGCTATCCTTCATGCCTCTTCCAACGGCCCGCTCGTTTACATATGCATTGGCAGTATCAATGAGGCGATATCCCATCTTAAGTGCTTCTCTTACACTGTTCTCTGCATCGGCAGGCGAAAGCATAAAGGTTCCGATTCCGGCTGCGGGACATTCCAGTTTATTATTTAGTGTTACATATTCCATTGCATAATCCTCCATTCATTAATATGTTGACGCCTTTGAACTCATCAATTTCCATGTTCCATTTTCTTTTCTTAAGGTAAAATCTCCCTGCAGTCTCCAGCTTCCCTTTCCTCCGCCATAAACCTCTGCGATCACTGTGCTGCATCCGATCATCCTTGCTGTATCTCCATCTATCATGACCTCAATGCTGTCATGGTCTGCCGAATAGTAGTTGAAGGTGCCGTTTAAAAGTCCTTTTTCAAATTCTGCTCTCATTTGCCTTACACCTGTCATATGGCAAAGAAAATAGTCTTCTGATTGGATTGAATGAAGCCCTTCTGCATCCTTATCTATCATGTATTTCCAATAGAGCCTGTATAATTCTCTGATCTGTTCTTCCTCATTCATCGGATCATTCCCTCTGCTCAGATGGATCCTGCATCCTGATCACTTTGGCAGGTACGCCTCCGACTACTGCATCCGTGGGACCGCCCTGTTCCATCAGATCAAATACATATCCTCTTTCGTAATCCATCTCCGTCACCATCCTTCTTCTTAAACCAGTCCGTTTGCTGCAAACCATTTTTTTACGGCATCTTGGGAATCTGCGGCTTTTGAACCCGTGATTGCAAGACCACTCTTTACTGTTGCCCCTTTAGCACATTTCTTTATATCACTCTCGCTGGAACCCATACCGCTTCCCTCATTTGTGCAAAGCGGAAGGATGGCCTTTCCTGTAAAGTCATATCTCTCAAGGAAAGTTGCGACTGCCATCGGGAAGGTCCCCCAGTAGTTCGGGTAGCCAAGTACTATGGTGTCATACTCATCGATACTATCAAGATAATTTGTAAGCTCAGGTCGTGCATTGTTCTGCTTGTCTTTCTTTGCTTCATCGATGCAGGACATGTATACCGGTGAATATGGATCCTTCATCTCGATCTTGAATGTATCCGCGTCGATCAGCTCTTTCATAAGACCTGCAACGATTTCTGTATTTCCGACCTTTACGTATCTCATTGCTCCGCCGAAATAGTTTTCATCCGCTCTTGAAAAGAATGTAATCAATGTTTTTGCCATCTTGATCTCCTCCTTTTATCTACAGGTGTTTACATTTATTTTTGTTTCTATGACTTGATTATCACGCAAAACACTTGAATAATCCAATTCAAATATCCTATAATTGATTTAATTTTTAAATAGCTGACTTTCAAGGAGATATATCGACGACAACCAAGCAGATAGATTACTGCATAGAACTGGCTCATACCCTTAACTTCAGCCGGGCGGCTGAGAACACATTTGTAAGTCAGCCAACCTTTTCTTATCAGCTAAAGCTTTTGGAAGATGAGGTAGGCTTTAAGATATTTGAAAGAAACGGCAAAGGAGCTGCACTCACTCCGGCCGGTGCGCAGTTCGTAACCTATCTTTCCGGTATGCGTGAGGATATGAAACGCGCCATCGAACAGGGACAGAATTTCAGTGCCAGATACAGGGACAACATAACTGTTTCCATGATGGTCAGACAAGCCATATACTTTCTGCCCGAAGCTATCCGCATATTTGAAAAGGAGCAACCCGGTGTCCAGGTTACTCCTCTGTTTCAGTACGATAACGGTGTAGAAAGCTTTTTAAAGGATGAGTCCGACATCCTCTTTGCACTTATAGAACAGACTAAACATATCCCGGGAATCAACATCCACAAACTCTTTGATTCTGGTATCTACCTTATTACCGATAAAAACGATCCTCTGGCTAAAAAGAACATCATCACGGATGAAGACATCTACGGACGCACCCTCATGGTAGGCGGCGGCTCTCCGAACGCTTTACGATCCGTCCAGCAAAAACTAATCTCCTCCGGGAAGATCGAGTATTTTAACAGTCCCGATCACGACTCTACTCTTGTAAATGTCGCATCCGGCAAAGGTATCTGCCTTGCTCCCGGATTCTTAAACGACCATAGCGGACAATTTGCGTGGATCCCTTATGACTGCAGGGAATGTTTTCACTGCGTCCTATGCACCCACAAGACGGATAGTCGTGAGAGCCTTGCCTCATTTATCAAGACGCTTCAAAAGCTGTACAAAGATGCAGTGGCTTTTCCACTTTAACTTCGTATATAAACGACTATCACTTTCCTGTAAGTTTTAAGAATTTCTTATCGTTCATTTGCTCGTTTGTAACATACTCCCCATCATGGAATAATGCATAATTCGTAATCGGTGTCGGTGCATTCTGTGCTTCTTCTTTGCTTTCAAGGTGTATTGCCTTGAATGCAATACCATTTTCTTTTGCTGTCTGCTCCAAAGCCGGGACATATTTTGCATTGAATGGGCACTGATTCGTATAGTACAGAACATATCCCTTCTCTTCTATATGCGGATGTTTTGCACATTCCTTAAACACCGGAGCTTTTGCATTTTTATCGAACGGCATATACCAAAGCTGAATACCATTATCAGCTTCATCGCTCACGACAAATCCTTTGTACTTCAGAAACTTCGGATCAGCCAGAAACGGTTTCTTCTTTGAAGCGCAAAGAATACAAATCCCTTTTTTCCCCTTTTCCTTACTATCCTCGATGCAGGCAGTAAGTAGATCAGTAGAATATCCATGTCCTTTGAAAGCCCCGGACACCCAGAGACAGTCAATGTACATATATCCATCTGCCTCTATCGGAATCCATGCGTTTTCCGCCGGGATATATTCGATAAAGCACTTTCCGCGCTCTACGCTCTTTAGGAAAACAAGTCCTTCATCAAACCTCTCCGAAAGCCATGCCTTCTTAGAAGAAACCTGAACATCCTTATTATTTGATATCGCGCAGCAAATATGCTCCTCTTCGAGGTTATCTTTTGTTACATGAATATATTCCATAACCGCTCCTTTCAATAATATGCCAATGAACACTTAAGCTCCTTGGCATAGATAGTATTTACTCAATAGGGAATTTTCTTCCTTGTACTCGGGATCAAGAAATTCAGCCGCCGCAAGGCACGGGTCTGCCGGTTTCAAGAGTCCGATATCATCGTAGTGGCGTAACATCCTGATGCTTACTCTGGATAACTTTGAAAATTCGCCTATCTTAAGCATTTGTTTCAACCTCCATGGATGTATTTTCTTGAGCTCACTACAACGATAATCCCTCACATAATGTGAGAGTCAATACACTTTTTAGCAAAAATTTCTCCCTTCGTGATTTTACTCATTTTAAAGAGAATAAAGTAGATAACATTATTGCCGGGATCGTAAAAACTCATATTTACAGTACCCCATAATCATTTCTAAGCATGCCATAAATGTTATAATCGCAATAAACAGAAACCATTTTTCCTTGGCGAATGGTTCCTTCTTTTATAAATCCACATTTTTCCATAACCTTATTTGAGGCAATGTTTCTTACATCAGCGCGCCCATTCAATCGTTCTATTTCCGTGTTCTCAAATATAAACCGTACAACTTCCTTTAGGGCTTCTGTAGTAATTCCCATATTCCAGTACTCAGGATTAATTCTGTATGCTATATCACCCATTCTGGCATTTTGGATATCAAATACCGAGATCATGCCTACCACTCTATTGGATTCTTTCAATATGATTCCCCAATCAAAATCAGGAGAAAGTTTTCTTTTTACCCAAGGGCGGGGGTCAATAAACATAAGTTCAGGATTTTTCTCACCCTTACTTGCTTTTCGTCCCCAATAGGTATAAATTTCGTCTCTCCCCAACCATTCTCTCAAATCCGGCACATCAGCTTCGTTAAGAGTTCGAATGATCAGTCTATCAGTTTCAAGCATTGGCTTATCTATTTCATAATCTTTTAACATAGTTTCTCCATTAAATTCCAACCCGTACAGGAAATCTCTTCATTCGTCACGAGATGATCCCGGTACCCAATCTTCATCCAAAGCTCTGCAGTGTGGCGGAGTTCTTCGCCTGTCTTTTCATATGGATGTCCAACATATCTGGGGCATGCAGCACAATCGTTTCCACAAGCCGCTATTATCTTTTCTATCATCCTTATCCCCTAGCCTTTATATAATTATCTTCCTCACTCATCGTTAATAATCCTGGAAGTTATATTTTTAATGCCCTTCTAAGTTGTCTGGGAAAGGCGCATCACCATATACTGTAACGATATAGCTCCCATCAGTCTTTTCCAGCTCACGATACTCGTATTTTGCATCAAATATGCGGTCCACTTCATCTTCAGCCATGTCTGAATTGAATGTGACCATGGACTCACACTCGACATGGTTACCTGATCCAGAAGTGTTTCCGGTAAAAGAATGTGAGTCAACAATAGTTGCATCTTCTACAAACTTCTCTATATATGCCGTCAGCTCTTTTGTCTGCTTATCAGTTGCTGCATGATTAGCCACATATCCCACTACCTCTATCACTACAAATAGCTCTATAAGAAGAACCGGAATCGCCACTATCGTAATTCCTAGCCCAGCAAGAATCTTGCTTATTAACCTTTTCATTCTTCCCTCACCTATCTGATTTTAGAATTGCGTACCAACTGGAATCATTAAGTCCCTGGTTGTTAATATCTGAGCTACGGAGTGTCCCTTCGTACTTCATTCCACATTTTTTCATGACCATACCGGAGTGTGGATTATTAACATCATGCCTTGATTCGATACGATTTGCTTCCACCTTGTCAAAAAAGAAATCTATGACTGCTTTTAATGCTTCAGATGTAATACCCTGATTCCACCAGCGCTTTCCGATACAGTATCCGATATGAATCATGTTTATACTCTCTTTCATACCAACTGCAGAGATACTGCCTATTGGTTCATCTATTTCTTTTAGAACAATGGCCCACTGATAGTACTTTTCATCCTTATATAAATCCACCCACTGTTTTAAAATCTCTTTTGTAACATCCACCGTTCCATGAGGTGACCAAGTAAGATACTTAGTAACTTCTTCATCATTTGCCCAGTTCTTAAACATGGCATCGGCATCTTCTCTCTTGAATTGCCTCAGTATAAGTCTTTCTGTTTCGATAGTCTGTGTTCCGCAATGCTTCATCTTATCCTACTTTCCCTTTTCCTATCTTTTTTTTCGACAACTTATGGATTATCATACCTTTTTTCAGACAAAAATAAAATAGCTCCGGACATCAACTAATCAAATCTTGATTCCAGAGCTATTACAATCATAGTTTTAACGTTATCGTTTTTAATCTAATTGCAAAAACGCCAACGTTAAACTTGTATTTTCAATCTGGTTTTGTAATATTTCATAGCGAGAAAACCACATTTTGCAGACATTTAAAGAATCTGCGTCTCAAATACTTCTCCTATATCACCATCAATGCATATACTTCTATCTGCAATTTCCTCTGGGCAGAATGATTCACCATAATTTAAGCAGGCATATACCGCTTTTTCATTTGCCTGCGTCATCTGCCAGAACGGATACTTTATTATTACGGGCGTATTAGCTCCTACTCCCAATTCAAGATAAAGAACATGAAGATTCTCATGTCTGCGAATAAAATCAGCATATGCTGCAGAAGCCCTATGCCATCCTTCATCTTCGACAAAAGAATCATCAGCTCTCAAATTCATAGTCATATCAGAGCTGTCATCAGGACACTTTGGAATCAGCTCAGAAGGAATTTCCATCAGTAGCTTACCATCAATCGGTACCTGAAATACTCCCTGATCATCTCTTACAAAACCTTGTGCTTCCATAGCTTTCATTACCCACTCTTCATTATCAAAGGTTTTCTGAATAGCAGGATTCACGCTCTGAAACAAACCATAATCACCCTGAGTATAGAACAGTCTTTTCTTGTCAAAACCTGCTCTTTGAAACTGGTGATCTACATTTGTTGTGATAACAAAATAATCCTTATCGAAAACCATCTTAAGAAGATCCCTATACACTGGCTTTGGAGCATCAATATATCTGTTAAAATAAATATGTCTCGCCCACCAGGCCCAACGTATTTCTTCGCTCGGAAACGGATAGAAACCACCTGAATACATATCTCTTATTCCAAATCTTTTGGCAAAGTCATAGAAGTATTTTTCAAAACGCTTGCCGCTATATGTTAAGCCAGCAGATGCTGATAGTCCCGCTCCTGCTCCAATGACAATTGCGTCTGCTTCCTTGATTTCATGCAAAAGCCTTTCTATTTGCTCTTCTTTGCTTCCCTTACCATAGGACATGCTTGTAGTAAAGTATCTCACAGCATTCATTCCTTTCTCTATAGTTTCCTGATAACCATTAGGCATAGGTTTTTGTTTTTCCTCAGAAAAACAAGAACCGGAAATGGACCAATATTTTTAGAAAGAAAATGTTGCTTGGCGAAGCCAAGTTCTTGTGGGCTTTTCCTTAAGAAGCCCACAAGAAGTCATATCATCATATAAGTTTTTCATAAATGGCCTTATCTTCATCTTTGAAAACATTGAATATCACCCTTTCTACCTTACCAGGATTATCAATGAGCCATTCTGATACAGTCTCAACGGCAATCTCAGCTGCTTTTTTGTTAGGAAAATGAAATACTCCTGTTGAAATACAGCAAAAAGCAACGCTCTTCAAGCTATTTTCAGCACACATATCCAAAGTGTTTCTATAGCAGTTCTCCAAATCCTTTTCCAATTCAGGAGTAAGTTTGTACTGAACAATTGGTCCTACTATATGAATTACTTTCTTTGCTGGAAGATTATAAGCTTCAGTAAGCATTGGAACGGCGGTCGGCTGTTCATAGTCTCTTCCATATCTGATTCGAAGTTCATTCATCTGCCTGTAGCACTCAGCTCTTAATTGCACTCCTGCAAAAGTATGGATACAGTTTGCGACACCCTTCTGAATCACACAGCTCATCACTGCGAGACTCGGCATGGTTATGGAAAAAGCTGGTGTCTTTTGAGGATCAGTACATCACTGCATCCTCTGCAGTGAATCCACCAATTGAACCTGCCTTGACCTGGATACATGCATAGCTTAACTCTGAATCTTCCGCAGCAAGAAACTGTCTCTTTCCTTCAGGTGAAATTCTAACCACATCACCTTTAGCGATTTCAACATCCTCTCCATCAATTACAGCCTTACCCTTTCCGGAAAGAATAAGATAGATTTCCTCATTATTTTTATGTGAGTGTACAAAGGGAACACCTGCTCCTGCAGGAAGATGATTGATACTTATCTCTGCTCCCGTTAAACCAAGAGCATCATGAAGTTCTGTTCTAGGAGCCTCTGTTACGTTTACTTTTTTGAAATTTGACATTTTTGTTTTCCTCCATGTATTTGATATTTGTTTTTGTTTGTTGTATCATCATTTTATCCCTTAGGCAATTTCAAACAAGTACGAACATTTATAATACATAGTCACATTTTTGATACTATTGTGGAAATACAAGGAGAAAATATTAATGAAAAGCATTTACGGTCAATGTCCTTATGCCACAACTCAAAGAGTCCTTCAAGGTAAGTGGGCCATAGTTATACTCTTTCAGCTTAGTACAGGAACACAACGTTTTAACGAACTTGAAAGGAATATTCCAGACATCACCAGAGCTATGCTGACCAGACAGTTAAGACAATTGGAAAATGACAAACTGATAACCAGAAAGGTATATGCCGAAGTTCCTCCCAGAGTTGAATATAGTCTTAGCGAAATGGGCGAAAAATTCAGGAAGGTCTTGGATCAGATTGAACTTTTCGGCTTTGAATATATTAAAGAAATAGAAAAAGCTGAAGGTTGAGCCCTCAGCTTTTTCATTATTGTAAATTGTTGTCCATCAAAAGAGCTTCTTTCCATCTGAAAAAGCCTCTACGACATGCTTTGCATCTGCGATCGCAAATATCTTTCTTCATAGGCTACCTCCATCAATGTAGTCAATGCGTGTATTTATCTACCCTCATTTTAATGTAGTCATTGCGTGCATGCCAATGCAAAAAATAAAGCTGACTGCCATAATCGACAATCAGCTTCTTTTACGGGATCTCTATCATAAAAATGTATCTCCCTTTTTACAAAAGTGTTTCTATATGCACAAATTTGAAGTTGTGCGATTAACTTCCGTTTATTCTTCCATCAAGGATTATGTATTACATTTCTCTTTCCACTATTGGCAGTTCCTCTTACTTCTTCGTGGTAAAAGTAATCTACGATTGTTGGATGTCCTTTCTCTACTCTCTCATACGGAGTTTCATTATCAACAAACCTGCAATCATACTTTTTAGCCAGCTCTTCTGCTTTCTTTTCCAGCGCTTCAAAATAGCTGCGGTTCTTTTTGTTATAGATTTCGTCATACAGCGGCACCAGATCCGGATGTTTATCGGAAATGTATTTCATGATATCTGCCTTAAAACCTCCGCGAAGATTCAGATTCTCAAGCCATACAAGGTCACACTGATCTTTTGTCCTGTCTATGATTGCTTCTATATCCGTAATCCCCGGGAACACGGGTGAAATGAAGCAAATTGTACGAATGCCTGCCGCATATACCTCTTTCATTGCAGCAAGCCTTCTTTCTATGCTTACTGCCGCATCCATATCATCTTTAAACTCTTCATC
>NZ_JNKH01000026.1:0-44961 GCF_000701985.1 Butyrivibrio sp. WCE2006 | reverse complement strand
GACTTAAAGTATCCCAGTCAGGAACGACTATAAAAGTAGCATGGGGAAAAGTAAAAGGTGCAGGCAGGTACGAGGTATATGCAACTTACTGTGGATCAAAATTTAAGAATTCTGTGAAGACAGTATCCGGTTCCAAGGACTCAGTTACTATCAAGAAGCTAAATGGAAAGAAGATTGACCTTACCAAGAATTATAAAGTCTATGTGGTTGCTTACAAGGCATCAGGAACCGCTTATATAAAGACAGCAAAGAGCATAACGGCACATATCGTAGGCGCTAAGAATACAAGGTTCTCCAATGTGAAGAGTATAAGCCTTAGTAAGAAGAAGTTTTCTCTCAAGGAGGGAAGCACCGCAACTCTTAAGGCAAGCTGCAAGCTAGTGGATCCTAAGAAACGCATGCTTAGTGATGCACATGCACCGACCTTCAGATATGCTTCAACAGATAAGAATGTTGCAACTGTGAGCAGCAAAGGCAAGATTACAGCCAAAGGAAAAGGCACCTGCTATGTATATGTTTACGCCAAGAATGGCTATGCAAAGAAAGCAAAAGTTACAGTGAAATAAGTTTAAGAGTAATCGGAGGCATCGAGTTAAGGTGCCTCCGATTATTAGTACATTGTCATTTGTTACATCAATTCTGAATAGTTCCTAAAAAAAACATAAACAAACGCATTTTGGGTAATTTTCGTTGTAGAATAATAATAGGCTAAGATTGTTTTAAAGGCTTCCCACACCAAAAAAGGTGTGGGAAATTTTATAAAAATACGTTAAATAAGGTATTGAAAATTGTAAAAAAACCAAACCTTACGACTTAGGCAGTGATACAGTATTTTGGAGGGGTTAAGATGCTTGAGCAGTCTAAAAGAGTTATTTTTTTAATGGAAAAATCAAGTATTGTCATAAGCGGACTTGAAAAAAGACTTAAAGCAGATAATTACACTACATATTCTATATCCGGTAATTTTGACAGGCTGGAGAATTACATAAAAAATGCAGGGGTATTTATCATATATAATCCTCAGGATATTCTTTATGCCAAGTATGGGCATAAGAACATGGCTCATATCAAAGACCTGATCGTGGACAATAACGGTTTTATCATTTTTATCGGAGATGCAGGGGATAAGGAAGTTCTGGTGAATGAATTTCCTGAATTTGCATCCTACAAATGGCTGATCCGCCCTGTGGAGCCTGAAGCGTTCTGCAACGTAGTTGATGAAGTAATGGAAAACTACGAAAAGATACAAATGAGGAAAAAAGCTGTTGAGGAAAGCGGTGGACCTAACCCGGATGAGGCAGCACTTTCGAATGACGAAGACGCAGATACAAGAAAAAGAGTCCTTATTGTTGATGATGATCCCTCCTATGCAATGATGGTGAAGACATGGATCAAAAGGTTTTATAAGACAGATGTGGTAACGGCAGGAATGCAGGCAATCACATTTCTTCTGAAAAAACCGGTTGATCTGATTCTGCTGGATTATGAGATGCCTGTGGTTGATGGGGCGCAGGTCCTTCAGATGCTGCGGCAGGAACCCACGACAAAAGATATTCCGGTAATATTTCTCACAGGCGTTAGCACAAGAGAAGGAGTGGAGAGGGTAATGGAACTGAAACCCGCAGGTTATGTGCTAAAATCCACTACACGTGAGAGTCTTCTTGCTATTATTGATGAAAAGATTGGTCAGTGACCGGCGGGGGGAACCCTATGGATCGAAGAAACAATAATATATATATTATCTCGTTGGTGTCCATTTCATGTATTGCCCTGGTATTTGAGGGGAGTGTTCTCAAATGGGAGTTTTGGGTTTCACCGCTTATCATAATTGGAACAGTCTCCCTGTGGGTCATGCATATCACAGAGAGGCCTGAAGAAAACATTCGTGAAGTGTGCTATCTCATCTATGCCATGATGGCATCTTTTTACCATGGAATTCATGAAACAAGTTATGTAGATATCGCAATAGTTATCAGTTTCATCATGGTCGCATATTCTCTTATGGACCGCTTTTATATGATGCATCTGCTTCTTGCCGAATATATTTTTTTGCTGCTTATACAGATCTGGCTTGGCATGATCGGTGGGTCAGTGACTTTCGATTTTCTGACTGTTTCAAGGACCATGCTTCATTTTGTCGCAGTACTTTACGTGTATACAGGCTGCTGCAAGGCTATTCAGGGACGAAGCGAGATGCAGGAACGCCTTAGCCGGATGCAGGAGCATATGCATGAATATGATCAGGATATGGAGGATTTCCTTTCCAATATTTCTCATGAGCTAAGAACTCCGGTCAACGTCGTCAGTGGAATGTCTGACCTTCTTCTGAAAAAAGGTTTTGGCGGCGAAGTAAATGCAATAAAAGAGGCCGGTATTCGTCTTTCTAATCAGATTGAAGACATCCAGGATTACACGGAAACCAGAAGAAGTGCCATGATTCTTGAAGAAGAAAACTATATGAGCACATCTCTTATTAATGATGTGGTAACAAGTTTTCGCATGGTTTCTGATAAAACAGATCTCGAACTTATCGTCGATATGTCCCCTGATGTCCCTACAATGATGTGTGGGGATGTGAAAAAACTTCATAAGATTTTCAATCAGCTGCTGTCAAATGCCTTCAAATTTACCAGGCACGGCGGCGTATATGTAAAGCTGACTGCGGAAAAAATGGAATATGGCGTAAACCTTATTCTTGAAGTGACAGATACCGGAATAGGCATGAGGCAAAAGGATGTGGATTCTGCATTCAATGGTTTGTTTCAGGTGAATAAGCAAAGGAACAGAAGCTCAGGCGGCGTGGGCCTTGGACTTTCTATCGTTTATGGATTCGTTCACAGAATGAATGGATTTATCAAGATTGAGAGCGAGTATGGAAAAGGAACCACCGTGAGGGCAACCATACCTCAGAAGGTTGTTGATCCAAAGCCATGCCTTAAAAAGGATGATTCATTCTCCGGAGATATTTTGTTCCACGTAAGACCTGACAAGTATAAGGTTGCCAGGGTTAGAGATTTCTACAGTGATATGGCAACAAATCTTGCTACAGGTCTGCAGATACCGCTATACCCTGCAGAGACAATAAAAGATATCGAGAGACTATGCGATAATCTTAATGTCTCTTTTATCTTTATGGGAGAGGAAGAATACAAAGCCAATTCAAAGTATTTTGATGAACTAAGTAAAGGTGATATCATCCTCGTAGTATCAGCAGATCACGGATTCAAGCCCAAAGCCGGAAGCCGTGTAATGGTTATGCCTAAGCCTATTTACGCTTATCCTGTCGTAAAGATATTAAACGAAGGACTAAATGCCGAGAATATAGAACTGGGTGATAATTACAAGCCTCCGGAACTGGATGGAATAAGGGCGCTTGTTGTGGATGATGAACCCATGAATCTCGTGGTTGCAAAAGGCCTTTTTGAAGACTACGGAATGATAGTTGAAACCGCAAGAAGCGGCAAGGAAGCTATAAGTAAATTTAAAGCAGACGACATAGACCTGGTATTCATGGACCATATGATGCCTGAGATGGATGGTGTTGAGGCGATGCATCGCATCAGATCTGAGGCAGCTGTGATGGGTAAAAATGTAATTGTTATTGCTCTTACAGCCAATGTGGTATCAGGTGCAAGGGAGATGTTTGTCAAAGAGGGCTTTGACGGATTTATAGGAAAACCCATAAGTCTTCCGGATTTTGAACGTGTTATGTCACGTGTACTTTCCAAAGTGCGTATGGCTGAGGGAGGTGCAAAATCATGAGTGTCAAAGATTTTATCCAAAGAATACTGACAAACATAAATAGTGAAAACAGAAGCTTTTCAGAAAGAGTGTTCATACTTCTCACAATAATATCCAATGTTGCGGTAACCATTGCCCTGATAGTGGATGTCATTATGGGTGCAAATATACTCAAAATCATAAGTTTGCTCATAATGGTTGTAGTTACGCCTATACTGATGACGCTCTGTGCCTATCATAGAAAGTTCCAGCTGATTGCGAAGATAATAATTGTCGGAGGAATATTTATTGTACTTCCAATGGAGTTTTTCCTTGGGGGCGGTGCGGAAGGCAGCGGAATACTCTGGCTGTTGTTCGCCTTTTTTTATATTGGAATGGTACTTTCAGGTCACATAAGAAATGTGATGCTTTCATTGATGCTGGTTTTGGCGCTTTCCTGTTATTGCCTGGAATATTTTTATCCTGAGCTTGTGCTGTACCAGAATCGCAATGAATTTTTCATAGATTCATTCATTTCATTCATTCTGGTGAGCCTTGTTTTATTTGGTATGGTTTCCTATCAGACTCGTATGTTCAGAAAGGAAAATGAAAAGGCTAAAAAGGAAGCAGAGAGAGTTGAAGAACTTAACCAGTCACAGAACCGCTTTTTTTCCAGCATGAGTCATGAAATAAGGACTCCCATCAATTCGATTTTGGGGTTAAATGAACTCATTTTAAGGGAAGAGAATATATCAGATGAAGTGGCAAAAGATGCACTTGGAATACAGGGTGCAGGAAAAATGCTGCTTGCGCTTATTAATGACATTCTTGATTTTTCCAAGATGAAGGCAGGAAGCATGGAAATAGTCCCCGTGGATTACAACGTGGGAGACCTGGTTTCCGAGATTGTAAATATGATATGGCTAAGGTCCAGGGAAAAAGGTCTTGACCTGAATGTCAGTGTTGATCCGGGTGTTCCTTCGATCCTTTACGGCGATGAAGTCAGGATCAAACAAATCCTCATCAACATACTGAATAATGCAGTCAAATATACCAGAGAAGGAAGCATAGGTTTTCATATTGAAAGCGAGACTGCAGGGGAAAATGTTGTATTGCTTCGGATTTCGGTTTCCGATACGGGCATGGGAATTAAGAAGGACTATATTCCATATCTTTTTGATGCCTTTAAACGAGTGGATGAAGAGAAAAACAGACATATAGAAGGAACCGGACTCGGACTAAGTATCGTCAAGCAGCTCGTGGAGATGATGGATGGAAGTATCTCTGTAAATAGCGTATACGGTGAGGGGTCCACCTTTAATGTCACTATAAAACAGGGCGTATCTGACCCTACGGCAATCGGAGAACTGAGTATACAGAATTACGGAAAAGTTAAAAAGCATGCCTATGAATGCTCTTTTACAGCTCCGGAAGCCAGTGTTCTCATCGTTGATGATAATGAGATGAACCTGGAAGTAGAAAGAAAGCTTTTACTTGGGACAAAGATGCGCATAGATGTTGCTACCAGTGGGGAAAAGGCTCTTGAAGCTACAGTTGATACCAGGTACGACATTATTCTGATGGATCATCTTATGCCTGAGATGGATGGAATTGAGTGTCTTAATCAGATCCGCAATCAGGTAGGAGGACTTAATCAGCAAACCCCTGTGATCATTCTTACGGCAAATGCCGGAAGCGATAACAAAGAACTATACAGTCATGCAGGTTTTGACGGTTATCTTGTAAAACCGGTATCCGGTGAGGCCCTGGAAGAGATGATGATGGGGCATATTCAGGGGGATAAGATTGATGTAAAGAGCCAGACAAGGCGTATGCAGGGGCAGACCAATGCCACCGCCGGGTATAACAGGAAGATACCTGTTGTTATCACTACCAGCAGTATGTGCGATCTTCCTGATGCATCTATGAGGGATCCACGTTTGCCTATCCTACCCTTTGTTGTTAAGACTGAGGATGGAGTATTTAAAGATGGAACCCAGATTGGTTCTGATGAACTGGTAAGGTATATAAATGACGGGAAAAATGCAGTGTCAGCTCCGCCTGAGACCGCTGTTTACACTGAGTTTTTCGCAAAAGCTTTAAAGAGAGCTCATCATGTTATCTATATTGCACTTACAACCAGTATGAGTGAGGATTACAACCGTGCAATCGAAGCCTCCAAAGCGTTTGATAATGTGACGGTTATAAATTCTGAATCCCTTTCCAGCGCCACAGGTCTGCTGGTTCTTATAGCATGTAAGCTTGCTCAAAGGGATATGCCGGTTGAAGAGATCATTGATGAACTCGAGATGGTAAAGAAAAAGATAAAGTGCAGCTTTATCATAGACAGTACTGATTTTATGAAAAGAAACGGCCGCATAGGTGTAGGAATGCACAGAGTAGCGGAGTCACTTAGTCTTCGTCCGTGCCTTAGATTATCAGATGATAAAGTAAAACTGGGCACAATCTGTGTGGGAAGTAAGTGGGATGCCTATAAAACCTATATCCGATCAGCTTTTCGAACAGGGCAGATACCGGATACGGATGTCCTTTTTATAACCTATGTCGATTTAAATGAAGAGATGCTTCAAAAAATCAGGAAGGAAGTATCTAATATAGTAGATTTTGAACATATTGTTTTCCAGAGGGCTTCTGCGGCTATTTCTTCCAACTGCGGACCGGGCTCCTTTGGACTTCTTTATTTCCTTAAAGGGGATAAATCCTACAATGTTTCATCTATTCTGCCTCTTCGGACTGATTTTAATGAGCCGGATGATCCTGATGATAAGAAAGATACCGGGAAAACAGCAAAGTCAGAGGCACTTTTCTTCAATGAGATTTATGAAGCCGGCAGGGATATTTTTACCAGAAATACTAAACCTAAAGGTGCAGATGATAACAAACCGTGGTATGCAAATATTGAAGGAATAGATGGCGAAACTGCAATTACAAACAGCGGTTCTGAGGAGTCATTCAGAACGGTGCTGGAGATTTTTTATAATTCAATTGATGAGAGAGCAAGGGAACTGGAATTTGCATATAAAGAGGAGGACTGGGGGAATTATACGATAAAAATTCATGCTCTTAAGAGTTCTTGTAAGCTTATAGGTGCTACCGCGCTTGCAGAAAAAGCTCAGAGCCTTGAAACCGCTGGTAAGGAAGAAAATATCGTATACATTCGGGATAAGTATGATGAATTTATGGAAGAGTATCTTTCATATAAGGACAGGCTTTCAGACTTATACAGTAAAAAGAGTAAAGGAAAGAGCGCCGCAGCATTAAAACCCATGGCAGATTCATTCCTTATGGACAGTGTCTATGAAGCGATATCCGCGGCTGCGGAAGATATGGACAGTGATGCCATAGATGAAGCCTTTTTGGAGCTTTCAGATTACGAGATTCCTGAGACTGATAAGGAAAAGTTCGATGAGATAAAGAGACTTGCATCACAATATAATTACGACGGCATCGTCAGCCTTCTGTCTGAAGAAAAATAAAAAAAGTTTAAAAAATTCGTTTATTCGCGCAATTTTGAACTATTGGCGAGTATAATGTAAGCAGGTGGTTTAGCTTCTTAGAGGTTGTTTTTCATGAAGAAAATTCTGATAGTAGATGATGAAAGAATTACTCTTAGAATGACACAGCATATTCTCGCGCCTCATTATGAGACTATTTGTGTTACTTCCGGTACGGAAGCAATAGAGAAATATAAGCATGAACGTCCTGACATGATTCTTACTGATCTGCACATGCCGGGAATGTCAGGTTTTGAGCTTCAGAATACATTACAGGATCAATACGCTGAACATATACCTGTGATGTTTATGACTGCGGATGCAGATGAAGAGACAGAGGGCAAGGGATTTGAAGCCGGTGCAGTTGATTTTATAAGAAAGCCGTTTCGGGCAGATGTTCTTATCAAGCGCGTGGAGAATATCCTTAAGAATGTGGAACAGATTAAGGGATTGAAGGCGGCGGCTGAGACAGACCCCATGACAGGGCTGCTCAATAAGGCATCATCACAGATAGAGATAGGTGCCATGTGCAGAGAAACCAAAGGCGTGCTTATGATGATCGATCTTGACAGCTTCAAGCTGGTCAATGATATTTATGGGCACAGCATGGGGGATAAAGTTCTCATAAGATTTGCCGAAATAATAAGAACAGCTATCAGAACCAATGACGTAGCAGGACGAATGGGAGGAGATGAATTCATCGCCTTCTGTCAGAATGCAATGGATGAAAAAATAATTGCGGAGAAAACCAGGTACATAAATGACGAACTTTTAAAATCAGCGAAGGAATTTATGGGGGAGGATATGAACATACCCCTTGGTGCCTCAGTGGGGGCGGTTATTGCTCCTGAAGAAGGAACGGATTTCCTTACGCTTTATAAAAAGGCTGATAAGGCACTTTATAATGTAAAACAGAATGGAAAGCACGGATATTGTATTTTTGTAGAGTCTGAGAAGGACAATTATGGTGAAGCCGCTGTTGCATCCGATATCGTCCAGGATATGATGATACTCTCCGAGAGAAGCAAGGGAAAAGGTGCCTACGCCCTGAACGGAGACCAGTTTAAGCTGATATACAGATTTTTGTGCAGGGTTGAGGATAATTACCAGGTTGGCAATCGCTATATAATTTTTACCATAAGTCCTTCAGACAAGGAGAATGATAAGGTTGATGCCGAGACAGGTGAGAAGTTTTATCAGATTGTAAAGGAATCCCTGCGTGGAAGCGATGTGGTATCTCAAAACGGCTACAGCCATATCAGGGTAATTCTTATTGAGACCGAGGCAATTAACAGCGAAACAGTTATTAACAGAATTATAGATAAATGGAAAGAGATGGATTCCTCAGGTAAATATTTGATAAGCTACGAGATGGAGATTATTAGAGCATGAAAGAAGATGAGAGGGGAAAAATGTTTGAAGACCGAAAAATACATTATCTGACTGGACTCCCTAACGCCGGCGGTTATCTGGATGAAATAATAAGAAAAATGAAGGACGGAACCATTCAGAACTATACTGCTTTTTATTTCAATCTCAAGGGCTTTGGCAACATCAATCAGAGATATGGAATGGAAAAGGGTGACATGATAATTGTTCAGTTTTCCGGGAAGGTCAAGGGTTTTCTTGAGGATGACGAGGTGCTGGGACATCTTGGTGGTGACAATTTCGTTGCGCTGGTTAAGAAGGAGAGAAAAGAGAAATTTTGTCGTCTTCTAAACGGAATAGAGATTATTCTGGAAACAGAGGGTCATAGTTATAAACTTCGCATACCTTCTACGATAGGTCTTTGGGATATAAATGATGAATTTACAGATCCCGGAGAGACCATAGGAAGGACTTCAATTGCTTTGCAGTACGCAAAGCATATTCAGCATGTTCCCGTGGTGAGCGTAACAGATGCCATGGTTGAGCGCGTTGCAGTACAAAAATCTGTTTTGCAGAGGTATCAGAGTGCGCTTAGTAACCATGAGTTTCTTGTGTACTATCAGCCAAAGGTTGATTCGAGAAACAATATGCTTGTAGGAGCTGAGGGACTTGTGCGCTGGAAACATAAGGGAGAGATGGTATCTCCCGGAATATTTATTCCGCCGCTCGAGACCAATGGAGAGATAGTTCTTCTTGATTATTATGTATTGAGAAGAGCATGTACTGATATCAAGAGATGGATTGATGAGGGAATAGAGCCTGTAACTATTTCAGTCAACTTTTCAAGAAAAGATCTGATGGATCCTGATCTGGCGGAAAACATCGACAGGATCATAACCAATTCCGGAATCGATAAGAAGTTTATCGAGATCGAAGTTACCGAGACCGTCGATGAGCAGGAGCACGGAGAACTCGCCAGATTTATAAGTGATCTGGATAGTAGAGGGATTATGACGGCAATCGATGATTTCGGTGCCGGATATTCATCACTGGCAACTCTTAGAGAATTCCAGGTTCATACTCTGAAAATAGACCGCTCCTTTATAAATACCGAGGAGTTTTCCTGGAAGGATGAAATAATCCTCAGAGATATAATCCACATAGCAACAAGCCTTGGAATGGATATTATCACTGAAGGTGTTGAGAGACAGGATCAGATAGATTTTATTAACAAGGTAGGCTGTTTTGTGATTCAGGGATTTTTCTACGACAGACCCCTGCCCGTTGAGGAGTTTGAGGACAGGCTCCGTAATAAAAAATATGAGAAAAAGTAATATTGGATGAGATTTTAAAGGGACTATGCTTCGTCAAGCATAGTCCCTGTTTTTATGTGTTATGTCCCCGGCTCTGTGGACTGATCTTATTGTAGCTGACTTGTCGAGCTGTGGATTTTTGATATTCTGTTTTTTACTTACCAGACGAAGGTAACAGCATTTGCGATATCTTCTGTAATGGTATTGTCTTTAACAAGTTTCTTGAGCCACTTTTCCAGGTCATCTACTTTGTGATCAGTCTCTATAAAGTGAACATTTTTCCCATTTATATCTTTTGCAAGAAACAATTCATACATATACATTGTCCTATTCCTCCGTCAGTAATAATTATGTTTCATGCGACCGGCCGTTTTGCATGTTCTTTTGTGTGTTCAATAATATTATCGAAGTGGAATTTGGAAAAGTTTATAGGAAAATAAAATGTTTTTAACTTTCATAAAGCACCGGAAATAGTGAAAAATTGTTCGCAATCAGACAGTTTCAACTAGGCTTAATTATGTTGGAAAATTCAGAAGGGGACAAGAAAACTGTGGAAACTAAGCCCGGACTATAAAAGGTGGCATTCATTACTACGTTGACAAACGGAAACTTTAAGGATATTATTTCAAAGTAATTTAATTAAAAAGAATTTAGTTAAAACGGAGGAAAATAAAATGAGCTTTGAAGAAATTAAGGGACTTATAGCAGAGATTCTTGCAGTAGATGAGGAGAAGATTACAAAGGAATCAAACCTTATCGATGATCTTGGTGCAGATTCACTCAGCGTTGTTGAGCTTCACATGGAAATCGAGGAGAGACTTGGTGTAAAGATTCCTGATGAGGAAGTTGCAAATCTTAAGACAGTTCAGGACGTACTTAACGCAATCGAGGCACATAAATAATAAAGTTACGATGGCAGCGCCTTATGGAACAGTTTATAGAGGAGGCAGCAGAATGGGGACTTTTCTTGACTCATTATCCTTTCCTGCAAGAGTGAGGAAGGACATTGGCGAGGTCCTTTTGAAAAAGGACAAGGAGCCGGTTTTTATAACATGTAAGGCCTGTAACAGACGAGCTCTGAAACAGGAGTGGAAAAAGAATTATTATGTTTGTCCGGTCTGCGGCAATTACAGACCGATAGGGGCTTACTACAGACTCTCTATTATACTTGATAAGGGAACTTTCAAAGAGTTGAACGAAGACCTTAAGGCAAAGGATCCCATGGATTTTCCGGAGTATCAGGATAAATTGAAGCGCCAGACAGAGAAGACCGGACTTCCCGAGGCGGCTGTTACAGCCACCGGGAAAATCAATGGACATAAGGTTGTAACTATTGTCCTTGACAGCAGATTTTTCATGGGAAGTATGAGTAGTACCGTAGGGGAAAAGGTCACGAGGGCAGTTGAATATGCAACTGAAAAATGTCTGCCCCTGATCATCTTTTCAGCCAGCGGAGGAGCCAGGATGCAGGAAGGAATATTCAGCCTTATGCAGATGGCAAAAACTGCGGCAGCTATTGAGGAGTTCAATGCGGCAGGAGGGCTCTATATCAGCTTCCTGACTCATCCAACGACTGGTGGTGTCACGGCAAGCTTTGCTTCTCTTGGCGACATAACTCTTGCCGAACCCGGAGCGCTGATAGGCTTTGCAGGTCCCAGGGTAATTGAGCAGACTATCCATAAAAAGCTCCCTAAGGGCTTCCAAAGAAGCGAATATCTGGAGGCTCATGGTTTTGTTGACAAGATAGTGCCAAGAAGTGAGATGAGGGATACACTGATCCAACTTATAGAGCTGCATTCAAAATGAGTTTTGTTTTGAGGTGATGGAGGGATTAATCCATGATAGAGAAGGTTTTAAAATCAGTAGAAAAACTCGACCGGAAAATATCTGAACTTGAAAAGAAAGCGGCAGGAGAGACGGACGAACTTGTCGAAACAGCATTTAAATATGACGAGATCCTCGAGGGCATTGAGGATGAGTACGAAGCCTGGGAAGCTCAGGGAATAGAGATAGGCAAGCTTAAAAAAATGCGTGACTGTCTCCTTTCCGAATGTGAGGAGCTGTCTCCTGATGAAAAGGTTTTTCTTGCCAGACACCCTTTAAGGCCGCACATAGAAGATTTTATAGAGGGACTTTTTACAGACTTCTTTGAGCAAAAGGGAGATCACCTCTTTGATGAGGACAAGAGCATATATGGCGGAATTGCCAGATTTCACGGGATACCTGTCACTGTCCTTGGGCACAGAAAAGGGCATACCGTGGAAGAAAACATGGCCTATAATTTCGGAATGCCTTGCCCGGAGGGCTACAGAAAAGCCTTAAGGCTTATGAATCAGGCAGAAAAATTCGGAAGACCGATCATTACCTTTATAGATACTCCCGGAGCATATCCGGGGCTTGAGGCTGAGGAGCATGGTCAGGGTGAGGCGATTGCAATGAACCTTGCCAAGATGAGTCAGTTCCATGTGCCGATCATAGCCGTTGTCACAGGTGAAGGCAATTCCGGAGGAGCTCTGGCGATAGGCGTTGCCAACAAGATTCTTATGCTGGAGAACGCAGTCTATTCAATTCTCAGTCCTGAGGGTTTTGCAAGTATTCTCTGGAAGGATGCTGACAGACACAAGGAAGCATGCAAGCTTATGAAGCTTACAGCGGCTGATCTCCTTAAGGACGGTGTTGCCGATTGCGTTATAAAAGAGCCTGTCGGCGGTGCCCAGAGGGATTATAAGGAAGTGTTTAAAAACCTTGATAAGGAGCTTTATTCCAATCTGAAAGAGCTTATGGCACTGTCACCCTCCGGATGTAAGAAAAACAGACAGATGAAGTACAGGAAGATTGGATAAGAGGGATGAAAAATATTGAAATATTGGGAACTGGAAGAGCGATTCCTTCAAAAGTCGTAACCAATGATGATCTTGCCAAAATAGTTGAGACAAGTGATGAGTGGATTACTACCAGGACCGGTATCAGGCAGAGATATTTCTGTGATGAAAATGAGAGTGCGGACAAACTTGCGATAAAGGCAGCATGTAAAGCGATAGAGTCCTCGGGACTTAATGCACAGGATATAGGAGTATGTATCTGTGCAACACTTTCAGGAGATTATGCAACGCCAAGTATGGCATGCATGGTTCAGAGGGAGCTGGGGCTTAGGGAAAACATCGCAAGCTTTGATATAAATGCAGCCTGCAGCGGTTTTCTGTACGGGCTTGAAGTTGCCAGAGGGATGCTAAATGGATCTTTAGAAAAATACGCTCTTGTAGTTGGATGTGAGCAGCTGTCCAGATTACTTGATATGACTGACCGTTCCACCTGTGTTCTCTTTGGAGACGGTGCGGGAGCAGCAGTTGTAAGGCTCTCGGAGGATGCGCCTTATGCCTCAACTTTAGGGGCAAGAGGCGGATATGAAATTCTTGCAGAGGGACCCGGAAAAGAGCCAAGCCACATAAAAATGCAGGGGCAGGATGTTTTTAAATTTGCAACATCAATTATTCCTCTGTGTATAAAGGAGCTTGAAGAAAAGAGCGGATATTCTTACGGTGATGTCAGTAAGGTGATATGTCATCAGGCAAATGAAAGAATTATCGATTTTGTTGTCAGAAGGATGAAGGCTGATCCGGACAGATTTTACAAAAACATGGAACGTTATGGCAACACAAGTGCTGCTTCAGTGCCGATAGCACTTGATGAACTTGCAGAAAGTAGGCAGCTAAGTAGTGGGGATCTTTTAATGCTGGTCGGTTTTGGTGGAGGACTTACATGGGCAGGAGCGCTCATACGATATGCCGGAAGATAGTGCAGTATCGGTGTTAATAGAGGATGAATGAAAAAATGAAAAAGATTAACGAAATACTCGGAACGGAATTTCCCATAATCCAGGGAGGCATGGCTAACATTGCCACCGGATCTTTTGCAGCAGCATGTTCAAACGCAGGAGCGCTTGGAATTATAGGTGTAGGCGGTATGACACCCAAGATGCTAAGAGATGAGATCAGAATCTGCAAGAGCAAAACAGATAAGCCTTTTGGTGTAAATATAATGCTCATGCATCCTGACGCAGACGAATTTGCTGACATTGTGGTGGAGGAAAAGGTAAAGGTTGTCACAACCGGTGCAGGAAATCCTGCAAAGTACATGGACAAATGGAAGGCAGCAGGAATCATTGTGATTCCGGTAGTTGCGGCACCTATACTTGCAAAGGCTCTTGAGAAATGCGGAGCGGATATGATAATCGCTGAAGGCTGTGAGAGTGGTGGACACATCGGAGAGATGACCACAATGACTCTGGTTCCGCAGACCGTTGATTCGGTAAACATTCCTGTTATTGCAGCAGGCGGTATTGCGGATGGCAGACAGGTTAAGGCGGCATATGCACTTGGAGCCAGCGGCATTCAGGTCGGAACATGTCTTCTTGCCAGTGATGAATGTCCTATTCATGAGAATTATAAAAAGGCGGTCATCAAGGCGAAGGGAACAGATGCTATCGTCACAGGAAGAATCGGTGGAACACCGGTAAGAATCCTTAAAAACAAGATGAGCCGTGAATACATTAAGCAGGAAAAGGCAGGAGCTGATCTTTTAGAGCTTGAGAAATTTACACTTGGAAGTCTTAGAAGAGCGGTTTTTGAAGGAGATACCGAAACTGGAAGTCTCATGGCAGGACAGACTTGCGGACAGGTCAAGGAGATCAGGCCTTTGAGAAAAATTTTTGAGGAGTTAGTAAGAGAATGAAAACAGCATTTTTATATGCGGGACAGGGGAGCCAGCATAAAGGAATGGGCGAGGATATTTACCGCGATTTTGAGGAATTCAGAGAGATTTTTGATAAGGCGGAGCTGTCTTTTGACCTTAAAAAGATGTGTTTTGAGGATCCTGATGAGGAGCTTAGTCTTACAAAATATACCCAGCCCTGCATGGTTGCTTTTGCCTCCGGTGTAACAGCGATTTTGAATAAAAGGGGAATAAAACCTGACTATCTTGCAGGCTTATCTCTGGGAGAGTATTCAGCACTTGAAGCTTCAGGAGTATGGGATGCAAAGACTGCAATTAATCTGGCAGCCTTCAGAGGAGAAGCCATGACAAAGGCAGCAGAGGGTGTTGAGTCAAAAATGGCAGCAGTGATCGGCATTTCCAGAGATAAGCTTCAGGAATCAGTTGATGAAGCATCTTCAGTTGGAGTCGTATCCATTTGTAACGACAACTGCCCGGGACAGATCGTAATCGGCGGTGAAAAGGCTGCGGTTGATAAGGCAGTAGAACTCGCCAAGGAAAATGGCGCAAAAAGATGCATGTATCTTAATGTCAGTGGCCCTTTTCATACCAAATTCATGACTCCTGCGGGAGACGCATTGAAGGAATACTTTGAAGGAATCACCTTTAATGAAGAGCAGATTCCTGTGGTATTCAATGTCAAGGGAGATGAAAGAAGAAGTGATGAATCTGTGAAAGAACTTCTTGAAAAACAGGTTCAGAGCGGCGTAAAGATGACTCAGACAATTGAGCATCTGCTTGAAAAGGGTGTAAGACGTTTTGTTGAAATCGGACCCGGAAAAGCTCTTACAGGCTTTGTAAAGAGAACTGCCAAGGAAAAGAACATTGATGACATCGAGTGTATCACCCTGGAAACTTCTAAGGATATAGAGGATTTTGTAGCATTAGCTCAGTGAGATGAATAAGTAGAGGAAACACAAATGGCACGAACAGTAGTTGTAACCGGCGCAAGCCGTGGTATTGGCAGGGAAATTGCACTGTCATTTTCAGAGAATAAATATAATGTTGTGATTACCTATGCAGGAAACGATGCAGCTGCTGCCGAAGCTGAGCAGCTCTGCAGAGAAAAAGGTGCTGAGGATGTCGTTCTTTTCAAGGGAGATGTCTCAGATGAAAAATCCTGTGAAGAGCTTGTTCAAAAAGTAGTTGAGAAGTACGGAAGAATTGACGTGCTCGTAAACAATGCCGGAATCACAAGGGATGGACTTCTTATGAGAATGAGTCCTGAGGATTTTGACAGCGTAGTGTCTACAAACCTAAAGGGCGCATTTTTGATGAGTAAGCTTGTCACAAAGCCCATGATGAAGCAGCGCTATGGAAGAATAATAAATATATCCAGTGTTGTCGGTGTTCACGGAAATGCGGGACAGGCAAATTACAGTGCAAGCAAAGCAGGACTTATCGGCCTGACAAAGAGCAGCGCAAAAGAACTGGCTTCAAGAAATATTACCGTGAATGCTGTTGCACCCGGAATGATCGAAACTGACATGACAAATGTGCTGTCAGATGCACAAAAGGATAACATCAATAATTCAATTCCTGCCAAGAGAATGGGAGAGCCCGGAGACGTGGCGAATGCTGTGCTTTTCCTGGCAGACGAGAAGAGCAGCTATATTACAGGTCAGGTACTTGGGGTCGATGGCGGCATGGGAATGTAAGTTGTAAGAAAGGAACGATATGAAGAGAAGAGTAGTCGTAACCGGCCTTGGTACAGTCAATCCAATCGGTAACAGTGTAGAAGAGAGCTGGGATAGTGTAAAAAATAGCAGAATAGGAATCGGAGAAATAACAGTATTTGACACCACAGAGTATAAGACCAAGGTAGCAGCTGAGGTCAAGGATTTTGATCCTGCAAAGAAGCTGGACAGAAAAGAAATTCGCCATATGGCGAGATTTACTCAGCTTGCTTTATATGCCGCTGAAGAGGCAATAGAGGATTCAGGTCTCTGCAAGTCTGCTGACGGAGAGTATAAATTTGATACTCCTGTATCCGAGATAGCAGCAGAAAGATGCGGAGTTATTATTTCAAGCGGAATCGGTGGACTTGATGAGATTGAAAAACAGCATAACCGCATGACGGAAAAAGGTAACAATATGGTCAGCCCTTTCTTTGTACCTATGGCTATCTGTAATATGGCAGCAGCCCGCATAGCAATAGCTCATGGCTTTAAGGGAATGTGCACCTGCCCTGTTACTGCCTGCGCAGGCGGAAGTAATGCCATCGGAGATTCTTTTTTCAGAATAAGAGATGGCTACGAGGATGTGATGATCTGCGGCGGAACTGAGAGCAGCATAACTCCTCTTGGAATCGCAGGTTTCCAGAATATGAAGGCACTTTCAGATTCTACAGACCCTGCAAGAGCAAGCATTCCTTTTGATAAGGACAGAAACGGCTTTGTAATGGGCGAGGGAAGCGGTGTCCTCGTACTTGAAGAATACGAGCATGCTGTCAGCAGAGGCGCGCATATCTATGCTGAGATAGTTGGTTATGGAAGTAACTGCGATGCTTATCACATAACTTCTCCTTCACCGGACGGAGTCGGCGGTGCAGCTTGCATGAAGCTTGCCATCAAAGATGCAGGAATCAGTGAAAATGATATCGACTACATCAACGCGCACGGAACATCAACAAGCCTTAATGATAAATATGAAACAGCAGCCATAAAATCAGTTTTTGGCGATCATGCAAAGAAACTCTACGTCTCCAGTACAAAGTCAATGACAGGACATCTCCTCGGCGGCGCAGGCGGAGTAGAGGCTATATTTAGTGTAAAGGCATTGGAAGACGGTTTCGTTCCTCCGACTGTAGGACTTAAGGAAACTGATCCTGAACTGGATCTTAATTATGTTCCCGGTAAGGGCATAGAATCTGATCTTAAGTATGTGCTTAGTAACAGCCTTGGCTTTGGCGGACACAACGCTTGTCTCATCTTTAAGAAGTTTTAAGATTCTTTGAACGTTCTTTGTGTAGCGCTTGGAAAGTCGTATTGATTATTTTGCAATGATAGGGAAGATAGGGTTACTCTGTCATCGCATTTAGAGGAAAATAAATAGTATGAATATAGAAGAAAGAGTTGAAAAGAAATCACTTACTGCAGAGGAAATAGCTGAAATACTGCCGCACAGATATCCTTTTGCTCTTGTGGACAGAATTATAGATCATGAGCCTGGAATATGGGCTGTGGGAAGAAAGTGCGTCAGTATGGATGAGCAGTTCTTTCAGGGACATTTTCCCGGAAGACCTATAATGCCCGGGGTTCTGATTATTGAAGCACTTGCACAGACAGGAGCTGTTGCAGCGCTATCTCTTCCTGAAAACAGAGGTAAGATTGCTTTGTTCGGAGGCATAAGGAATGCCCGCTTCAAAAAGCCTGTAACTCCAGGGGATGTTCTTGAGCTCCGCTGTCAGATGGTCAGATGCAAAGGCTCTGTGGGAGTAGCAGAAGCAGAGGCTCTTGTGGACGGAGTAGTTGTCACTAAGGCTGAAATTACATTTTCAATAATATGATACGAGGAGCAAAGGTTATAATGAGATTATGCTTGCATAAATAGCATAATGACTTAATGTACCTTACCTCATAATATAGTGACAGGATCCGGAATTTTATCAGAAATTCCGGATTTTTACATTAGCAGAGCGCTGAGATGTCCTTTACTGCTTGACAGGTGAGTTGTGCTAAATGTATTATCTTGAAGGTTCAAAATGGAATTAATGTGAAGTTATATCCTTTGCTGTGGAAAGTTGACGTTATTTCGTTTATGAGGAGTCTGACTAATTAAAATCTTATTTTAGACTGATTATTTTGTTCAAAAAAGAACATTGAAGTATCAGAAATTCAATGAAATTGGTCATTTGATGTATTCAAAATGCTAATAATGCATGAAAATATGATTCATGTATGCGCTTTTTCAGAAAGTCGTCAGTCATTCTTTAGAAAACTTTAAGATTGGCTTAATACCTTTTCGGGTTTCAGTGATGGGTATCTTTGCAAAGTATGCTATACTAGATGAAAGTTACAAAATAGGGTCAAAGGCCATAATTCGTTTATGCCTGCATAAATCGAATCATGACAT
Source organism: Butyrivibrio sp. WCE2006 (assembly GCF_000701985.1). Classification (NCBI taxonomy): domain Bacteria; kingdom Bacillati; phylum Bacillota; class Clostridia; order Lachnospirales; family Lachnospiraceae; genus Butyrivibrio; species Butyrivibrio sp. WCE2006. Next base: position 26,201 of record NZ_JNKH01000026.1, on the reverse strand, counting down.
ATTAAACCGTTAAACGTGAGTAGGTAGCAGATTACACAGTAAATTAACGGATTTCGATTGTTTTGAATTGCGAAAGTTTCGGAAAAAGTAACTTTTATCATCAGTAATGGGCTAAATTTACTTTTGATCCTTACATCATTATTTTCAAAGGAATATATAAAATGCTCGATTATGCCATAAGTCAAATATATGATAAGCTTCGCCTTCATTTTTTTCTGAAGGTTTATTCGCGTTATGAAAACAGAGAGGCAACACTCACAACGGTTGAAACTTTCAGTATGGAGATAATAATGGCTATGAATGAGCCAACTATTGCTGAGTTTGCAAAAACGCTTAATATATCCTCTCCCAATGCTGCTCACAGAATCAAGTGTCTGGTTCAAAAAGGATATCTTGAAAAAGTGCAGTCCAAGGATGATGGAAGAGAATTTCACCTTCGTCCCACCAAGAAGTATCTTGATTTCTGCAAGATCAATCAGGACTATCTGAAGATCCTTATGAAGAGGTGCGAGAAGAGATTCTCTCCTGAGGACTATAAAAAGCTTAACGAAATGCTGGATATCATAAACAAAGAGCTTATGCCTGAGCTTGATATTGAAGCTTTTAAGAATACATCCATTTGATATGGAATTAGTTTTGAGTAATTCAGGCTGTAAGAGAAGCCTGAATAGTAATTAAAGGACTTTTTCAAAATAGAATATAGACAGTTTTGTGGTGCCGCTTAAGTCAGGGAAGTTTATCTGACTGCAGAGGGTAAAAGGGAAACAGGTGTAAAACCTGTGCGAACTCGTCACTGTAAATGGGGAGTGCTGATATCGCATTTTATGACCACTGGGGAATCTCGGGAAGGCAGATAGCAGCATGATGATCCATGAGCCAGGAAACCTGCCATGAAGCTGGTACAGGATAAGATTTCCTTTTGGAAATTGTAATCCGGACCACGAGTAATTGGCCGTACCGAATAGAAGGGTTTATGAAAAATAGAACCCTGTAGTTTTGTGTGCAAAAAACTCATTTCCGGATTTTGGGAATGAGTTTTTTCTATATAAAAAGGAGGCATTATATTATGAAAAGAAGAATAGTGTTAGCAGTGCTTGCAATGGCAACCTCAATGTCACTGGTTGTTGGATGCGGCAAAACAGGAGCTGAATCCGGAGCAGTGCAGGAAACTGTTTCTGATGAAAGTTCAAATGAAGCATCTGAGGAAGCAGAAGCGCAAGAGCAGGCTGATGAAGCAAGTGAGGAAGTAAGCGAAGCTGAAGCAGAAGAGGATGCCGCTAAAGAGCAGGCAGAGGATGCAGAAGAGACAGAGGATGATGCTGATATGAGTGATGAGGAGAAAGCTAAGGAAGTAGCTGACCTTATAGATTCTATCTATGTTCAGCAGAGGACCGACGAGACAGATGAGCTTTGTGAAAAAGCAAAGGCTGCCTGGGATAATCTTACAGATGAGCAGAAGGAACTTGTAGAAGGTGAAAACGCAGATCCTGATTACTTTGGAAGAGATACAGGTGATGCATCAAAGGATGATCCGCTTAATACAGATAACATCGGAGAAAATGAGATACTTGTTGTCAGCTTTGGAACATCTTTTAATGACAGCAGGGTGGAAGATATAAGTGGAGTTGAAAAAGCTATCGTTGATGCTTATCCTGACTGGTCTGTAAGAAGAGCTTTCACTGCTCAGATTATCATCAACCATGTTCAGGCAAGAGATGGTGAGAAAATTGATAACATGGAGCAGGCTCTTGAGAGAGCAGTCCAGAATGGTGTAAAAAATCTTGTTGTTCAGCCTACACACCTTATGCATGGTGCTGAGTACGATGAGCTCAAGGAAGCAATTGACAACTATGCAGATAAATTTGACAGCGTAGTTATTGCAGAGCCCCTTCTTGGAGAAGTAGGAAGTGATGCAAGTGTAATAAATGAAGATAAGAAAGCTGTTGCCGAGGCGGTTGTGGAAGCTTCTGTAAAGTCAGCAGGTTTTGAAAGCATTAAAGCTGCAGCAGATGATCAGACTGCTTTCGTATTCATGGGACACGGAACAGCACACACTGCAAAAGTTACTTATTCTCAGATGGCAACTCAGATGAAGGAACTTGGCTATGACAATGTTTTCATTGGAACAGTTGAGGGTGAGCCTGAAGAAACTGCTTGTGACAAGGTAATCGAGAATGTCAAGGAAGCAGGCTATACAAAGGTTATTCTTCGTCCTTTGATGGTTGTTGCAGGTGATCATGCAAACAACGATATGGCTGGAGATGATGAGGATTCCTGGAAGAGCATGTTTGAGGCTTCCGGAGCTTTTGAGAAAATAGACTGCCAGATAGAAGGTCTTGGAAGAATCGATGCAGTTAAGGATTTATATGTAGCTCATACTGCAGCAGCAATCTCTGAATCAGGTGTTGAAGCAGGTGAAACTGCTGCAAAGGCAGAAAGTGCTGAGGCAATTGAGAACGGAGAGTATCAGGCAAAATTCACAACTGACAGTTCAATGTTTAAGATAAATGAAGCCTATGAGGACATGGGAACTTTAACCGTAAAAGATGGTGAGATGGTAATTCATATCAGCCTTCCTTCCGAGAACATTGTAAATCTTTTTCCCGGAACAGCTGAGGATGCCATGAAGGATGGTGCAGTTCTTCTTGAGCCCACAAAGGATGAAGTTACCTACAGTGACGGTACAACAGAAACAGTAAACGGTTTTGATGTTCCTGTTCCCTATCTTGATAAGGAGTTCGACCTTGCACTGATAGGAACAAAGGGAAAGTGGTATGACCACAAGGTAGTTGTTGAAACTCCTGCTAAGTAATAACTGATAGGGTTTTTCTTAGAAAAAGCAGGAATTTAAAACATAAGCCAATACTGTTAGTGTAATAAAATGCCTGCGAAGAAATATTGTATTTATCAGAATTACAAATTGGTTTTAGGAAAAATGCAGAACTAAAGTCCGGCAGGCACAAAAGAATGAGGATTTAATGAATTTTAGAAAAACAATAACCTCTTTATGTATTTTAATATTAGCAACATTTATCATAACCTCCTGCGCTTCGCAGGAGGTTACTTCCACTAATCAGAATATAAATGTAATATCAGAACATAATTACTTTGTTGATATAAGCTTTGAAGGAGGAACAGGGAAAGCTTACATCAAATCCCCGGTAGAGATTACTGATAATAATGGAAAGCTTTCTGCTAAATTTGTCTGGAGCAGCAGCAATTATGACTACATGATCGTAAACGGGCAAAAATATGAAAATGAAAATAACGGTGGAGAATCGACCTTTACCGTAGATATAGATAATATAGATGAACCTCTGACGGTTATCGGGGATACAGTGGCAATGAGTGTCCCTCATGAAATTGAATATACGATAACCTGGGGCGAAAAACACGATGGTAATACTTCTGCAGAAGAAAATTTAGAAGCAGAAAATGAAAGTAGCCCGGTAGAAGAGAATTCAGAAGCAGGCAATGAGGAGCCTTCAACAAGGAAAGATAAGAACTCAGATGCGAAATTATCTGAGTTAAAAGCTGCGCTTGAAGATGCAGGTTTATCCTCTACCGGCAAGACAGAACTTAAATATGCTACAGGTTTTGAAATAGAAAAATACGGAGATTATTCTCTCATATCTATAGATAATTCCGGGAACTATCTGGTTTTACCGGAAGGTTCAGATGAGAAGATAACAAGTAATATCCTGGAAAAAGCAGGCAAGGATGTTGTGATTTTGCAAAAGCCTCTTGATAAGACTTATCTTGTATCAACATCTGCAATGGACCTTATTAACACCTGCGGCGCCCTTGATATGATAAAGCTTTCAGGTACAAAGAAGGAAGACTGGTACATTGATGCTGCGAAGGATGCCATGCAGGATGGAAAAATAATATATGCGGGAAAATACAGAGCTCCCGATTACGAGGTTATCCTTGGGGCAGGCTGCAATTTTGCCATAGAAAATACTATGATATATCATGAGCCCGCAGTTAAAGAAAAGCTTACAGAGCTAGGCATACCTGTACTTGTTGAGACTTCCAGCTACGAGGAGCATCCTCTTGGAAGGCTTGAATGGATAAAGCTTTACGGAGCACTTTTTGACAGGGAAAAAGAAGCAGAACAATATTTTGATGATCAGCTTGGTTCCATGAGCGCAATCATGGATGATAATAAGAAGACAGGAAAAACTGTTGCCTTTTTCCATGTAACCGCAAATGGCCTTATCAATGTAAGAAAATCCGGTGATTATATTACCAGGATGATTGAGCTTTCAGGCGGAAAGTATGCCCTTCTTGGAGCAGGGGAAGGGGAAAATGCACTCTCAACCATGAACATGCAGATGGAGGATTTTTACAGAGAGGCGGCTTTGGCAGATATAATAATCTACAACAGCACCATCGGTGGCGAGATTCATTCTATCGATGACCTCATTGCAAAGAATAAACTGTTTAGCGATTTTAAAGCGGTAAAAGAAAAAAGAGTTTATTGTACGGAGAGAAATCTTTTTCAGCAGATAACGGGAATGGCTGAATTTATGCGAGACTTAAGTGATGTGCTAAGTGATGTGGACAGAGACTACACTTACCTGAATAAGTTATCGTAAATGGAATTAGGAAACATATATGAATAGAAAAAGAAGCATCATATTCTTTAGCCTGATAACAATTTTCATAGTGGTAGTATTTTGGATAAGCATTATCCTTGGAAGCGCTTACGTATCCGTGTGGGACTTGTCCGGAATTATTTCCGGTAAGTCCGACAATGAGATGCTAAGAAGCATCATTCTTAATATCAGACTTCCGAGGGCAGTGTCTGCAATCATTCTGGGAGGAGCGCTGGCTCTGTCAGGATATCTTTTGCAGACCTTTTTTGGGAATCCTATCGTTGGGCCATTTGTGCTTGGAATATCTTCAGGAGCCAAGCTGTCGGTTGCCATTTTCATGATTTCATTTCTATATATGGGAAAAGAGATGGGACTAAGTATGATGGTGTTGTCAGCCTTCATTGGAGCGTCTCTTGCCATGAGTTTTGTACTTATGATTTCCACAAAAGTTAAGAGCATGAGCACTCTTGTTGTGTGCGGAATAATGATAGGATATATATGTTCAGCCATAACTGATTTTGTGGTGACATTTGCGGATGATTCAAATATTGTAAATCTTCATAACTGGTCCATGGGAAGTCTTTCCGGAATAAACTGGGATGGAATCAGAGTGTTTACCGTGATCGTGATTCTGGGACTTTTACTTACGGTTACGATTTTAAAACCCATGAATGCCTACAGACTTGGGGAAGCTTATGCAAGGAGCGTTGGCGTAAATATAATCGCCCTCAGGATTATGCTCATATTCATATCAAGCATTCTTGCTGCCTGTGTAACTGCATTTGCAGGCCCCATATCCTTTGTGGGAATAGCAGTTCCTCATCTTGCAAGGATGAGCCTTAAAACTGACAGCGCTCATGTGATGATCCCCGCCAGCTTCCTTGGAGGGGCGCTCATAACACTATTTTGCGATCTTATAGCCAGAACTGTTTTTGCCCCCACTGAGGTCAGCATCAGCTCCGTGACAGCGGTGCTTCTGGTGCCGGTTGTTATTTTTATGATGATTCAAAGGAAAAAGAAGGATTGATGGATAAGTCAAAAGCGATAAGCACTGACAAACTTAATATAGGCTACAAGGAAGACCTGATAAGAGACATTTCAATAATTGTGAAAAAGGGCAAAATCGTCACACTTATAGGTCCTAACGGTTGTGGTAAGACTACGCTTCTAAAGACTCTGACAGGTGAGCTTTCATTAAGGGGCGGTACCGTGTATTTAAATGGTGAGGATAAGTCTGCGTTATCTGCGTCAGAGATTGCAAAGCGCATGTCGCTCCTTATGACCTACAGGGTTAAGCCTGAGCTTATGACCTGCAGAGAGGTTGTGGAGATAGGGCGATATCCCTACACCGGGCGGCTTGGAATCCTTTCAGAAGCAGACAGGGAAAAAGTTGAAGAAGCCATGCGGTGGACTGATGTTTCAGAACTTTCGGATAAGTTTTTTGAAAAAATAAGTGACGGACAAAAACAAAGAGTCCTGCTGGCCAGAGCCATATGTCAGGAACCGGAGATTCTGGTACTTGATGAGCCCACATCTTTCCTTGATATAAGGCATAAAATCGACATTCTTCAAAAGATCAAAGCCTATGTTCAGGAGAAAAACGTGGCCGTGCTTATGTCACTTCATGAACTGGAAATAGCCAGGAAAATCTCCGATATTGTGGTTGCAATCGGAGAGAGGAAAGTCCTGAAAATAGGAAAGCCCTCAGAAGTATTTAAGGAGAGCTTCATAAGAAAGCTTTATCATATTGAGAATATAGATATTGAGCTGCTTGGGGAGATGCCATGGGAGAAAGAAAAAGAATCTACTCAGGCAAACGCGCCCGAATCGTCTTTACATAATAATGAAGAAAGTTCAGTAGTGATAGGGAAACCTGTAGAAGAATCATCAAAAGAAGCTTCATTTAATAAAAATAAAATTGATGCTTCAGATGAAGCGCCTTTTCTCAAGAGGAAAAAGGCAAAGGTCATAATGATTCAGGGCACTATGTCAAATGCCGGAAAAAGTGTTATAGCAGCCGGTCTTTGCAGGATTTTCAGCGATGATGGGTATAAGGTTGCGCCATTTAAGTCTCAGAATATGGCACTTAATTCTTTTATCACAAAGGACGGCCTCGAGATGGGCAGAGCCCAGGTGATGCAGGCAGAGTGTGCCAGAATTGAGCCTATGTCCATTATGAATCCCATACTCTTAAAACCTACCAGTGATGTGGGTTCCCAGGTCATTGTAAATGGCAGAGTTATCGGAAACATGAAGGCAATGGAGTATTTCAGGCACAAGAAGGATTATGTAAAAGACATTCTTGATGCTTACAACAGGCTCTCGGACATGGTAGATGTGATAGTTGTTGAGGGCGCTGGCTCTCCTGTGGAGATGAATCTTAAAAAGGATGACATCGTGAACATGGGACTTGCAGAGATGATAGATGCGCCCGTTCTACTGGTTGGAGACATAGACAGAGGCGGCGTTTTTCCGCAGCTCCTTGGTACGCTTGACCTTCTTGAAGATGATGAGAGGAGAAGAGTTAAAGGGCTTATAGTCAATAAATTCCGAGGGGATATAAGGCTTTTTGATGATGGTATACGCATCCTTGAAGATAAAGGAAAAACAAGGGTTGCGGGTGTTGTTCCTTATATTGATGTCAAGCTTGATGATGAGGATTCTCTTTCTGACAGATTTACAAAAAAAGAGGTGAAGACTTTTGATATAGCTGTTATAAGGCTTCCGCATATATCGAATTTTACAGACTTTGATACCTTTGAACAGCTTGAAGATGTGTCGGTAAGGTATGTTTATGAGCCATCAGAACTTAAGGATCCTGACCTCATAATTTTGCCCGGAACAAAAAACACGATCGCAGATCTAAGGAGTATCAAGGAAAACGGCCTTTTTGATGAAGTCATCAAAAAGGCAGCAGAAGGCATATGTGTCTTTGGAATATGCGGCGGTTTCCAGATGCTAGGCAGGAAAATAGAAGACCCTTATCATGTGGAAGAGGGCGGAAGCATTGAGGGACTTGAGCTTTTACCTGTTGATACGGTTTTGGAAAATGAGAAGGTGAGAACCCGTTATGAAGGAAAGGTGAATTCAGTTTCCGGAATCCTTAGCGGATTAGAGGGTATTTTGGTTGAGGGTTATGAAATACATATGGGAAAAACCGTTCCCTATGATGAAAATGGGAAAACTGTTCCCTATGGTGAAATGGGGAATACTGTCACCTACGGAGAAATGGAAAAAAATACACCCGCCGAAGAGCCTTTAGAATTCACATCTGGCAGAACGGGATTTTGCAGTAAAAATGTGTACGGAACCTACATCCACGGCTTTTTTGATAAGAAGGAGATAGCCTCTTTGGTTATTAAAAAAATCGCAAAAGCAAGGGGAAAAGATATCGTCACGGATAAGATTTCAGACTATGATGAATTCAAGGACAGGGAGTATGACCGTCTTGCAAAAGCGCTAAGAGAGAGTCTTGATATGGATTATATTTATGAAGTCCTGAACGGAAATTACAGGCTTATTAAAGGTAAGGAAGCGGAATGACATTAGAAGAATTATTTTCAATTAAAATAGATAAGCCGGATGGCAAAATCAGAATAAAGTCCAAGGAAAAATGGGATGCGGTTGCAAAGCCCATCGACGGTCTTGGGAGCTTTGAAGCGATGATAAGCCACATGGCAGAGATACAGAGGAAAACTTGTCCTGACATAGAAAAGAAAGCCATCATAATAATGTGCGCTGACAATGGCGTGTTTGAAGAGGGGGTATCCCAGACAAACCAGAAAGTTACGAGGGATGTGGCTGAGCTAATGGGACAAAAAAAGAGTTCTGTAGGTACCATGGCAAAGGGCTATCCGCTTGACTTTTTCGTCTATGATGTAGGCATAAATTGTGAGGATACGCCTTCCGGAGTTATAGCCGCCAAGGTCAGAAAAGGAACTTCGAATTTCGTTAAAGGACCTGCTATGACGCTTGATGAGTGCCTTCTGGCAATTACAACAGGAATTGAGGCAGTAAAGAACAGGAGCAGGGGCGGATATGGCATTATCGCCACTGGCGAGATGGGTATAGGAAACACGACAACCAGCACAGCTCTTCTTTGTGCATTGATGGGACTTAATCCTGCGGGAGTAACAGGGAGAGGCGCAGGACTTTCCGACAGCGGACTTAAGAAAAAGGCAGAGGTTGTTCAAAAGGGGCTGGAGCTTCACAGAGGAGATAAAAAGAATTCAAAGATAGTTACAAAAGAAGAGGCAATTGACGCACTCATGCGCCTTGGAGGTTTTGACATAGCAGGACTCACCGGAGTTTTTATAGGAGGTGCGCTATACCATGTGCCGATAGTGGTAGATGGACTGATTAGTGCAGTTGCAGGGCTTTTGGCTGAGAGGCTTGTACCCGGCAGCAGAGATTATATGATTCCATCACACATGGGGAGAGAGAAAGGAATGGAGATTGTTCTTGGTGAGCTTTCACTTAAACCTGTAATCCATGCTGACCTTGCCCTGGGAGAGGGAACCGGTGCTATTATGCTTTTTCCTATGCTTGATATGGCTATGTCTCTTTATCTTAGCGGCACGGAATTTAACGACACCGTAATAGAGCAGTATGAGAGGTTTGACAGATGATTTATCTTGTAATCGGTACCAGCAACAGCGGAAAATCCGTGCTTGCAGAGGAGCTTTCCATGAAGACGGATGACCCATACAGAGTATATCTCGCCACCATGAAGATATATGATGATGCAGGAAAAGAGCGTGTGGAAAAGCATAGAAGACAGCGGGAAGGAAAAGGCTTTGTCACTATAGAAAAAGAGTACGGAATAGCTGAGACTTTAGCCCAAATTCCTGATCCACAAAAGACAACGGTGCTTCTGGAGTGCGTATCCAATTTAGCCGGAAATGAGATGTTCGAGAATCCTGAAGGAAAAAATCTGACGACCATAGAACTTATAGACAAAGTTGTTGATGAGATAAAGCAGCTCTCGAAGAAAGTTAATAATATCATTATTGTCACGAATGAGTACGAGAGAGATGATGAGGGATATGACGTTTCCACAAGGCGATATGTGTATATCCTTAGCATGATAAATGAGAAGCTGTCTGCTTTTTCAGAGAAGATATATGATCTGAGGAAAGGAAACTAAAGTTGAAAATATTTAGATGGCTCGCTGTAACTTTTTCCATGTACAGTAAGATACCTATGCCTGTGTTTGAGTGGAAGGAAGATGATATGGCGCACAGCCTCACATTTTTCACATTCGTAGGGGCTGTGATGGGGGCAGTAGTTCTGCTTTTAAATAGTTTTGATCCGCTTATGAAACTGCCCGTGGCGGTCAGAATTATCCTGACGATTCTGACTCCAATTCTTATAACCGGCGGCTTTCATCTGGACGGTTTTATGGATACGGAGGATGCCCTTAATTCCTACGCATCAAAGGAGAGAAAACTGGAAATCCTAAAGGATTCCCATATTGGTGCATTTGCGGTTATATCACTTTTAAAATGGTATCTGATTTATGCAGCTGCTGTTACAGCGATTTTGCTAAGTCCCAAATGCGATACAAGGCTTATTGTTATTTTGGGATTGACCTTTGTTATTTCAAGGGCAGCCAGTGCTTTTACTTCACTAACCTTTAAGAAAGCAAAAAAGGAAGGAATGCTTTACGAAGAAACAAAGAATAATCAGAAGGGAACGGTATTTTTTAATCTTTTCATATTCCTTATAAGCTGCGGGGGAATGATTTACGCTAAACCGCTCTATGGAGCAGCTACAGTGTTGGCATTTTTGGCGCATACATTGTATTACAAAAGGAAGATTTATAAAGAGTTTGGCGGCGTCACCGGAGATACCGCAGGATTTTTTGTAACGACGGGCGAGATTGTCACGGCCGCTGTTTTGGCAATTGTGGTTTATTTGTAAAAAAGCCTATAATATCCACCTGCCTATGTGGATAGATTGATAGTATCGGCTTATCAATGTGGATAATTAAATATGGCTGCATTGATAGGTTGGAAATGGCGTTTTTGGCAGGAGAGCTTGCCATATTATTTATTTGATAAGGAAAAACTAACGGATGGGATTGTTTTTTAGACTTCATATAGCAGGGCTGGTACTTGGCATAATACTTGACCAGATAATCGGAGATCCTCACAGGCTCCCGCATCCAATAAGAGCGATTGGCAACCTGATTTCCTTTTTTGAAAAAGTGCTGCTGGGAGGCGATCTTAAGGATAAAAAGAGAGAATATCAAAGGGAAAAGAGAAACGGAATCCTTCTGTGGCTTAGTGTGGAGCTTATTGTAATTGCGGTTATGGCAGTTATCGTAGGCACGGCATATTTTTTAAACATGTATATTGGCGTTGTTATTGAGGCGATTTTTACCTGCTATATTCTTGCAGCAAGGAGCCTTTGCAGAGAGAGCATGGCGGTAGCTTCAGAGCTTGAAAAGAGCGATATCGGGAAGGCAAGATATGCATTATCCATGATCGTCGGGAGAGACACCAAAGAGCTGTCCGAGGAGGAAGTGATCAAGGCGGCAGTCGAGACTGTGGCTGAAAATACATCTGATGGAGTAATTGCGCCGCTCCTTTACACGGCGCTTTTCGGACCTGTGATTGGGATGGCATATAAAGCTGTAAATACCATGGATTCCATGCTTGGGTATCACAATGACAGATACGAATATTTTGGAAGCTTTGCAGCAAGGGCAGACGACTTTTTCAATTTTCTTCCGGCCCGTATCAGCGCAGTTTTCATGATTGCAGCAAGCTTTATTTTAGAGCTTTTTTCAAAGAATATTGATGGGAAAAGAGCCTCTAAAATATGGAAAAGAGACAGGCTTAATCACAAGTCTCCCAACTCATCCCAGACAGAGAGCGTCTGCGCTGGTGCTTTGGGACTAAAGCTTGGCGGAACTCATACATATAAGGGAGTTGTTGTTGAAAAGCCCACAATCGGCGACGAAATACGAAAGCCGGAGAAAAAGGACATCAAAAGAGCCAATGACCTTATGTTTATGACTGAGGCAATCACGGCAGTAGTGCTCTTGGTCATTATGTGCCTTGTTGGATTTTTCGCAGGCGTTTAATTACAGACTACGATGATTTTATGAATGCACTAAGGAAAACGCGTTCAAGAATCCTTTTTTCTCATAAAACAGATTTTATTGGTGGAAATATAAATATATGGCACATGGCGGTGACATTTACAGAAATAAAGTGAATATGGACTTTTCAGTGAACCTGAATCCTCTTGGTACACCGGCAAAGGTCATGGAAGCGGTAAGGAATTCAGTTGAAAGGGCAGGTGTTTACCCTGACATCACGCAGCAGGAGATAAGAGAAATCATAGCGGATGCAAACGGAGTTTCGCCGGAATCTGTGTATGCAGGTAACGGCGCATCAGAGCTTATTATGGCTGCGGTTAAGGCTGTACGACCTGCGACAGCTTTACTATTTGAACCGGGATTTTCAGGGTATGAGCATGCTTTGTTATCAGTGGATTGCAGGATAAAGAGACATCTGCTAAACAAGGAAAATGGCTTTAGATTTTCGGAAGAGGATATAAAGGCATTAAGTGAAGAATCAGGTGACAGACCAGGTATGATTTTTATATGTGATCCCTCAAATCCAACAGGAGTAAATATCAGTGACGAGATTTTAACCGGAATTTTAAATATCGCGAAGGATAAGAATATCTTTGTATGCCTTGATGAGAGCTTCCTTTATATGTCAGAAAAGATAGGAAAATTCTGGAATGCAGACGATTCAGGTAGAGTAGGAAATGCAAATGAATTTCTTAAAGCAAGAGTAAGAGACCTCATTACAAAGTATGAAAATCTGATAATCATCAGGTCTTTGACAAAGCTCCTTGCGCTCCCGGGAATCAGAATGGGCTATGCAATTTCGTCTCCGAGAAACATAAAAAAGATGATAAGACAGCTCCCCGAATGGAACCTTTCTGTCTGCAGCGAAGCAGCCATGAAGGAAGGAATACGACTTATAGGAGAGATGGATTTTATCAAAAGCACGAATGATCTAATTAGTAGTGAAAGAAGTTTCCTTATGAGTGAAATTAAGAATCTTGGGCTTAAGGTTTATGAAAGCGACAGTTCATTTATTCTGTTTGAGGGACCTACTGATTTGTATGATGCGCTGCTTTCAAAGGGATTACTTATAAGAGACTGCAGCGATTATTACGGACTTGAAAAGGGATTTTTCAGAATCGCTGTTAAGGGACATTTGGAAAACGAAAAGCTTGTGGAAGCTTTGGAAGATGTTTTACACACTTTTTGAGAACGAAAGTCTTGATGTTTTTAGAAGTAATTAAGGCAAAGTTTGAATGGCGTTTACGAAATATAAAGACATAAACTTTTTGAGGTGCTATGAATGAATTATGAAAATGTAAAACCTGCTGATATAGAGAAAAGGAGTTTTGAGATCATAACGAAGGAGCTGGAAGATGCCGGGATTTTCCTGGATGAAGAAACTTCTTTTATCACCAAAAGATGCATTCATACTTCAGCAGATTTTGACTATGCATCAACTCTTACATTTTCTAAAGGGGCAGTGGAAAAGATACAGAATCTTATACGAAATGGTGCCTGCATAGTAACTGATACCAACATGGCTCTTTCGGGGATAAATAAGAAGAAGCTTGCAAGTTTTGGCGGTGAGGCGTTTTGCTTTATGGCTGATGAGGATGTTGCTCTGGAGGCATCAAAAAGAGGAACCACAAGGGCACAGGCTTCAATGGAAAAAGCAGCCAGGCTCGACAAAGATGTGATTTTTGCTATAGGAAATGCTCCGACCGCTTTGATAAAGCTCTACGAGATGATGGAAGAGGGGATTTTTACACCAAAGTTTGTCATAGGTGTGCCGGTGGGTTTTGTGAACGTGGTTTGGGCAAAAGAGCTTTTTCTTAATTCCGATGTGCCCTACATAATAAATAAAGGCAGGAAAGGCGGAAGCAACATTGCGGCAGCTATCTGCAACGCAGTTCTTTACAGCCTGTGATTTTCGGTCATTATCGCTTTTGCCGGAAAGAAGATATATATATTACTTTGACACGGGGAATAAGATGAAAAAAGGATTTACAACGGGAAGCTGTGCTGCAGCAGCAAGTAAAGCCGCTGCAATCATGCTTTTATCAGGGAAAAAGAAAACACAAATTGAAATAGAGACACCTGCAGGAATTAAGTACAGTCCCGAGCTTGAAGACATACAGCTTGATAGCGGCTATGCAAGCTGCGCGGTGAGAAAACAGTCCGGGGATGACCCTGATATCACCAACGGAATTCTGGTTTATGCTAAAGTTTCCTGCATTGATCCAAAGGATGAGGAAGGCAGAGTTTTAATAGATGGCGGAAAAGGTGTCGGAAGGGTAACCCGTCCGGGGCTTGATCAGCCTGTAGGTAATGCTGCGATAAATTCTGTGCCCAGGCAAATGATTGAAAAAGAAGTGAGGCAGGTCATGGATCTTTATGACTATGATGGTTCACTTTTCATAGAAATATCAGTTCCTGATGGTGAGGCACTTGCTGAAAAAACTTTTAATCCAAGACTCGGAATCGAAGGCGGGATATCTATCATCGGTACCACAGGCATTGTGGAGCCCATGAGTACCAAAGCCCTTCTTGATACTATCCTTGTGGAGCTTCGGCAAAAGAGAGCCATGGGCGATTGCTGCGCCATAGTTTCACCCGGCAATTATGGCAGAGAGTTTATGAAGGAAAAATATGGATATGACCTCGATGCGGCGGTTAAGTGCTCGAATTATATCGGGGAGACCATAGATATGGCAAAGGAACTGGGCTTTGAAAAGCTGGTGCTTTGCGGACATATCGGGAAACTGATAAAGGTCTCCGGTGGTATCATGAACACCCACTCAAGAGAGGCAGACTGCAGAATGGAGCTTTTGGCAGCAGCTGCCATAAAGTGCGGAGCATCAACTGAAGTTTTACAGGAAATCCTTGGCTGTGTGTCCACCGAGGAGGCTCTTGATATTTATTTTAGAGAGGGCATAGAAAAAGAATGCTTTGATTACATTATGGAGAAAATCGCTTTTTATCTAAGCAAAAGAGGAGCAGGTCAGATTCAGACAGAGTGCATAATGTATTCCAATAAAGAGGGACTTTTGGGAAAAACTGAAAATGCTGAGGACATTTTTCAGAACAAAGATTTCTAAAAGGATATTTTTTAAGACGAGGATATATAGATGGTAAATTTCGTAGGAGCAGGTCCCGGGGCAGTGGATCTTATAACTGTAAGAGGAATGGAACTTCTGAAAAAAGCAGATGTTGTGATATATGCGGGAAGCCTTGTGAATCCTGAAATCCTTACATACACCAGGAAGGAAGCCAAAATATATAACAGCGCAGTCATGACCCTTGAAGAGGTCATGGCGGTGATGATAAATGCTCATAAAGAAGGCAAAGAAGTGGTGAGACTTCATACAGGAGAGCCCAGCATTTACGGTGCAGTTCGTGAGCAGATGGACGAGCTTGATAAGGAGAAAATACCCTATGCGTCCTGCCCCGGAGTCAGTGCATGTTTTGGCGCTGCTGCAGCTCTAAATATCGAGTACACACTTCCTGACGTTTCACAGACTTTAATAATAACGAGACTTGAAGGAAAAACAAAGGTCCCGGAAAAGGAGCAGATGGAGCTGTTATCACAACACGGTGCATCCATGGCTATTTATCTTAGTGCAGGAATGCTTAAGGAATTGTCGGACAGACTTATAAGCGGCGGCTATTCCAAGGATACTCCTTGTGCAATCGTGTATAAGGCCACCTGGCCTGAGGAGAAGAAGATTATCTGTACCCTTGAAAATCTTGCAGAAAAAGCATCCGAAGAAAATATCACAAAGACAGCAATAGTTCTTGTGGGAGATGCTATAAGCCACAGCAGTTATGACAGATCAAAGCTTTATGATCCTGAGTTCTCAACGGAATTCAGGAAAAGAAAATCAGGTATTACAAATGAAGAAGATAGCTGTATGCTTTACGAAACCCGGCGCGGGTATTTTAGAAAAAATAAATGAAGGATGCGTAAAGAATGGAATCGAAGCACCGGACTGCTATGTCTGCATGGACTCCGATGATTTTCCAAAGTCATTCAAAAAGACTGGGAAAAAGATAGGTGAGTGGACCAGGGAAGTTTTTCAGACAAGTAATGCACTTATCTTCATTGGCGCCACCGGGATTGCAGTAAGAGCAATTTCAGGTCTTCCAAAGGATAAGCTGGGTGACTGCCCTGTTATTGTAATAGATGACAACGGTCAGTTTGTGATTCCCTTGCTCTCCGGGCATGCAGGCGGTGCAAACAAGCTTGCGGTGATTCTTTCAGAGCTTCTTGGAGCCATACCCGTTATAACCACTTCAACTGATGTTAATGATTCTTTTTCAGTTGATACATTTGCTGTGGAAAACAGGCTAACGATTGCCAATAGGGACGGAATAAAAAGGGTTTCAGTAAAGGCGATTGAAAATAAGAAGGTAACCTTATCCATAAAGAATTATCCTCCAAAGGAAAAGGTGGACGTGGCGGTTAGTGATGATACGGATGCTGAGTGTTCACTTTTACTAAAACCCAAAAAATACACAGTTGGTCTCGGGATGAAAAAAGATAAAGATAAGAAAGCGGTGCTTGATTTTTTTCTTAAGACCCTTGAAAACATCGGTATAGAAACCAGCGAAGTTTACGCTATTTGCACCATTGATCTGAAGGAAGATGAAGAAGCAATAACTGATTTAAGGGACAGATTCAGGATACCTGTGCTGTCTTTTGATAAAGAAATATTAAACAAGGTGCAGGGGAATTTTGAAGCCTCTGATTTTGTAAAAAACACAGTCGGTGTGGACAATGTATGCGAGCGGGCGGCAGTTGCAGGGGCAGGGCCTATGGCTGAACTGGTCCTTAAAAAGCAGGCTCATAATGGTATGACAATCGCAATCGCCAGGAGAAACTCTCCTGGAATAGGATTTTGAGGTGAATATAATTGGGTAAAATATGTGTAGTTGGAATTGGTCCCGGAAGCATGGGAATGATGACTATTGAAGCCATGGAAGCGCTTAAAAGAAGCGATATTATTGTGGGCTACAAGACCTATATTGAACTCGTAAGGGGCAGCTTTCCTGAAAAGGAGTTTTATGAAAACGGAATGCGCGGAGAGATTCAGCGCTGTGAAAAGTGTGTTGAACTTGCGAAAGAAGGAAAATCGGTAGCGCTTATCTGCAGCGGTGATGCAGGAGTATATGGAATGTCTTCACCGCTTTTGGAAATCGCAGACAGAGAAGATTTTCATGAAGTGGAGGTAATCCCCGGAGTGACTGCAGCCCTAAGTGGTGGAGCGGTTCTTGGAGCGCCTTTAAGTCATGATTTTTGCATAATAAGTATGAGTGATCTTCTTACACCCTTTGAAGTGATTGAAAAGAGGCTAAGATGTGCGGCGGAGGGAGATTTTTGTATTGCCATTTATAACCCCTCAAGCCACAAGAGGGCAGACTATTTGCAAAGAGCCTGTGAAATCCTGCTGGAAAAACTCCCTGAGGATACTGCCTGCGGATATGTCAGAAACATCGGAAGAGATGGATGTGAGAAAAAGGTCTGCACTCTTAAGGAGCTTTCACAGGAGAAGGTGGACATGTTTACTACAGTTTTCATAGGCAACTCAATGACCAGAATATTGGACGGCAAACTTATAACCCCCAGAGGATATGAGCTATGAGTAATATAGTTATTTTTTCAGGAACAACTGAAGGAAGAACCTTATCTGAGCGACTTTCCAAAGCAAAAATCCGGCACACCGTCTGTGTTGCAACAGAGTACGGAAAAGAAATGATGGACGAAAATGAGTATGCAAAAGTCCATGTAGGACGTATGGATGCTGAGGAAATGGAATTATTTTTGTCAGAGGTATTTGATGGCGGTAGGAAGGATTCAGAAGAGAAATCCTTGAAATATCTCATAATTGACGCAACTCACCCATACGCTGTTGAGGTCACAAAGAACATCAGGAAGGCTGCAAAATCTCTTGGAGTTAAATATCTCAGAGTCAGCAGGAGCATTGAAGCCAGGCTCCCTAAGGATGCTGTTGTATATCATGATATTGAGAAATGTGCAGCTTCAATGGATAGCACTGAAGGAAATATACTCCTTACTACCGGCAGTAAAGAACTTCATATATACTGCGAAAATGTATCTGAGGATACCAAAAACAGAACCTATGTCAGAGTTTTGCCATCTGTTCAAAGCCTTAAGCTTTGTGAGGATGAGAATATTGCTCCGGATCATATTGTAGCCATGCAAGGCCCTTTTTCCAAAGAGCTGAATGAAGCTGTGATAAGACAGTATGACATAAAGCATCTTATTACAAAGGAAAGCGGGGCATCAGGTGGATTTGCAAAAAAGGTTGAAGCGGCAGAAACTTCAGGAATAAAGCTTCATATGATAGAACGTCCAGACGATAAGGGAATAAGCCTTGATGGTGCCTGTAAACTTATTTTGTCAGAAGAGCCTTTTTGTAGTGATAATAATGATGAAGGCAGATTTGCAATGAGGATATCTCTTGTTGGACTTGGCATGGGCAGGGCAGAATTTATGACTAAAGAAGCCATTGATATTATTGCGAATTCTGATGTGGTCTTTGGTGCAAAGCGGCTTATAAAGGATATTGAAGCGCCGGTTAAATATGAGATGTACAGGGCTGAGGATATCATTCCTGTTCTTGAAAGAAAAAAGCCAGAAAAAGCAGCTATTATCTTTTCGGGAGATACCGGTTTTTACAGCGGCGCCAAAAAGATGTTTAAGGCTCTTAAGAACTGGAAAGATGATGCTGATGTAAAGGTGATTCCCGGAATTTCATCTATTTCATATTTTGCTGCAAAGCTTGGGGAGAGCTACGACGATGCCTGCCTTTTTAGCATACACGGCAGGAAGAATGCTGAAGAATTAGAAACTCTTTTAGAGAAAATAAAATACAGCAAAAAGGTTTTCATTCTGTTGTCAGATTCTAAGGATGTTCAGAGGCTTTCAAAAAGGCTGGAAGAGTCAGGGCTTGAAGGAAAAATCGTGGTGGGAGCAGATTTTTCCTATGAAAGTGAGAAAATCTGTGAAATGACCTTTAAAGAGGGAGAAGAATATTGTGCTGATGGAGTTCTGACTGCTCTTGTGGTTAATTATAATCCCTTAAAGCGGCCTTTGATTAATGTGGCGAGGGATACAGATTTTATTAGAGGTGAGATACCTATGACAAAGGAGGTTATCCGCCATGAGAGCATTATCCGGCTTAACTTGAAAGAGAGAGATGTCTTTTACGATATAGGAGGAGGAACAGGTTCAGTCGCAATTGAGGCGGCGCAGCTAAGCCCAAGCCTTAAGGTTTACACCATAGAGAGGAAGCCTCAGGCAGCAGAACTTATCAGGAAAAATGTTCTGAACAAAAGATTATCTAATGTGACAGTGATAGAAGGCGCAGCTGAGGAAGTCCTTGCCGGCATGGAGAAGCCCGATTGTGTTTTCATTGGCGGAAGCGGCGGGAAACTTAAATATATAATTGAACTCCTTAAGGCTAAAGGAAGCGGTATAAGATATGTCATTAACGCTGTCAGTCTTGAAACAATGTGTGAAGTCAGAGAAATCATAAATGAGTATGAGCCTGCCGATGAGGAAACGATAATGATCTCCATAAGTGATGTAAAAAAACTCGCATCTTACCATATGCTGCAAGGGCAAAATCCTATATGGATTTTCTCATTCACTATTTGAGGATATTATTACTACATAGATGAGGAACAGGGAATGAGTAGAGAAAAAACAAAAGGTATAATGCTTGCTGCACCTCTTAGTGGCAGCGGAAAAACTACAATTACCTGCGCACTTTTGAAGGCTTTAAAGAAAAAAGGCCTGAAAACGGTGTCCTTTAAATGCGGACCGGATTATATCGATCCGCTTTTTCATAAAAAGGCTTTGGGAATTGAAGGAAGAAATCTGGATACTTTTTTTGCAGGTGCAAAGAAAGTGGCAGCTTCATTTTCAAAGTGCGAGGCAGACATAGCTGTTGTGGAGGGTGTGATGGGCCTCTACGATGGCATGAATGCTGGAGGACTTGAAGGATCTTCTTATGAAATTGCAAAAGCCCTGAACCTGCCAATTGTCCTTATAGTTGATGCATCAGGGGTTGGGAGAACAATTATTTCTCTGGTAAAGGGCATGCTTATTGATGATACGAATAAATTGATAAAAGGAGTTATTTTAAACAAGATAAGCGAGAATTTTTATAATAACCTTAAGCCGGTTTTTGAGAAAGAAATATCTTCCATGAGGAGCGACGTAAAGCTCCTCGGTTTCTTTCCAAAGAATAAGGACATTGTTATAGAGAGCAGACATTTGGGGTTAAAGCTGCCTGAGGAAATGGAGGATATAAAGAAAAAAATTTCTGCGGCAGCAGAGAACCTTCAAAAAAACGTTGATTTAAATGAGTTAATTAAGCTTGCAGAAGAACATAATAATGATTCCAATAGGGAAATTGAAAAAGAGTACAAACAAAGTGATGGTTTCACCGGAGATGATACCCGGTATGACTCTAAGATTGGAGAAGGGCTGACACTTGCCATAGCCTATGATGATGCCTTTTGCTTTTATTACAAAGACAATTTTGAGCTATTTGAAGAATACGGAGTAAAACTCAAAATGTTTTCTCCCTTGAAAGATAAAGAGCTTCCTGCTGATGCTGACGGAATCCTGCTTGGCGGCGGGTATCCTGAAAACCATCTTGAGGAATTAAGCCATAATGAGTCTATGCGCAGATCTATAAAAGCTGCGCTTGATAGAGGAATTCCGAGTCTGGCAGAATGTGGCGGTTTTATGTATCTTCATAAAACCATCACTGATATAGATGGAAACAGCTATGAGATGGTTTCTGAAATAGATGGGGAATGCCACTACACAGGTCATCTTGTGAGGTTTGGATATATGGAAATTGAATCGGAGAGTCATGATTCAGGCTCAGATTCCGATATAAATAATATAGCCTTTTCTAAAAAGGAAGAGGGAAGTGATTTTGACGAAGATATTCTCAGATGCAGCCATGTAGGTATGAAAGAGCATGAATTTGATGAAGATATTCTCAGACGCAGCCTTGTAGGTATGAAGGGGCATGAATTTCATTATTACGATAGCTCAAATAATGGAGATGCCTTAGTTGCACGAAAACCCGGTAAGGATATCAGGTGGAACTGCATGATTTCACAAAATAATGGGATATGGGGATTTCCTCATTTTTACTACAATTCCAATCCGGAATTTATTAAAATATTTATAGGGAGAATGAGAGCGGTAAAAGATGAAAAACTCAAGTAGATTTTTTGCGAACAAAGAATGTGAATACTACCCGTGTCATGAGAGTGAAAATGACATAAACTGCCTCTTTTGTTATTGCCCGCTTTATAATTTAAAGTGTCCGGGGAATTTTAAAATTGTTGATAAAGGTGATCGGAAGATAAAGAGCTGCATTAACTGTACTTTTCCCCATGAACCTGATAATTATGACGCAGTAGTTTCACTACTAAAAAATAAGGGAGAGAAATAAATGTTTTTTGAATACACCACATTAAAGGGTATAAAGTATGAGTTATAGTGAAATTAAGGATTTTTTACAAAGTACAAATGACCTGGCGGTGGCGATAAGACTTGCCATGGCAACATTCCTTGGAAGTATTGTGGGCTGGGAGCGCCTTATGAGGCATCACAGCGCCGGTATAAGGACCTTTGCGCTTGTAAGCCTTGGTTCCGCCGTTGCTACTGCCCTTAATGTGTATTTGGCAATGATGCCGGGCTTTGCTGCTGATGTGAGCCGTATTCCTGCCAGCGTGGTAAGCGGCATCGGCTTTTTGGGAGCTGGAACAATTCTTGTTACCGGTAAGAAGCAGATAAAGGGACTATCCACAGCCGCTTCACTTTGGGTCACAGCCTGCATGGGCATGGCTATTGGTGCTGGATATCTGATTGTGGGATTTGTTTCGTTTTTGCTTATCGCCTTTTCCAATCTGGTACTTCTTCGCGCCAGTAAAAATGTTGAAGAGCACAGCCAGTACATGAGTATTTACATAGAAGTTACCAAAAATCATGGAGTTACCAAGCTTTCAAAGATGATTTCAGAACAGGGCTTCATAATCATGAGCCTCACCAAGACAAAGGAAAAGACGCTGCAATCCTCGGATGCAGGACTTATCATAGACTTAGAACTTGACCGACAGAGATCTCACAACGAAATTCTCCAACTGTTTAATGAACTTGATTACGTTAATTACATAGAAGAGGTATAGAATAAGAATTTCGCTTGCGAAATTTTGGGAGTGCACATCTATAGCGGAGTGCCTCAACTAGCTTCAAAGACATGGTGAACAAGGAAATTTTACCTTCGTGCGCTAACTATTCTATTAAAACACAGATATAATTTAGATCCTTATAATAATGGATATACATCTCTAACATTAAATATGTCTTACCTCTAGATATATGATTATCCTTTGGAATTGATCTGGATCAGCAGTTTTTATCCGATTCTCACATCAAAAGATACTATATGCTTTTTATTTGTATCTATCTGTGTTATATGTGAAAACTCAATGTACATCATATTATACTCTCCAGCCTCGTTGGCAGTAGCTGAGTATGTTTCTATCACCACACCGTCAAGGATCATATCAATAAATACTTTCTGCGGAACCCCATCAGCAGTAGTGAGCGGTCTCATTTCCATATCATTGGAATATCCGCTATAAAGCGATGTAAGGAAAGTAATCTTTACCGGCATGTAGCTTCTCGTTGCGCCCTGTTCGTAATTGTATCTTACTGAAACCAATACGTTATCCATGCAATATCCAGACATGTCTTTTGGTTGTCTGCATGCAGAATCATCAAAATATTCCGATATTATCCGATTCGTTATTGTGATAGAATTGGTCTCTCCCGTCAGGGTGATTTCCTTACCTTTTTTTGTCCTGTATTTTCCTGTGACACGTAAATTAAAACTGCCAAGCTCAAGTGTAAAAATATTTACGTCCATTCCTTTTAACTCCGCTTCTGCAACAGAGGAACTTACAGTAACAGTTTCAAGCTCTTTAAGCAAAGGATGGATTGCTGTAATTGTCATGGATTCGCGGCTGAATATGGACGTATTGTATTTATTAAATTTTATTTCTTTGGAATATACAGTTACTTTGACCTTATACTTTTTCTTTCCTACTATAGCTGTCAGTGTTGCATTCCCTTCATCTCTCGGGAAAAACGTGACAACACTCTTATTCTTTGTAGTTTTGATCTTCTTTATCTTAACAATATCTTGGTTGGATGATTTCCACTTTACAGGAGCACCGTTCAGGTTTTTTAATGTTACCTGCTGCTCATCATTCTTGTCGTTTATCATCTTTACTGTTTGAGCAGACAGTTTAGGCTTCTTTGCTTTTGCCTGTGCTGGTACTGGTAACATAATAATGAGAAGTACAAACAGAGCCACAATAACTGAAAGTAACCGAAAATTTTTCATAGTTCGTTGTCTCTTTTCTATAAAAATCCAGCTTTGTAAATGAACTACAAATACAGAATCTATGGAAGAAATGGTTTTTAAGATGATTGGCAGCATGACAGTGCACATCAACAGTGTACATATTTTTAGGGCACAGCCCCTGGGTATACAAAGATGTTAGTTTGAGTTATCATATCTGCCTTGGAATATGATATGTCCATTAAATTAATAAGATAATTTACTTCATATATACAATCTTCACTTTTTTATTAACTCTCCTAGCGGCTTTTTCGATCTGCTTAGCAATTTTGGAGTTTTTCTTTGTGCCTTTAATGGTTACCTTTTCTAGCTTTTTAGATCCTTTGAAAGTATTCTTATGTACCTTTTTAAGGTTTGTAGCATCAATAGTAACTTTTTTGATTTTTTTACCACTAATTGATTTCTTAGCAAGCTCAGTTACTTTATATTCTTTTCTATTTACTTTAATTGTTGATGCAATCTTTACACTCTTATTATTCTTTGAAGAAGTAACAGAAACATATTGGGCATTTGAAGAAGCTTTATATGTTACGGAGGATAGATTTATCTCTTCATCTGGTCTTAAAGTTACTTCTTCGCCATCATTTTTAGATATTACATCTTTCCATGCAGCACATACATCTACTCTTGGATAACCAACATTTATTACATCACCAGGAGAATACAGTGCGCCGTTGATTAACCATCCCTCAAATTCCTTGTTTATAGGAGACGTAAATGTACATACAGGTAATGTATAACTATCACCTAGATATACGATTACAGATTCCATTACCCCAGTTCCTCCCATAGATATAAAGTTAATATTTACTTTAGGGAGTTCCTTCCATATAGCTTTGAAGATGAGTTCGTCGCATTCTATTGCTTCACCAAGGGAATATTCGAAATAACCACCATACCAGTAAGTCATAAAGGCGTTATCTGGTTCTGACTTCTTATACACTTCCCACTTATCGAATTCATGCTTATCTAGACTAAAGGCATTCCTTAGGTATTGTAACTTGCTTATCTACTTCATATTCTGTAGGATTCATTGTGCCTGATGTAGCACCATTACCATCAAAAATAATCTTGTAATGCTTTTTTAGTTTCGGTGAGACCTTTACAACAGAGCTGTTAGGCTTTATATAATAAACAGGTTCGGTTTTATCGGAAACATCACACCAAGAAAAAGCATGGTAGCTCTCATGATTTAAGGCAGAACACAAGGGGATGCTTTGAGATGTGTTATTAGTAATTTTCATTAGATTTATAAATATATTATCAAAGCAATAATAATCAGTATTGTCTCTTAATGATATATCTGTAATATTTCCAGAAAAAGTAACGGTTTTGATAAGGTTTTGAAACGAATATAAATCACCTTCAATAATTCTTTCAAATTTACTATTTCCATATATTATTAGATTCATATCCTTATCTATTTCATAGAAGTTACTTCCTATGGAACCTTTAATAGGTGCTTTCTTGGATAATAACCAGGCAGTACCATAAAATACCTCATCTATATTTATTTTGCTTAAAAGAGACTCTGATATACTGACCGTATTTAGTTTCTGACAATCGTAAAATGCTCTATCTCCAATTGAAGTAACGTTTTGAGGGATTGAAATGTTGTCTAAGTTTATACATCTCTCAAACGCACGTTGTTCTATTGATTTTATTGAAGTAGGAATTGTAATATTGTTTAGGCTGCTGCAAGAGAGGAATATGCCATGACCTAAAGAAGTTAATGAATTCGATAAACTTACTGTTTCGAGAGCTTTGCATCCCAAAAAAGCATCATAAAAAATGTCAGTAACAGAATTAGGAATAACTAGATTTTTAAGACTTTTGCAATCATGAAAAGAATACTCTTTTATAATTGTTACAGACGACGGAATTGTAATATGTTCGAGATTCTGGAAATCAGAAAAAGCACTACTACCAATCATTGATATTCCGTTTCCAATAACAATTTCCTTTACATTTGACTTGAAATTATTGTATGACAAGTTTGATGTTATCTCGCCGCTTCCTACAATATTAAGAGTACCATCAGTATAGAGAGTCCATGTAATAGTACCTTCTGTTTTACTATCGACGACATTGGCAGCTATTACTTCTTTCCTGATGAATAATAGCGCAAATAACGTTATTACTAATAACAGAGTAACAATATTTTTCTTATTCATTTGATAATCCTCTTTACTTTCCTCATAAGAAAACAAAAAAGGGGACAATAATGTCCCCAATGCTTTAAATATTATATCATTTTTCACGATACATATTCAATTTCTGATTGAGGATAAGAGATACTATATAGTTCTGACAAGAAGTTCAAGAAGAATGTTAAATCTCTGAACATTAAAAAGAATACAAAAACATCAAAGACGATTAAAAAGCTAAAGTCTGGCATAAAGTTCTATGTGATAATTCGTACAGACAAAAAATAGATGGTAAGAAGGTTTATTTCAAGTGGAGTAAAACAAGCATTTCAGTGCAGACGCCTGAGGGGCAGAGCATCAAAAAGGGGCTGTCACTAAAGTGACAGCCCTTTAATACTTTTAGGCGTTGTGCTCAGCGAGATAATCGTTTAAAGCATCGGTGATCTCATCACCATCAATACCGTGTACTGCACAAGCTTCTGCTAATGATTCCATCTGAGAAGCAGGGCAGTGGATGCAACCCATACCACACTCCATAAGAAACTGTGATGCAAGCGGGTGCTTTGTAATGATTTCACCCACAAGCATATCAGGGCTAATAATCTGTTCGCTCATTTTAAATCCTCCTGTTACTATAATAGTGAAAAGTACCAAAAAGTTATGGTACATATTTACGTTTGATGCAAGAAATTGTAGCAAGAATAATTTAATTTTACAAGATATTTCGCCTTATATTTTTATGATGTATCAGCGAGAAAACTCCTTCCGACATAGTCGGTGGGGGATGAATCGCTGACCCTCAGCGCTTTACTTTGCTGTATCGCCCGGTTTTTTCATATTTTCTTTTGTGGTCATCCGTGCGCTGGCTTTCTATATATTTTTT
>NZ_JNKH01000025.1:0-45998 GCF_000701985.1 Butyrivibrio sp. WCE2006 | reverse complement strand
ATAATAATTTTTGTTAGGGGTAAGAAAAAAGCAGATCTTCGTTATTTACGAAAATCTGCTAAAGTAAATGACATTGGTTCAAACCTCTTATTGATATCCTCAGGTGTGATACTTTCCACGTAATGCATCGCTGTCAATTTATATATATCAACTCCCAGCAAAAGAGCTTTTCCTCCATTGTGGATTGGATAATCGAGGCCGCTTTCCACCGCCTTTTTTCCGTGCTTTCCCCAACCGGAAGTGCTGATCGTATCTGTTCCCGTATAGGTGTCTGGCATTTTCCTGAATGTATCAGCAATTATTCCCATGGCTGTCCTGTCTGCATCAGCTGGAAGTACTTTTATTTTCACGGTAACACCAAGCTTTTTATCTTCCTCAGATAGCGGCAGTTCTGGGCTTAGGCGTAGTGCAGGCATGAAAATACTGCCCTCTGTTGTAACAAGCTCTTTTAACGTATCTATCACTGTTTCTGCACCACCCTCTAGTTCGCCGAAACTGCTTAGTGAAGAATGTACCTCCAAGGTCATCCCATTTTCTATCCCAAGTGCTTTTAGTGATTCTTTTAGTTCCTTCTTCGTAACCATAATCAGTTTCTCCCTTTCACAATACTATTATCCCCCAAAAATAAAACAGACCACCCCAGTTTCACTGATTTAGGTCTGTTTTACACTTATTCTTTAATTTATCAGCATCCTGACCTTAAAAGTCTTCTCTTCTGCTATATATCTAATCTCGCTATCTGTCTGATTTATAAAGTTAAGAACACTTCTTGTTCCTATTCCATGCTCTTCCTCAGTATTAAACGGATGTCCTTCCTCATCCAGCTTTACTTCCTCAGCGCATGAGTTCGTGATCTCAAACAGAAGCTGACTTTTATACCTTGCCGTGATGTCAATCCGTCTCTCACTCTCAGGAACTTTTTCGCAAGCATGGATAGCATTCTCTATAAGGTTACTGATCACTATGGCAAGCTGCATCTCATCCACATTCAGATTTGCAGGGATATTAGCAGATATATTTACCTTTATATTCTCTTTTTCGGCCATAGACAGGTAATGTGTGATTGCCGCATTAAGTGTAGTATTATCGCAATATCTTTTTACAGAGTGGGGTTCCTGTTTGAGCCTCTCATTAAGACAATCCAGGGCTTCCTGCGTCTTACCATCCTGTAAAAGAGTTTGAAGAAGAGCCTCAAAATGTCTTCTGTCATGACGCATGGCTCTGTCCTGCTGCATGATGCTCTCAGAAATAGCAAGTCGTTCCCTCATGGCTTTGGTTGCAATCTCCATAATAACCGCATCTGATTGAAGCTTTAACTCATTTTGCCTTGCTTCCATCTCCATTTTCATGAGTCTTGTGTGTTTTTCAAGAAATCCAAAGACAAGTATGTTAATAGCTACAAGAACCACCATAAGTTCAGTATATTGGGAAAGGTTATATTCCTCTCCTCTAAGATATCTGTTGCCATCAAGAACCAAAATAATGATAGTAGCGATTGGCAGCACAACATATGGAAGCATTTCCTTATCAAGCCTCTTGTCCTTGTCCTTATCCTTATTTCCGAAAAGACAGATGACTCTGACCACAATAATCTGCAAAGACAAGATAATTCCATAGCTCTGAGGAGTCATAAAGTCATAGTTTATCTTAACCATATCCATACTCTGAACGCCTTGAACATAAATCGTGATGAATACTTCAATTGCGCTCTGGGCAGCAAAATAGAAAATGAAATATATTATGCCTCGAATATTATTAACTTTATAGCAAATGAATAATGGAATGAGGAATGCCAGGTATGATGCTATCAGATTTATATAAATCACTCCCAGCGTATTGGCGTAAAAGAAAGACAGCACAGTTAATGCATATATCATAAATACGAGAATCCTATGCTTCTTAAAGAATTCTCGCATCACGTAAAAACTCAAATGTATGGCATAGTACACAAAAAGAGCTACTATATCCCCTAATAGCAGCAATGTATATGGATTGGACAAAAGGTCAGCCATAACTAATCCCCCCTTGATACTATGTATTTCTAAATTATTATAGCATCGTTAATTTTTCCGGTCTTTCATAATACCATTTCAAGTTCCAGGCAGTCCTCCTATTATGCCTATAATTCCAAGCACTGGTGTTATAAAAATCATTTTTCATTTCCATCTTAATCAATAATTTTTTTTGGCCATTTGCAGATGCCTACCTCAAGTGCCCTTTCTTCTTTAAGATGAAAATCTGCATATTTACAGTACCAGCAGCCTTTCAAGCTTGGAATTGCATCCTCTCTTGGTGTGTATGCAGGGCAGATATCTTCTGGCCACACACTTCCGTCTCTCTTGGGAATATCATAATTGTTTGCTTTGTTATCCATTATCAGTAACTCTCCTTATAATGAACTTCCGCTCTCGCATTCGCTCGCCGGAAGACGCGCGAACCAAGCTCAAAAGTACTTCGCTAGGTTCTTACAGCCTAAAGTCCATGTAACTATCCATAACTTCAGAATATCTACTCTTTGTGACAGGTATCTGTTCCCCACCGCGAAGTGTAATATCTATCTTGGTCAATTTATCAATTGCTGCTATGTTCACAGCTATAGATTCATGGCATCTTACAAAATCTTTTCCGGAATGATTTTCTGAAAGATATTCTGCAAATCCTATTCTCAGGGTTGGGGTTGATATGATCTCACCATTATCCATATGGTATGAAACCACATGATTACGATATTCTATATAAAGAATGTCACTAAGGTGCAGGGTCTGCATACCACCCTTTATCTTTATACAGACGCTTTTATCACTACCGATATCCACGCGGGAAATAGCCAGATCAAGAGTTGAAAAGAACTTTTCCTTTTCAATCGGCTTCAAAATATAATTTATGGGATTTACATCAAAAGACTCCAGCGCATATGAGCTCTCAGAAGTTGCAAAAATGATCTGGGCATCCGGCTGATTCCACCGAAGTTCTCTGGCAGCCTGTATTCCTGTAACCATTGGCATAACTATATCCAGAATGTAAATATGAGGTCTGTAATGCTCGCACTCCTCTATAAGTGTGTCAGGATGATCAAATATTCTGACCTGAGCTTTTATAGAGTTTTTCTTCAAGTAATCCTGAAGAAGAACATGTACCTTTTCCCGATCAGACTTGTCATCATCACATATAGCAATACGTAATTCAGAACCCTCAATAAAATCCTTGTTTTCCATAAATTCCCCTGTCATAGCGCGATTATCTTTAACTACAACACATTATATCAAAGTCCTGAGTTTATTTACCCTCAAGTCCGCAGAATGCGATATAATCCGTCATGGCCAATCTCCTTTTCCTAATATGTTTTTCTCTTCCTGTTTTACGCTGATTCACCCCCAAAATACTACTTTATATGTGGGGATGCTAACCGGCTGAAGAGGCAATACACCTGAATGTCTCTCAACCGTGTATCCCTGCTCTATCAAGGAATCTGCCCGTCTGTCCATTTCTCTTTCGCTATTACATATAATTTCATGTTTTCTATTCATTTTCTTACTCCTTTCAATAACCATACCAAAGCTTTACTTGATGCCACTCCCCTTTCACACCCTAATCTATCACAATAAAAAACAGCCCCTATCAGTTACACTGATAAAGGTCTGTTTTTCACTTACTTTATTATATTTTGCAGATCAGTCAAAACTCTTACCGAATTTTCCAAGAAACAAGAATGTTCCCAACACTGCGTTAAATGTTACTGCCGAAAAGGTACTGAATCTCTCAAACAACCCGAATACTGCCTTTGGCATGATTCCTGTTCCGACAGGCCCAAGGAGCATCGCAGCAAGGCACACGCAGGCCCATATAAAAAGAGATTTCATCCCCTCTTTTTTAGCTCCGATTATTGAGAGGATAAGCGCTGTCAGAGAAAAGATCACCACTAGAGCAGTTACTATAAGGTGCATTATGTTCTGGGGGTGACTACTGTCAGCATCTGCCACCCATGGAAAAAGCTTGTATCCTACATCCGAAATCCATTCCATAGCAGCAAAGAAATATATTCCCAGCCTCAAAACCTTAGTCTTAAGATTCTGAGAAGCCACGCAGACGGCCATGATAGAAACCAGCCCGCACGGTCCATACAAGGCATTCAGCTGCCCGGCAAGCTCCGCAGATGGAGCTCCAACAGCACTTAGATCACTTACCGCCATGCTAAGCCAGTCATATCCCGGATAAGCAAGAGGCGAAAACACAACCATCGCCGTATATGAAAGCAGGCTGATAATTCCACATATACCAAGTTTTGTTAATTTCATAGTGTATCTCCTGTTTTGGGTCTTGTCTTAGTAGGATGCGCCAAAATGGCTATACACAAGACCGCAGACTACCATTACCAGCAACACAGTAGTCGTAATGATCACTCCAATAGGTTTCTTTTTTCTCTTTTTCAACTCAGTCACCTCCACTCCCAAAAATACACTACTACAGAGAAAAACAGACCTTATCAATTACACTGATAAAGGTCTGTTTTACACTTACTTTTTTGTGCGAATCATGCATGCGTTATAGCCTGCATAATGTATTCTTCATTCTGATTATCCTCCATTTCAGCAATGGCATAGCTACCACATTCCTCAATATTCTTTGCTTGCACTGTCTGTACCACCTTGCTTCATGGTTCGGCAAAACCTGCTATATCATTGATTATAACTGCTCGTTCTGTATATGGGATTCCATTATCCTCCAGTTCTTTAAGCAAAGACTTGTAATAAATATCCTCTCCGAAATTCTGATGTATGGACAGGAATATATTCCCGTTAACGGCAGCAATTTCTGTAAGAAAACCGTTGGCAACAGGTACATGTGTCCAGAACTCTCGGATATGTGCTGCAATATCCACATATTTCCACTGCCCTACATAACTGACCATATATGTAAAGAACAACCTTCCACCATCTATCATTTGGGAAAAGGCCTCTCTTTTACCTTTAAGGTCAGGCATCTTCATGATCATTTTGCTCCTTGAAGATGAAAAAGTCATTATTTTTTGAACATTTTCCGCATCACTCTGAAGGAAAGTCATTCCTCTATAAGCTGTGCACTGCCTGTCCAGCGGCATTTTCTTTAGCTTATCAGAGTATTTTAATATGGTAGTATTAACGCAGTTATGGTGCGTACAGGACTTTCCGAGCATTGGTCTTCCATTTACTATGTATGATCCAATGATATCCTTTTCTCTTTCAGGATTTAGCTTATCGATAGCTCTTGCAACAAGAACCGCTATGAAAGTTCCGGGACTAGCGTCATTTGCAGAGGTGAATTTAAGCAGTTCTTTTTCAGGAATGATAACATCCCTTACCACTGGCTTATCAATAATGGTCATTTTTCCGTCTTTTACAATTGAAAATGCAGGGTTAAACCTGTTAAGACTTTGCGGCATCTGTGACAGATCAACTTCCGGAAGTGTATCCACAGGATCAAGATATTCACCTTCTTCAATGGGATCATCAAGCGTTCTTATTCCCTCGTGGCTGATATGTCCATATCTTTCTGACAGATAATAGTAAAGCAGTGTGCTCAGGACATAATACATTCCGGTTCCATCACATATACCATGAAAAAAGTCCAGGTAAATGTAATCATTCTTATAACAGACTGCCCAGACATGGTAATTAGTTTCTGCAGCATTTAACGTTATCTGTTCACTTGTATTAAAGAGACACACCGGGTTGTCATTTTCTTCGTAGTAATATTCAGTGTCATTCTTCATAAGTCGTACACATAAATATGGGTATCTCTTTTCAGTGTTTTTCAAAGCATTGGCAAGGAGCTTGCCATCTATATTTTCATCCATTCGGATACACAGTCTAACCGAATAGCTTCCACGTCCAACATTTCCATATAAATGCAATGCATCTCCTGCTGTTACTCTAATCATAATTTCCACCTCGTCCCGAAGTAAATTTTTACAAACAACATATCAGTTACATTTTACCATTTTGCATTTATTTCATTTGTAAAAAAATAATAAAGCCACACTTCCGCTATTATTCTTTTTAACCTCTGGGAAACCGTCATAAGGGATGAGATTAAGCCTTGCTTGAAAATTTTTATCTAAATCGGTTATTTCCTTTATATATATCAAAAAACAATTATATTTCATTAGTGTTCCTCATTTTACAATAATGGTGCTGCGACTCTAAGGAAATTATTTACGGTATTGTGGATAAAGCCTCGGTTTATATCCTCTAAATGCCTTTCTCTGCAGTCTTTTAAAGTATTTAAATAGTCTGCTTTTAATTCACTGACAATGTCAGCTCTGTAAAAGACAGAGCTGCATTCAAAGTGAAGGAACAGACTCCTGTAATCAAGATTAACCGTTCCGATTCCTGCTATCTTGTCATCTGAAACGAATGCCTTCGCATGAACGAATCCCGGTGTATATTCATAAATTTTCACGCCTGCTTTCAAAAGATCCTCATAATAACTCCTGGATAGACGATAAACAAGCTTCTTATCAGGAATCCCAGGCATAATAATCCTTACATCAAGCCCTCTGCGAGCTGCCCTGATGAAAGCATCAAAGAGCGCATCACCAAGCATAAGATATGGAGTATAGAACCAGACATAATCCGTTGCGGTTGAAAGAATCTCGGTAAAAAAAATGTTGCTCGTATGCTCATCTCGCATCGGAGAATCATAATATGGTAAAACATAGCCATTATCTGCGCAGGTTCTTTCCTGTATGGCCATTTTTCTAAGCTCTTCATCAGAAATTTTCTGATGAGAGAACGCATTCCAAAATTCAGCGAACATGTAAGTATAGCCGTCAACTACTTCACCCGTTACACGGAAGCCTATATCTTTCCATTTTCCAAACATCTGCTTCTCATTTATATACTCATCTGCAAGATTCACGCCGCCACTGTATGCGATTTTTCCATCAATAACCATAATCTTTCGATGATCCCTGTTATTGAGCTGTGACTTGATCAAAAAGAAGGGATTGAAGGGAATACACTTGATTCCCTTCCCGGAGAGTTCAGCTATGTCTTTTACAGAGTATGTAGCAATGCTTCCAAGATCATCATACATTACTCTTACATCCACACCGGCCTGAACTCTTTCTCCCAGAATGTCTGTAATTGTATCCCAGAACTTTCCTGACTGGATAATAAAATACTCGATGAATATGAATTTTTCTGCAGTCTTCAAATCCTTGCACATATCGGCAAACATATCTTCACCGAAAGGATAGTATTTTGAAGTATCATTTTTCACAATGTCAAAGCCTGTAGTTTCGCTGACAAAGGACAGTGTCTGCCCCAGGCGATAATCTTCTTTTTTGATCTCATCGATATATTCGGTATTCTTAATTCGGTCTGTGCCATACAATCTGTTTAAATCAGATGCAGATTCCTGAAGTTTAACGCGAAGACCCTTGCCGGTTGTTTTATTTCCGAGGGTAAAATATAGCATCGCACCCAGAACAGGGAGTGCCACTATCACTAAAACCCAAAGCAGCTTGTAGGTACTTTCATCTCTTCTTGCGATGAGTCTTGTAACAAAGAACACAGCAAGCACAGTAAATAAGCCATTTACAATATCAACAATATATCCGCCGGTTATTTTCCTTAAAAAGCTCAGTGTAAGATAAAACCAAGCTATCTGTAATGCAATCGCCGGTATTACAATTATGATTCTGCCAAGTATCTTCTTCACATGAACCTCCTCATATCTTATTCTAATGTTTTCTTTATCCAGACAATCCTCCTGTCAATCGACTCCCTGACAATCCTGCTCTTAAGAGCAACTTCAAAACCATGACAGGTGCCTTTTACTTCATGAAGCTCTACGGGTATATCCGCTGATTTCAGTTTTTCCGCAAATAAAATCCCATCATCGTGAAGGCAATCAAATTCCGCAATCTCTATATATGTAGTCGGGAATCCTGAAAAAGACTCTGCTTCCATCGGAGAAGCATACTCTATATGCCGGGGAAGTCCATTTATCAGCATTTCATCCCAATACATTTTTGCAAGGCCTGTGTCCAAAACCGGTGTGTCTGTATACTTTTTCATCAGATCTGCAGGGAATCATTCCCATAAACACATTCACAAATGGATAGACATGAATGTTGGGAAACAGATGTGCCATCGTTAAGCTTCTTAGTTTTTTATCTAAGGGATATTTAGTCTTCATGATTAGCCTTTCTTATATTAATCCCAAACGATATTTAACTGCATAGACAGATTTGTTTACGTTACTTTAAAATTGTAATTCCGTACACAATATATTGCAAGAAATAGGCGTCCGGCCTTGTAGTTCTTGGGGAAAGGGGTATTATACACTTTTTTCCATAAAAGGAATGTCCCGCATAAATAATTGAGGCTATTCATTTATAGTGCGTCAATCTGAAACATCCCCGGTGCCTCATACATATTTCAGGTTAGAATAATCTATTTTTTCCGTCCTGTCTGCAGGCGATGTCAAAGGAAGTGAATGTCCTCTTCTTATGAACACCAGAACCTCATTAAGCTCGGCTTTAATATAGTGGTGTCCTTTATCTATTATCTCAACATCGTAATCATCATAACTTCTGAATCTGCAAAGCTTCATTTCCTCCGGCAAATATACATATCTTCCGGTTACATTCTGCTTATAGACAGGTGCTATCATGATGCTTTCTCCCACAAAGAGCTGATCCTCTACTTCATAAGCCATATCATCATCGGGATATTCGAAGCATAAAGGAGTAAATAACATTCCGTCGCTGTTAACTGCCTTCATAAACTCTGAATAAAGATAAGGTATGAGCGAATATCTGAGTCTGACAATGTTTTTAAAGCTCTCTGTATCCGAAAACCTATAGAATTCCTGCCTCCTCGTACCTTCTGCTGAATGGTTTCTGAAAAGAGGCGTGAAAATACCAAATTCTAACCATCTCATCATAAGATCTTCTGTGACATCTGCGCCAAAGCCGCCTACATCTGCTCCGCTGTATAAAAATCCGCACATGTTAAGTGCCGGCATCTGTTGTATATTAAGCAAAAGGTGACTCCACCAGGATTTATTATCACCACACCACACACCGCCATATCGATGCATTCCTATATATGAAGATCTAGAAAACATCAATATTCGTTTATTTGGAGACAATCTTTCAAAAGCCTCTCCGGCAGCTCTTGTCATATTGTACCCGAAAAGATTATGAACTTTATCATGTCGATATTTTTTTCCTTTATAGTTGTGGTAAAACCTTCTGTAATCCTCTTCATTATTTTCAAGTCCACCGACAATATCCTGCATCTTGAAGAATGATCTTATATCCAGATTTTGGCCTTCATAATCCTTTAACTGCTCGAATACTTCCTTTAAATGGTCTTCTGTATAAAAGATAGCAGGCTCATTCATATCATTCCAAAAACCGTCTATTCCATAATCCAAAAGAACCTTATACTTGTCGCCAAACCAGCGTCTCGCATCCTCATTTAAGAAATCCGGAAAATGTACCTTCCCCGGCCATACTGCTGCAACAAGGTTTTCTCCATTTTCTTTTTTGCAGAAATAGTCATTTTTAATTCCTTCCTCATATACATCGTAACCGTCTTCGATCTTTACCCCGGCATCAATGATAGGTACGAGGTGGATACCTTTGTCTGCCATCTCTTTTACAAAGTCCTTAAAATTCGGAAATCTCTCCTCATCTATGGTAAAGTCCTTATATCTTTCCATGTAATCGATATCAAGATAGACACTGTCGATAGGAATATTTTGCTTATCATAATTATCTACGACATCCCTGACTTCCTGCTCATTCATATAACTCCACCTGCTTTGGCCAAATCCAAATGCCCATCTTGGTGGAACATAACTTTTACCTATTATTTTGCGGAACTGTTTTACAATATCCTTAATACTTTCTCCATCTATGACATAAATATATGCATCATAATCTTCAAATAATATGGAAAAGGTGTCCTTGTCAGTATACCCAATATCAAAAGATACCTGTCCAGGTGTATCTACATACATTCCAAAGCCCATTTCTTTTCCCCAATAGACAAAGAAATTCTGCGCTGCATACAAGGATCTCTTATCCTCTGTGTGATTGGGATCATCAGAACAGTTGCTTGTGTAGATATATCCTCTTTTATTTATTCCCCTTACTGTCTCTCCAAGTCCATATATTCTGTCCTTTTTTGACATACTAAGTGTCAGTTCTCTCTTGTCGCTTAGTGCTTCAAAGTAAGGAATTTTACTATTTTCAATATCTATATTGGTTACTACAGAATCTGTCTCGATCGGATTTCCTATCCTGTATTTTTTTATCATTATCCTTTTACTCCTCCTACGGTAATCCCCTGCTTCATCTGGGTCTGGGCAATAATGTATATGATTATTATTGGTATCATTGAGATAAGACTTCCTGCCATCAACACATTATATTCAGTGTCATACTGGCCGTTAAGTGTATTTAATGCAAGAGTCAGCGTCATCTTATTTTTATCTGATAGCATTACAAGTGGCCATAAGTAGTCATTCCATGCTTCCATGAAAGTTGTTATAGCTAATGTGGCTACTGTTGGAATCATCATAGGCATTATCACATCCTTATATATTTTGAACATTCCTGCTCCATCGATTCTTGCTGCCTCGAGATAATCATCCGGAAGTGCTCTCATATTTTGTACCAGCAAAAATACTGCAAATGCCTTAAAAATAGCAGGAGAAATAACGCTTGTATATGTATTTATCAAAGAAAATTTATTCATTATGATAAACATTGGAATAAGTGTGATCTGAACCGGTATCATCATGGATGTCAGATACATTGCAAAAACCACATTTGCACCTTTAAATCTTATTTTGGAGATGGCAAAAGCCGCCATGGATGCTGACAAAACTGTGATCACAACATAAGCGATAGTTATGAATGCGCTGTTGGCTATTGCCCTTGCAAAGGGAAAGAGCATAAACACCTTTTTATAAGAATTAAGTGTCGGCTTTTTCGGAATCCACTGTATAGGAAGCGCCATCAATGCACCTTTTGATTTTAGTGATGTCGATATCATCCAATACAAAGGAATAGTTACTATAACCAAGAGTAATGCTGATCCTATGTAGAATAAAACATTATATATTAGTTTTTGAGTCTTATGATTCATAATGCACCCACACTTTCTGTACCTTCAACTGAATGAGAGTCAAAATGAGTATTATCAAAAACAACAGCCATGAATATGCAGCAGCATATCCCATCTTGAAATAGCTGAAAGCATATGTATAGATTCTTTCAACCATGACCTGTGTAGCACCGTTAGGACCACCTTCAGTCATGATGAGAACCTGTGGGAATAGCTGAAATGCATTTATAAGGGACATTATCAGGCAGTAAAATAAGGTAGGTGATAAGAGTGGCATTGTTACACTTATCAGGGTCCTGAATTTTCCTGCACCATCCACTTTTGCTGCCTCATAGTACGTAGGATCAATTCCCCTTAAACCGCCAAAAATATACAGTCCATAATATCCCATATCCTTCCACACAGATGCCAGTACGATTCCGGGCATTGCCCAGTACTTGTTGGTAAGCCAGTCCGGTCCACTCATTCCAAATATTCCAATGATAGAATTGATTACTCCGTACTGAGAACTAAGCACCCATTTCCAGATAAGACTGGCAGCGACCCAGGATGTTAACACCGGTATATAGAAAAGCACTCTCATAACACCCGTTAATTTCTTCTCTGTATTGAGGATAAGAGCTATTACCATCGAAAACACAAATCCAAGAGGAATATACAATACGATGTAATATACAACATGTAATAAGGTACTCCAAAACTCTTTATGGGACAGTAAATGTGCGTAATTGCTTAATCCTACAAAATGCTCGGGTATCGTGTGTATCGAAAATTTCTCAAGTCCGCTCCAATCTGTCATGCTAAGCGCTGTAGCCATTATTATCGGAAGCAAACTGAATATTATCATTCCTATAACGCTTGGAAACATAAATGGTATCGCCTGAATTATCTTTTTTCTTTCTTTTGACATTGTTGCCATCACTCATTCTCCGTGCAAAATTTGAGCCTGCAGCCTAATACGGATGCAGGCTCATTACTATTACTGTAAGTTTATCTGCTCTTCACAAAGCTTCTGGGCTTCATTAAGAGCTTCTTCCGGGGTGCTTTCTCCACTTGCCGCCTTGCTTACTGCATCTGAAATGATATCTGACATCTGGCTGTAATCAGTAATGATCGGAGGAAGTACAAGTGAATCAAGGGATTCAAACACTGCTTCCCTGTTTTCAGGAGGAGTTATCTCAAGATAACTTGAAAGTGCATCCATATCACTCAGTGCCGGAAGATCCCAACCTGCATCGAGCCTGATCTTGGCTGCCTCGTCACTTGAAGCCAGGAATGATAACCACTTCTTAGCAGCTTCTTTTGCTTCATCACTTGCATCATTATTTACAACCAGAGCATTTGCAAAGAAATGTGTAGCCTTACTTGTCTGACCGGGTTCAACACAGATATCCCATGAGAAATCGCATGCATCAGTGAACGTATTAAAGCACCATGTACCAGTAGGAATCATTCCGAGTCTTCCACTTTCAAAAAGATCCCAGTCACCCATTCCGCCCATCTGTTC
Source organism: Butyrivibrio sp. WCE2006 (assembly GCF_000701985.1). Classification (NCBI taxonomy): domain Bacteria; kingdom Bacillati; phylum Bacillota; class Clostridia; order Lachnospirales; family Lachnospiraceae; genus Butyrivibrio; species Butyrivibrio sp. WCE2006. The sequence continues at coordinate 33,365 of NZ_JNKH01000025.1, read as the reverse complement.
CTCTGTGGGCTGAACATTTGTCTTCTGTACTCTGTCTACCATACTCTGAAGTGCTTTGATATTCTCTTCTGAATTTATAGTAAATGTCTTTCCATCAGTACTTACAAGGCTTCCGCCATACTGAGCTGCTACCTTATAGAATTCGTTGTATGTAACCGGCTGATAAATACCATAGATATTATCTCCAAGACCTCTTATTGCTTCTGCTGCTTTATCGACGTCTTCTCTTGTCCATGATGAAGTAGGATAATCTATTCCTGCCTGATCAAACAGATCCTTATTATATACAAGTACTACCGTTGAGAAATTTTCAGGAAGTGCATACTGCTTTCCGTCGTATGTGAAAGCTGAAAGTGCAGTCTGATTAAGACCTGTAGTATCTGCATCTGAAAGTTCGGCAAGAATACCCTTTGATGCATAAGCAGCAAAGTTTTCAATATTCATCTCGAAGCAGTCAGGTGCTGTACCTCCTGCTATTCTTGTCTGCAATGTGGTAAAGTAGTCATCCATTGCAATTGTCTCAATTTCCACATTAATATCAGGATTTTGCTCGTGAAATGCCTGATACATTGAATCAAGTGTTGCCTCGTTACCACCTGATGCATTAAAATTAGCATAAGTGATTGTGATCGCTTTTCCGGGTTCTGCCTCTTCGGTAGTACTCTCTGAGCTGGTTTCTTCTACTGACGAGCTCTCGGTCACAGTTTCATTAGGCGCTTCTGTCTGTGCTGTTTCCGGACTCGCACTCCCACAGCCTGACAGAAGGGTTGCCATCATTGATAGTTGCATTAAAACAGATATGGCTTTTCGTTTCATTATGAACCTCCCTTAAAAAATACATTTTTGCTTTTTATATTTTCAGGAAATATAACTATTCCCTGTCAATATCAAAATCTGCTCCCTGCCTGATAAATACCGGATATTCCTCATTGTCTGAACTTACTACACTGCCGCCTTCATACAGGTTTTTGCTAAACATTCCTATCCATTTTCCTTTTGGAAGATAAAGCTTTCTGCTATTTATGTTTTTCTCCAATAAAGGTGCAACCAGCAGGTCATCGCCAAAATAATATTCATCCTCATATTCATATGCTTTTTCATCTGCCGGGTTTTCCATAAAAAGCGTTCTCATTAATGGAATTCCCTTATCAGCAGCTTTCCGAGCTTCCCTATTGATATAGGGAATAAGTTTCATCCTTAATTTGTGCCATTTTCTTATCTCATCTAACAGCTCAGGTTTTCCATAGAAACGTGCAATATTCCATGGACTTCTCTCATTGTTTCCTTCTGCCCCTTTAAGAATTTCCTTAAATTGTCCACCATCCGGTTCAGAATGCCACTGCATTACAGGACAGAAACATGCAAACTGTGTTGACTTAAGATAAAGATCTGCCGAAGGCAAAGGTCCTGCAAATCCTCCTATATCGAATCCCCAAAAGATGATTCCGGAACATGCTGCAGATATTGCAGCTGTATATACATTCTTTAGTTCCTTATACGTTGACTGATGATCTCCTGCCCACAGTATCGGGGTTCTCTGAACTCCTGTATATCCGGCTCTTGAAAACAGTACATTTTCTTTTCCCAGATAATCGTAGTAAGTCCTCGTATATTCCTGACAATATGCATTCTTTAGCTCTTTACCTGTCCTATTGTCACAGCTTACTACTAAGTCGTCATAAATAAATTCACCACCATCTGTCTTAAATCCGGAAATACCCATGTCCAATAGATATTGTCTTTTTGAAAACCATACATCTTTCGTATTTGGATTTGAAAAATCAGGCACAAGGGAACCGGCAAACCAGTTTCCTTCCGGAATCCTATAGGGTGAGTCATCCTTCTTATATAGACAAAGCCTGTTATCTATCGCATATTTCTCATCCATTTCATTCTGAAGATTGCTGATACCTTCTTCCATTTTTTTATAGACAGGTATCTGCCATAATACTGTATGAATTCCTTTTTCCTTCAGATCTGCAACCATTTGTCTTGGATCATCCCAGTACTTGCTCTCTGAAAAATCAAAGTCTTCATACTTAAAGGGTTCTTTTCCTGTCTTCTCATTGTATTTTGCACCATTCCAAATATAGAATGTTGCTTCATCACTCCATGCTTCGAGCACAAGTACTGTCGCCGGAAAATCGTAGTTTTCCAAATTGGTAACAACTTCTTCTACGTCCTTCTGACTGTTCCACCTGTTAGCTGAAACCCATGGACCAAACGCATATCCGGGAGGAGTGGTTATAGGTCCGATATAGTTGTTAAATTCCTTTATTATGTTCAAAGGCTCTCCCTGAAACAGAAACAACGAAGCACCTATCGAAAAGGTTAACCTTATATCTTTTCCAAATTCAAAAGAAGTCACACAGTCGGTTTCTACAAATATTCCCCATCCCGAATCAGTAAAAAAGAATGGGATGCTACAATAGGTCTTATCACCCTGATCACAGAATTTTTCTTCTACACGGTTTATACAGGTATGTCCCTTCTGGTCTATATAGTCGAATTTTTCTCCCATACCATATACATGCTTATAGTTATTTTGAATAACTGCATAGCACATATCTTCATCTTTTGTATATGAAATTGAAATGTCACCTCTGTCTGTTTTTATAATTTCACAAGTCTTATCAGTTTCCAGTCTTATCATGAAAGATCCCTTACACTTTCTCTCTCAATAACTTCAAATTTCATTGTCACATCCTGCTTGGGATAATTCTTATCTTCGAGAGCTTTTTCCAAAATATCCACAGCGCATTTTCCTTTTCCATATATATCCTGCTTTATTGTAGTAAGGCCCGGCGTTATATATTTAGATATTTCAAGATCATCAAATCCTATAACAGAATAATCTTGCGGCACTCTCTTACCCATCTGATGGAATCCTTTTATAGCGCCGATTGCCAGCACATCCGCAGTAGTTACTATACCTGTGATGTCTACTTTTTCCTCTACTATTTTCTCTGCCGCTTCTATGCCGCTGTTAAAATCAACTTCAACTTCAAAAATATTATCTTTGTCATAAGGTATTCCGTACTCTGCAAGAGCCTTCTTATAGCCTTCATGGCGTTTCTTGATTACTCCGTCTTCTTTCATTTTTCCTGAAAGAAATCCTATCTTCGTATGATGCTTTTCAAGCAGATACTTTGTTGCCATATATGCACCAAGCTCATCATCTATCCTGATATTATGGAAATGCTCATCCTTACAATAACTGTCTATAAGTACTGTTGGAATCCCGATCTTCTTGAACTGTTCAAAAAAATCATCCGGATAAACTCCAATAGCTATTACAGCATCAAGATTCCTCTCATAAATCAGTTTTATGTAAGATTCGTCCACATCGGTGCCGGAAATAAGGATGTGATATCCAATCTTTCTTGCATGGTATTCAATTGCGCTTATTATTTCACTATAAAAGCTATTCTGAAACATAAGCTGAGATCCAGGTTCAGTCTGCGGAATAACTACTCCTATCATCTTAGATGTCTTATTAGTCAATGAGGCTGCACCAATGTTAGGTACATACTGCAACTCTTCAATAGCTTTTTTTACCTTTAGCCTTGTCTCTTCGGTAATTGGTTTGTCCGCATTATTTAATATGTATGATACTGTTGCTTTAGACACTCCTGCCCTTTCGGCAACGTCTTTTAATGTAGCTCGTTTCATTTAGTATCCTCGCTCGTTTAACCGGTTAAACTAATCATATATCTAACTTCTCAAAATTTCAATATGCATATTAAATTTTTTAGGTGATAATTAAAGAAAGCAGGGGTCTCTAACTTGATAAATAGAAGGAATAAAGAAAAAGTATCTGATAGTGTAATCTGATCTTTTCTGCAACATTTCTTACCGGTCTCATCCAAACTGTCGCAATAACAGTACCTGACTTGATGTAAGGGATGATATGCGAGACTTATGTAGGGGCTCCCTTGCTGGGTTCTAAACATCATAATAAATAAACTCCTAAAAAAATCCTCTCGGAAATGATGCATCCCGGGAGGATTTTAGGAGTTTATCTATGAGAAGATGCCTTATCTTTTCATGCTATCTGAATATGCTTCTTTTCAGGAAGCTTAGGCTGTTCCTTTTTAGGAATCATCAGCGTGAGGACTCCGTGTTTGAAGGATGCCTTTACATCATCTTCTGTGACCTGCTCTCCAACATAGAAGCTACGCTGCATGGATCCTGAGTACCGCTCCTGCCTTATTAGTCTGCCTTTTTTATCACTCTTATCATTGTTCATGTCCTTCGAAGCGCTGATGGTAAGATATCCGTCGTTTAATTCAAGGCTGATATCTTCTTTGGCAAAACCAGGAAGGTCAATGCTTACTTCATACTGATTGTCCTCTTCCTTAACATCAGTCTTCATCAGCCTGTCGGCATGTCTTCCATAAAGCTTACGCTCCATGTTATTCTGTTCTCTGAAATCAGGGAAATTAAAAAGATTGTCAAATAGATTTTCTTCAAAAATACTTGGTGCTAACATAGTTTTTTCCTCCTTTGCATCAAAAACATTTATTTTTGAGCATTGGGACGGAGGGAGGGAGCCACCATCAGCGAAGCTGACTCTCATGTGGCGACCGATATGCCGCCGACCATGAGGAGGGGGCGATTCCACTCTTTGGATCATTGGAATTCATAAGTCCTAACGGTCTTCTCTGTTCCTTTGTTCTATATATGGTATAACACCAAATTAGCACTCTGTCAAGCAGAGTGCTAATTATTTTTTAGTTGTTTAACCCCTCGTTACTATTCACAGATTAAATTTGTATACAGAATAAAGCTCACATTAGTGGGCTTTATTTTTATTGTTGAAATGGTTAAAATTTTAGTATTAGTTAATCGTGATTTGATGGATTATAGACATTTACTCGAAATAGATGAAAGGACAACACATCAATGATGACAAGATATGAAGATTTGGAAGAATTTATTCCGGTACACACAACAGTTACTCAGGAAAAGCTAGATGGAGAGAAGGTTTTCAGGGTCATAAAAAAGGAAAAAATCATGCAGTTCGATGAGAATACCTTTGTCAAACTGAGAAATATAGATTTCCATAATGGTATCATCAGGGTAAAAATGTTGAGCAGGCTTCTTCCCGACGCTCCGGATTTCGCCAGAGGATTCATAGGGATCGTTTTTAGGGTAAATCAGGATAATAGCGAGTTCGAATCTTTTTATATAAGGCCAACTAATGGGACGACAAATGATCCTGTGCGTAAGGCACATGGATGTCAGTACTTTTCTTATCCGGGATATACTTTTGCTTATTTTAGAGAATTTGGAATCACTAATTATGAAGCGCCGATTCATAATGGATTAAATGAGTGGGTACAGCTGACAGCCATTATTCATGATGAAAAAGCTCAGTTTTATTTGAATGAAGAAAAAGATCCTGTACTTGTGGTTCATTTTATGAAACACGGTAAAGATGCACATGGATCTATAGGATTCTTTTCTGAAATCGGAACAGAGGCTTTCTTTAAAGATTTTGAAGTAGAATATAATGACTGACAGATTCCGGCGATCAACACTCTTCATGATTCCATATCCTTTCAGTAAGTCGATGAAAGTAAGAAACGCCTGTATTATAACATTTCCCGGTTATGCACACAGTCGTTAGTATCATACCCCCTTAACCCGGAAAAACCTCTGACAGAATATGCTATTATTGTGCCTGTTTTGAGTTTCATGCTTACAGAGTTTTTTTCGAATCCTCTTTGAGTTTTTGAGGATCTTTTGCATACAACTCTATATGACCACACTCCGGGCACACGTAGCATAAGAGTTCACTTTTGTGTTCAGTTGCAAAGAGTCCCTTCTCCCTGTTTACAAGCATCACCGGAAGTGAAACCGGATATGTCGTGTTAATACTTGCAGTAAGCATCTCAACGTCACATTTATTACATCTAATCATTAATTTAAATCCCCTTTTCTTCTCATGGCATACTAATACATCAGTCATGTAGCTTTAAAAATATATTAACTAGAGGACCGGAAAAGATATATGACCGAAACTGCAAATAACTACTTCCTATTCCGAATATGTAATCATCGTAAACTGCTGCAGCCTTTGCAACCGAGACCTCGGTTATGGCGCTTCTATCTCTTTGATCTCCGGGATGATTTCATAGCCATCCGTAACCGTTATGACCGCATAATTGTTGTCCAAGAACATATGTGCTATAATATACATAACAGCAAGTTCCAAGAGAAAACCGTTAGGCGCGCTGTTCGCCAAAGGCACTCTTTCGTACATTGGCAAGTATATATGAGGTTGCCGTTATAAGACTTGCAACGGCGTAAAATATACTCAAGCGTTTGCGTATACTGTATGGCATGGGAATATGTAATCCGTGAGGTTTACATACAGAGTACCTGATACAGTTACAGATGAGCATATCTTGTCTGTAAAGGGTGTTGTCAACCACCCTATGATGCATCACCACGGAAGTCACACCGCTAAAATGTAGGAGTTATTGCAACAAACTACAGGGTAGATGCAAGCCCATTACCTTTAGGTGATGGGTAGTTGACACTTATACTTTGTATTCACAGTTTTGAAAGTACCTCCTTGGCCCGACTACTCCCATGTTTTACAGCGTAATCTGCCCATTTTTCGCTTTAATATGATTCTTATCACCATATTTTCCTGTACAGTAAGCCTCAGCAAGCTTTGCAGCCGCATCGATATCTCCTTTAGCTGCCTTGTCTATCAACTTAAGCATTGAGAGCTTATCCAGTCTTTTTCCAAGTTTTTCCTTCAAGGTAAGATATCTCTGATGCTTCTCTTCTTTTTCAAAATGAATTTCCCGTAACTGAATGGGATTATTTTCATAATCAAGTACTTCTTCACCAAACTGTTCACTTGTAAGGTCAAATGTCTTACCGTCTATTATGTTATAGCAGTGGTAATTTCCACCTTCACGATCAATACCGTAAACGCCGCCTCCGAAAATATCCTGAATAAGAAATGCTGTTATAGAGCATTGCCCAAGCGTCATATTCTTTGGCGTCCACTCATCCTGCATCCTGGGAGCACAGGTTTCTTTTGACCATATCTCTGTAAGCAAATCATACATATCCCTCAAATCACGTATATTCTCAAATCCCGGAGTAACCGGAGATACTTTGTCAGCATCTTCCCAGCCATAAAATCTATATACTCGCTTTAACTCTTTTTCCATCATATTCTCCTAAAAATTATCGTTTTGATTGCATATTTATGCTAAAAACTGCTTTGATTTATACATGATTTTAAATGAAAAACCACAACTGCAAACCTTGATTTTCATTAGTTGATATATATGACTCGGGATCCTCCAACATTATCCTTCATTCAGCAAGCTCACAATTTGTACACAATTTAATCACTGTTTGTTACGATTTTGGCGCTATCATATAACCATCAAAGAGATACCCCCTCTTAGATACCCCTCATAAGAATAAAAAACTTTTCTTCAACACACAAAGCTGGCGACTCCCGTGACAAGGCGCCAGCTTTCCTCTTTTTATAATATTGTCATAAAGTGAGGGAGTTTTACAGTGCTGTCTCATCAAATACTCGACTTTTTTTGACAGCAGCTCTAGTATAATGACATGCAATTCACAAAAGAAATTTATCGATAAAAAACTGTACAACTCTCGATACTGCAAATAATGCAGGAACCGATAATATCGTCATCAGCCAGAATTGTGTTGCACTATACTTAAAGCTGATCCAGCAAGCCGCTATCCTGAAAATCGCAATAAAATAAAAGACAATGAAAGGTATAGTCACCAGAAAAAGTATCTGATAGGAAAAAATAAAGAATATAAATATTCCTGTCATAGCACCGGCCCAGAGTTTTAGCAAGGAATCCTTTGGATGCTTATCAGTTACTTCAAGAGTTCTCTGCGATATCTCATCCACATCCATATAAATCTTTTTGAAATTTATCGTAAATCGACCCTCATGGTCTTTTATTGACATAGCCTCGTAATCAAGATTGTCGCCCCAATTTCCCATATCATTTCTCCATTGATTAAATTTATTTTAGATAAATTATAACCAGAAATGAAACGGCCTACTATTCACATATGAATAAAGACTGCTCAAATACTGCTTTTTTACCAGAATAAGCTGATTCATACTATTTTGCTCCGCGAAAAGTGCTATAGTAATCATCAGAAGAAATAATGTCAGGAAGGTTTCTTTGGAGCTTTCAGGCTGGTACAAGCAGCTTTCTGAAATGTATAATACTTATTTCCTTGATGCTGCAGATTTTGTTGAGGTAAGTGAAGCAGACGGAGTTCACATTGATGCAGATAATCACAGAATTCTTGCAGAAGCTATTTTCAAAAAAATAAAGCAGGATAATATAATTTAACTTTCTTGTGATTCTGTAATAAATAAGTAGATTTTACAACTTATATTTTGATTTCACAGATTGTACACAATTTAATCACTGTTTGTTACGATTTTGGCGGTATCATATAACCATCAAAGAGATACCCACTCTTAGATACCCCTCATAAAGAACAGAAACTTTTCTTCAACACACAAAGCTGGCGACTCCCGTGACAAGGCGCCAGCTTTTCCCTTGTATAAGTTCACTTCCATGGTACGTAAATGCGAGTAGGCAACCTGGTAAAGCCTATTTTATTAAGCTAAGTAAAACACTTTTGCACCATGGGCAGGAAGCTTGGTACTAAATGTACTTCCTATTTCAGTATTCTCTCCGGACCAGAGCTCTGTTGCCTTACTACCGGGCAATATGTCTTCAAGCTCAGCAAGTTCAAATTCCAGACATCCGGCTTTTTCTCCGGCATTGAAGGCTGCTATATATTTTCCGCCTTCACAATCATCTGCAGTCCAAAGTATATACTCATTGCCGTTTATTTCCCGTCTGAAGATCTGGCGGGCATTTCTGGAATTTGCGTGCATCCTGAGCACTGCCTCATTCGTGATCAGTTTAATGGTGAAATCATCAAATCCAGTCATTTCTCCACCGATTATCAGGGGTGAACGCATAATGCTCCAAAGAGTCATCATTGTAATCTGTTCATCCTCTGTAAATGCGGTTTTATTATTCTTGTCATAATCCTGTTTGATAGGTCCGATAGGAAGCATGTCTGCATCAGGATAATGACCAGCTCCTGCATGTATACTCCATTTTTCAGCACGCTCAAACATAGCATACAAAAGCTTCCAGTCATCCCAGAAATCATCTGTAATACGCCACATATTGGCAACCTGCTTATACAACTCAGCTTTTTCAAGAAGAGCAGGTCCCGGTGATAAAGAAAGAATCATCTCTCTTCCACAGTTATTAAGTGATTCTGAGAGCATGATCATCTCTGCCTCTTCGTGAGGAAGCTCTCTGCATATGTCATCGCATTTAATGAAATCAACACCCCACTGTGCATATAATTTAAAAATAGAATCATAATATGCTCTGCCGGTTTCATCCGGAACCACGCCATACATATCGGGATTCCATACGCAGATACTGTTAAATCTTGCCGCATCACGTGCAGTTTTATCAGTTCCAAGAACAGGAAGATTCTTATGAACTGCCTGCCTTGGAATTCCTCTCATGATATGTATTCCAAATTTCAATCCAAGTGAATGTACGTATTCTGCAAGCGGTGCAAAGCCCTTACCGTCTGCAGATGACGGAAAACGATTCGGTGCCGGAATAAGTCTGCCATACTCATCCATGCACAGATCTGCAAATGGCCTGTATTCATGACTTGTAGCACCTGGCTCATACCACTGTATGTCAACTACAACATACTCCCAACCGTATTGCTTAAGATGCTTAGCCATAAACTCTGCATTCTGGCGTACTTCCTTCTCTGTAACAGCTGCTCCGTAACAGTCCCAACTATTCCAACCTCTTGGTGCAATCTCAGGTCTAAACATTTATAATTCCTCCCAAAACATTTTTCATAGATTTCCGCTTTTGCCCACAAAAAGTCATAGATTCCTGTTTTTCCTTAGAAAAACGGGAATCGTATTGGACCAGGTCCTCGCAAAGCGAGGGGCGTGTCCTGCAAAGCAGGATTCTTGCGGGCGATTTCCGCTTTTGCCCGCAAGAAGTCATAGGTTTTTGTTTTTTCATCAGAAAAAACAGAATCTATACCTTTTAAAATTATAAACTAATCTACCTAAAAGAAAAGCCATTTTGCTTTTATATTATTGCACCAGATTTCCTGCTGGCACTTTACAAGAACATTTCCAAGTTAATTTTAGCAATTTTTTTCGCCAAAGCCATGATAGTCAGAATCGGCGGATTTCCCATAGCCTTTGGCAGTATAGTCGCATCTGCCACATAGAGGTTATATGGTAAAGCTGGATTGTGTAAGGTATCCTTTTCTGCTTCAGTCAGAGGAAGCATTCCGCCGGGGTGTCCGGCGTTTTTATGTAACTATCAGTAAATTTTCTTCTTTTGCTGATGTCCTACAAGTTTTATCAGCATATTTTCAGGAAGAAGATGCTGGAACGTAACTGCAAGCTTCATCTTAAGCGTGGGAACTATAACCACTTTTCTTTTTTTCATTTCTCTTAGACACTCAGTAACACAGGTTTTCGCAGTAATTCCCTTAAGTGCAAATATTACATCCGATTTGCTGTTAAATTCCGTATCCACAGGACCCGGGCATAAACAGCAGACATAAATATTACTGCCGTTTTCCTTAAGCTCCTGCGCTACGGCTTTTGTAAGCGAAACAACATAAGCTTTTGATGCATAATAAGTCGCCATGTACGGCCCTGCAGGAAGCAGTCCCGCTGATGAAGCAACATTCAGAATTGTTCCTTTTCCCTGGTTTTTCATTTTGAGAAGGACGCCTTTGAACAGAATGTGCATGGCGATATCATTGACACGAATCATTGAGATTTCCTTATCCAAATCCGTTTCTAAAAAGGTTCCTGCTGTTCCAAACCCAGCATTATTTATGAAAATATCTATATGTTCAGCTTCGATTTCTTTTAAAAGCTGTCTGCATCCATTTTCATCTGCCAGATCAGATGTGATAATTCTGCAGTTTTCTCCTACTTTGTTGCGAATGGAATTAAGACGCTCAGTACGTCTTCCTGTAAGAATAAGTCTGTAGCCTTTTGATGCATAGACTTTCGCAAATTCTCTTCCAATTCCTGAAGTTGCACCTGTTATAAAAACTGTTTTCACTTTATTCTCCTTTCAATATCGGTTGCTATCTTAATATAAAATTAAAAGAAATTACCATAGCGGAGCGTTTTTTTATCATTCAGGAAATCCGGGGGGAAGTCCCTACAAGATAAAAAACAGGTTATTATCAGTGATATACTAATAATAACCTGTTTATATTACTTTACAACAACCTCAAAGGTTTCTGTACTCTTTATTCAATTTTTCAATACCTATTAAAAAGGTGAAATATTAAAAGTTCATAAACACCTTGTTGGCCATATTTCAGGATTGTATAATTTAGCTGCAATGTAAGTTTTTTTCTTATATGGAGGGATTACTATGAAACAAAAATTCAATACAGCTTTATTGAAACGGACTTTTGGGCTGGTACTTGCGTTTATTGCATTGATTACGATGTTAAATCCTGTGACAGCACAGGCCAAGAACATCACACTAAAAACCCATGACGGGGTAATTAGAGTAGCTAATGTCAAAAAAATTGCAAAAAAGATAAAGCTCAAGAAGAAATATACTGTAACCATATACAAGTTAGGGAGCAAGCATTATGGATACGTAAAGTTTACAGCACCTAAAACCAAAAGATACAATATTACACTGTCTAATCTTGATACCGATAATGGAGATTCGACCTTTGGTCATATAATGTTACAGACCCGGGCTACACAAAAAAGAAGACGCAAATATCTGACCTATAGGGATATGTGGGCTCGAGGTATTAAAACAAACGCACCTAAGTTTGGAAGTATCGGTGTTAATAACAGTCAGTACCCATTAGTCACTACTGCTACAATTAAACTAAAGAAAAATCAAACAGCATACCTGTATTTTGAGTTTGTTCCGTATTATTGGGGTGGATCACAACAATATGTGACCTTTAATTTAATTGTAAAGTGATTTGCTAACTTAATAGGGACTGTGAAAAAATGATTTCCATTTTTTCACAGTCCCTCTATATTACTTAACAACAACCTCGAAGGTTTCTGTACTCTTTGTTCCTTTTTTCTTTGATCCTACTGCAACATTAAACTTGTATTTTCCTTTAGGAGCACCTTTCTTAAAGGTTATCTTGATCTTTCTTTTTGAATTGTTTATTTTAATCTTCGCATATTTTCTCAGCTTCTTAGAAGATGCATTCTTAACCTTGATTTTACCCTTATCCTTTGTCACCTTCATGGTTATAGACTGCTTTTTCTTCTTTAACTTAGATGCCTTAAGCTGATCTTTATCTACAGCAACAAGTGTATTCTTCTGATCTAAAACCATTATAGAAGAATTGTTGTCACTGGATGCTGTATTATTAACCTTTGCTGCTTCCTGCGGCTTTTGTGTTTCCTGATTTGACTTTGGTGCTGGAGCAGGATTTGGCTTCGGTGCAGGCGTCGGATTCGGCTTCGGTGCAGGTGTCGGATTCGGCTTCGGTGCAGGTGTCGGATTCGGCTTTGGTGCAGGTGTCGGATTCGGCTTCGGTGCAGGTGTCGGATTCGGCTTCGGTGCAGGTGTCGGATTTGGCTTTGGCGCAGGTGTCGGATTCGGCTTCGGTGCAGGTGTCGGATTCGGCTTCGGTGCAGGTGTCGGATTCGGCTTTGGTGCAGGCGTCGGTGCGGGTGCCGGCTTCGGCACTTCTTTAGGTGCTGTTACTATATTACCTGCTTCCACATATTCCATCTTGAAATCCGCGGTATTTTTTTTGTTCTTCACATTATAAGTATATGAAAATAAACATGAAAATGCGTATGTGGTACTTGGATTTAATCCACTAATTTCATATACAGACTTATTGACGTTGTAGTTATTATATATCGGTCCAATTTCTAAAGCTTTTTTTCTGGCCTGCCTTATCGCAGTAGCTGCATCTGTGGTTTGAGGAACATATGAATAAGTAACCCCTGATACCCAGAAATTTGTACCACCTGCTGCAGCAACATTGGATTTTAATGTATTAACAACATCAGCAAAATCAAAAACTACACTGTGATCTGTAACACCGGCAATTCTCATGGAATAGGAAGAAGGTCTTGTCGTATATACCTCATCCCATATTCCCCAGACTCTGCCACCGCCACCTTTATAGTCCATATACAAATGTATATCTATTCTATATTTTTTTCCAGCCTTTAAATTTTTTACGGTATGATGGAATTGCGTACTTTTTACAGTATGAACTATTGGCTTTGCGTAGGCCCTTTTGCTTTCCTTATACTCAGATATATCAATCTTGAAATCTCTAAATTTTCCTTGATACTTTTTAGTTTCTTTATCTTTTAGCCAGCTCTTAGCAACTTTGCTCCAATCAAATGAAATTGTTGATGTGGTTGCATCGGTGATAGTAAACTCATGTTGAGCTTTAACAGTAATAGAAGACGTGCCAAACACACAAAAAAACATGCTCAGCACAAATAAAAATGTGAACAGCTTAGATTTTTTCATTATTAAGTTTCCTCCCAAATAAACTTTCCTCAAGAAAACATTCTATAATAAATCAAAAAAACATTCAACAATTATCAATTATACATTTTTGAATTTTCTATTACTGTCCATTATTTTTCACACATAAGTCTAATACTTTAAATAATCATTGGTTCATGCTTTCAAACCTATCTACCATCTCCTGCAACTCAACAAACCTGTTCATTTTATTCTCGATTTGAGCATCTACCTCCTCTTTTTCTTTACTCAGTGCTACCAGTTTGGGATAGTCCGTGGCAGCTTCAGCTATTTTGCCCTCAAGCTCAGTGCTCTTTTTTTCTAGCTCTTCTATCTCTGCTTCGATATTGTCGTATTCCCGCTGTTCTTTAAATGAAAGCTTGGTTTTTTCCCGTGGCGCACGGTATTTTCCCTTAGTTGTCTTATTCTCTGTCTGATTATCTGCATTTACATTATCAGTACGGATTGCTTCCTCAGAGTTTTTCTTATGAACTGCATAGTCTGAATAGCCGCCTTCACTCTGATACAAAGTTCCGTCAGATTCAAAAGCAAATATTCTTGTAACTACACGATCAAGAAAATATCTATCGTGACTTACCGTAATAATAATTCCGGCAAATCCGTCAAGAAAGTCCTCCAGGATCCTGAGTGTCTGAATGTCAAGATCATTGGTAGGCTCATCCAGAACGATAACATTCGGCTGTTCCATCAAAACTCTCAAAAGATATAATCTTCTCTTTTCTCCACCTGAAAGCTTGGAAATCGGCGCATACTGCATATCCGGTCCGAATAAAAATCTGTCACACATTACAGAAGCAGAAACTAGACCATCTGATGTTCTGATAAATTCTGCAGTATCCTTTATATAATCAATAACTCTTTTTTCTTCATCCAGGGCTTCGTTTTCCTGCCCAAAATAGCCAATCTTTATAGTCTGTCCGATCTCTACTGAACCCTCATCCGGTGAGATCAAACCTACTATGCATTTCAAAAGTGTTGACTTACCACAGCCGTTTGGCCCGATAATTCCAATTCTGTCAAGCTTATTGAAAGTATATGAAAAGTCTTTAAAAAGTGTTTTACCTTCGTAAGACTTGGAGATATGTTCAAGGATAATAGTTTTATTTCCCATTCTGCTGGGAAGTGCACTAAGTTCTACCTGTCTTTCGTCTTCAGGTCTTTGCCTGTCACGAAGCTCTTCGAATCTCTGAATATGTGCCTTTTGTTTGGTTGAGCGTGCTCTTGCTCCTCTCAGCATCCAGGCAAGGTCTTTTCTATAAAGAGCCTGTGCTTTTCTCTCAGCAGCCTGTTCATAATCAAGACGTTGTTGTTTCAACTCAAGAAATCCGGAATAATTGGATTCATAGCGGTAAACATTGCCATTATCAATCTCCAAAATCTGATTGGTAACTTCATCAAGAAAGTACCTGTCATGAGTGATCATGAGAAGAGCGCCTCTGAAATGTCTGAGATACTCTTCAAGCCACTCAATCATATCAGAATCAAGATGGTTAGTTGGCTCATCCATAATCAGAAGATCAGAAGGAGTCATGATCGCAGCGACAAGTGCTGCTCTTTTCCTCTGTCCTCCTGATAAAATTGAAGGATCACATTCAGGATCATCTATTCCAAACTTGGCAAGATTAGCTTTAATTTCACCTTTTTTGTCCCAGTGATCTCCACCGGCATAGATTTTATCTGTGATGTTTTCCAAAAGATTTTTGCTCATATCAAAAGCCGGATTCTGTGGAAGATACGCAATTCTAAGGCCTTTACTTGCCACTATCTGTCCGCTGTCAGGCTCGGTAACTCCGGCAACAATTGAAAGAAGTGTGGATTTACCTGTTCCGTTGGTTCCTACTACTCCAATCTTATCCGTATCACTGATGCCAACTGAAATCCCGCTGAGAACAGGCTTTGACATATATATTTTTGATATGTTTTCTACGTTTAAAATATTCATTAACTAAATGCTCCAATAAAATTTCAAAATATCTGTAAAGGCTCATCAACCTCACGAACCGATTTCTTTTGTCTTAACTACAAATTCTCCCTTCGAAGCAGAAATAGTAATTTTACCACCTTTACTCAACTTTCCAAATAGTATTTCATCCACAAATAGCGGTTTTATATCATTTCTTATAACTCTGTCTACTTCTCTGGCCCCAAATTCCTGACTAATGCCGCGCTTTTTTACAAGCTCCTTTGCCTTCTTGTCTGCTGTTACTGCTATCATCTTTTCTTTTAACTGCTCTGACAATTCTGAAAGCTTCTTTTCTACTACTCTCTCCGCCATTTTTTCATCCATACTGTTAAAAGAAACCACTTTGCTGAGTCTGTTTCTGAATTCAGGCTGGAATGTCTGCTTTACCGCATCCATCAAGGCTCCCATATTGTGATTGTCACTGACAAAACCTATTCCGCTTTTACCCAGAAGATTTGCACCTGCATTTGATGTCATTATTATGCAGACATTTCTGAAATCTGCTTTTCTTCCCTGATTATCCGTAAGAGTTGCGTAATCCATAACCTGAAGAAGCACATTGAAAATATCAGGGTGAGCTTTTTCTATCTCATCAAGAAGTAGTACTGCTGTAGGATTTTTCCTTATTGCTTCAGTGAGAATTCCTCCCTCCTCATATCCAACATATCCTGCAGGCGATCCGATGAGTTTTGCCACCGAGTGTTTTTCAGCATATTCACTCATATCAAATCTCACAAGCCTGACCCCGAGCTCATCTGCAAGACTCCTTGCTATTTCAGTCTTACCAACACCTGTGGGTCCAACAAACAAAAGACTTGCCAGGGGCTTACCTTCCTCAGACAATCCCGCCTTTGAGAATTTAACTGCATTTACAACCTGCTCTATAGCTTCATCCTGGCCATAAACGCGCTTTTTAAGTCTCTCTTCAAGCGTTGCAAGCCCTGCAAGATCATCGGTTTCTATGGTCTCAATAGGGATTCTGCATATCTTTGTGAGTATCTCATTTATGACTTTCTTATCTACTGTAAGGTCATTTTTGACACCAGGATGAAGTTTTCTGAAGGATCCTGCTTCATCTATTATGTCTATTGCCTTATCCGGAAGGAATCTTTCATTTATGTACCTGCTGCTCATTTTTACAGCGTATTCTACTACATCATCACTGTATTTAACTCCATGGTAAAGCTCGTACTTCTCTTTAAGTCCGTTCAATATTTTGACACACTCATCCTCGGAAGGTTCCTTTATTTCAATGTTCTGAAATCTTCTGATAAGGCTCTTGTTTTTCTCAAAATATTTCTTATATTCTTCGTATGTAGTCGCGCCGATAAATCGTATATGTCCATCAGAAAGGTAAGGCTTTAGCATGTTGGAAGCGTCGAATGAGCCTTCTCCTACAGCACCGGCTCCGGACAAATTATGAATCTCATCGATATATATGATGGGCTTCTCCTCTTTTCCTATTTCCGATAAAACCTTCTTGAATCTTTTTTCAAAATCTCCTCTGTACTGGGTTCCTGCAAGCATTCCTCCAAGATCGAGAGCAAATACCTTTGCACCCTTTATTGCATCCGGAACTTCGCCTGATTTTAAAAGCTCTACCAGTCCGTAAGTTATTGCTGTCTTTCCAACTCCCGGTTCTCCTATATGGAGCGGATTATTTTTTTCCTTTCTGCAAAGAATTTGAATCGTCCTTTCCAGCTCTTCTTTCCTTCCTATAAGAGGATTAACATCCTGCAAAGTTTCATTAAGGCACGGAGCATATAATTTCCAGTTATTTTCCCTGTCTACGGCTGTTTTATCCTGCATACTCTGATCTATATCAAGCTGATAATCCTCTATATCAGCCATCTCCTGCAAAAGATCTGCCTCCATGATTCCCTGCTGTTCCATGTAGTACAAAGCATAGCTCTCCTCAAGATTCCAAAAGGCATGCACAAGATGTCTTATATGAATCTTGTCGCTGGAGCTTGAATAAGCACTCTGTCCTGCAAATGAAATCAAATAATTAAGGCTTAAGGAAATCTCCGGATCTTTATCATTAACTTTTTCAACATATTCTTCCAAATATGAAAGTAATTGTGCCGAAAGCAGATTGATATCACCACCACACTCTAAAAAGGCTTCTGTAAACACAGGTGTTTCCAGGATAAAAAGGAGCAGCATTTCCGGTGTGACATATTCATAGTTATTGTCTTTTGCAAAATTCACAGCCTTTTGCAAAACTTCCATTGCTTCTTTTGATAAATTCATCACGCCTCCTCCACTGTCATCCTGAAAGGATAACCTTCATTTTTTGCTCTGGTAAGGGCAGCATTTACTTTCGTTGTTGCGAGATCATAGGGATATTTCCCGACAACAGCATGTCCGTTTTTATGAACATTCAGCATAATAGCCTCTGCCGTTACCTCATCCTTATGAAATATATCAACAAGAACTTCCACTACGAACTCCATTGTAGTGAAATCATCGTTATGCATTACCACATTATATTGTCTTGGTTCCTTAATCTTACTCTTGGAACGCTCTTTAGTCGCACCTTGTGTTGCCATTTCAAATCCTCCAATTTATATGATGACTACTTATGCCATTCAATCGTAAAAAACATTAGAAAGTCAAATATATTGTATATCATTCCATCTGTTTTTTTCATAGTAGTTTTATAATACCTTGCTAAGTGTGTATCCCATCGGAACGTTTTTATTATAGAAAACCAATGTAAACTCCTACATGAAAAGAAAACAACCCCTAAACATAACGCTTAGGAGTTGCTTCTAGAGATTTATTTCTTAGTTTTTACGATCTTTGTCTTTCCCCAGTTAGAATAAATCTTCAGGTCACCGGATTCTTTGTAGGTACGAACCCTTACATAATACTTCTTATTAGCTTTAAGTTTGCTGATTTTCTTGCTTGTCTTGGATTTCTTTACGAAAACAGACTTTGTACCGTTTTCAAACTTCTTATCTGTACTATACTGAATTTCGTATCCATTGATACCCTTTACTTTTGTTTTTGATTTTTTGAATTTAACCGTAAAGGATTTTTTACCGGCACTTATCTCAGAAACACTTGCCTTCTTCTGCTTTTCATCAATGGTTTCTTTAGTGCTTTCTTCAACATTCTGAACCTGCACTACTTCAGTAACTTCTGATTTTGATACAGATTCATTTTGAGGTGCATTACCGGTCTGCGTTTTTACTTCAGGTACAGTTTGTGAAGCGTTTCCACCTTCTGTTCTTCCTGTGGAGCCGTTCTGATTAGTATTTCCGTTTCCGGGAGTTCCTTCAGAGCCACTCTGGTTTGAATTTGAATCATTCTGACTTGCATTCCCGTTTTCAGGAATTACTGCCGAATCATCCTGATTCTGGTTTTCGTTTTCAGGTATTGTACCCTGCTCTCCAGGATTTTCATTTTCATTATCATTTCCGGACTCAGTGTCTTCATCCGTATCCTTATCTTCAGTAGCAGGCACATCCTTCTTTATAAGTTCAAGTCCTTTAGCAGTGTCATATACAGCTGTAACAGATGATGCCCCATTAAGGCTAAGAACTGTTGTCTGAAGGAGCTGATCGTCAACATAGATGCTGACATTATGCTCACCTGCAGGAAGATAATCTGTAAATCTGTATTTCTTCAGAGAAGTCTGTACCATTTCTTTTCTGTCTTCTCCAAAGCTGACAGTTACATTGGCTTTACCTGCCTCCTGATCATATGTGCTTCCATCTGCCAATTTATATGTAACCTTTCCTTTATTTATTGAGTCAAACCACTCACCTGTAATTGAGTTTACAAATAACACAAATGTATCTGTTTCTTTATCGGTTGCAGGGAATGTTACGGTTGCATTCGAGGAAGGAACCTCTCCGTTACTCCATGCCCCGTCAAAGTTTATCTTAAACTCATAAGATACAGAGTTTTCAGGAACTGTGTATGTGTAGGTACGCTTAAACACACCACCACCAATATAATCAAGGCAGGAAGGTGTATTTGCCTGATCCCAGCCACCAAACTCTTTAAATTCGTTTATGCCTGTTCTGTTGAAAAAGTTTCCTGTCCAATGCGCTGTCTTCTTGATATCCTGAACTACATTGCCATTAGCATCCTTATGACTGTCAAAACCAGTCACGATTTTATCCTTGTCGGCAAAATATCTCACAATTACATTTTTCGAAGAGCCAGAAACTGTGCACTGTCTCTCCTTGACAACATTTCCGTTTACGATGATGCTGATGGTGTTATCTCCGGAATTAAGCGGCAGGATAGCTTCATACATATTCCCATCATAAAGCGCCATATTTGCGACCTGATCACCTGCCTTAACCTGAAGGAAATCACCTGGAAACGCCTTAACTGTTACGTTTTCTTCTTCCTCAGAATGCTCATCATTTGAAGGAGCAGGATTTTCAGGCTCTGCAGGTTCATCTGTATTTTCCGGTATTTCACTTTCCCCGGGTTCCTCTGTCTGCTCAGGTCTCTGATAATATGCCTCTATCTCAAACATACTTACATAAGGTCCTGAGAATGAAGAAACATGAACTCTTAAATATCTTCCCTCTGTTTCGTCAAATTTTATATCAAGTGGTTCTGTGGAAGTACTCTCACCGCTTGCAACAACACGATAGCCGCTGTCATATGAATCAGACATTTCTACAGTAAACACGGCATGTTCAGTGTTTACATAAGTACCTGTTCCACCAAAATACAGAATTACTTCATCAAGTTTTGTACTCGTTCCGAAATCTACTGCATACCAGATATCCGGATCCTCTTCATGGGATACTAAAAATGATGTGTAGCTTCCATCTGTAAGGTTTCCAACATTTCTTGCTCCGATTCCTCTCGTTGAACCTCTTCCGTTAGAAGAAGCGCTACCCTGCTTACCCTTTGCAAGGTTTGTATTGCTGTCCATGCCTCTTCCTTCAAGACTCGGCACATTTGTAAGATCCTTATATATACCTGTATATTTAAGTGATGTTGCTTCAATGAGATTAACAGTTTCTGCATTATATGAAACTCTGTTATTTTTATAATCTGCACTTTCTACCAAAGCCTTTAAAGCATCGATATCTTCTGAAGTAAAACTGAATGCTTCTTCTTTTCCTGTAAGTGTGTAGTAAATAGTACTTGCGGATATCAGGCTGGCAAGATCGTTACCATGAACATTATCACCCTTCCTGTACCACTTTTTGTTCTTATCAAAATAAAGCTCATAATAAGCTTCACCTGCCGGTGCGAGTTTTGCATTAAAATCTTTTGCAACTGAGACGTAAGCATCAGTTACTGTTGTCTGCATGCTTTTAAGAACATCTTCATTTGCCCAGGGCATATAAAAAACGAGCTGTGGCTGTGAAGGCGCTTCCTGAATCCATGGATAAAAAGCCTCTGCTCCCTGACGTAAAAGAGCTTCTGAAAAACCTGAGGATTTTTCCTGAAGAATTACGAAATCATAACCACCATTTACAATAGCCTCTCTGGTACTATCCTTTAAGATATCAGCCTGATCAAACAAGGATGCTCCCATCTGTGTTCTGGTATCAACCTGTGCAGTTACTCCATCAAGTGCATAAAGCGCTGTCAGTTTTCCTGCCACATCGTTATATCTGGTAAGACTGTTTCCTACCATGAGGATCTTTACAGTATCTGGAGCTTCATCATCAGCAAGATTGACTGACAGAGTTGTGAATTCTTCATCCCCTGAAGATTCAGCCTCTGCCGCATCATCTGCTGTTGTTTCTTCAGTCTCTGTAACTTCTCCATTTTCTGCAACTTCTTCATTTGCCGGAGTAACATCAGTAATAACTTCATCTCCATTTCCTGAGGTCACAGTGCCGGATAATGTGACATTCTCTTCGATTTTTTCACTTTCCGTTTCGTAAGACTCGGCTTCTTCGCCTATTTGAGAATTGATATCAAAAATACCTGTTTCATCGACATTCTCAAAATCCTGTGATTCATTACCTGTCACGAGTTCTTCCAACTGCGTGTTTTCTGCTGCAAATGATGTTAACGTCCCCTGTTGTAACACCATCGTCACAAAGACGATTGCAAGCATTAATCGCGCTAAAAGTTGTTTTCCCTTTCGCTTTTTTCCTCCCATAAACATTAGTTTCTCCTTTTTTCTCTTCCCACCGCAGATTCGGCAGCAAAATCCCGCAGGAAGTGCATCTACTTTACTGTAATGTGCTGCCTATAAGCGCCAATAAAAGTATATCTAAGAGAAAAATTGAAAAAAAATATCAAAACCTATATAATCTTATATATATTTATATATATGCAAATCTATAGCCATACTGCGGTTAATCCTGTATTAAGTTCATCTTATATCTGAGCTAAATACAAAATGCACTTACCACCTTTTCACAAAACTTATATTCACAGAGGACTCGAATGAATCTATTGGAACTACGCTATTTCAGAACTGCTGCAACACTGGAGAATTTTTCAAAAGCTGCCGAGCATCATCTCATACCGCAATCAGCTGTAAGTATTACAATTAAAAAACTTGAAAATGAGCTTGGTTGCAAGCTATTTGACAGATCCGGGAAGGCAATAAAATTAAATGCTAATGGCAAGCGTTTTTTAGAAACCGTCGACCGCTCACTTAGCATTCTGGATGAAGGAATTAATTCCCTCAGGAAACCTTCCGTAAAAGGTATTGGAATAAATATTCAAAGCGGAATACATTTTATGACTTATCTTGTTCCTGATTTTGAGAAAAATTATCCCGGTATAAGAATTTTCTTTTTGCAGGGGAATGCTGTCAAAAATAAGGAAGCGGATTTTACCTTTTTCCAGCTTCCAATAGACGACAATAAATATGAATATAAAGTACTGATGGAAGATGAAATAATGGCAGCTATACCAAAATCTCATCATCTGTCCGGTAAAAAGGTTGTTGATTTAGAGAAACTCTCTGACGAGTCTTTTATCGCATATGATCCGAATAATCAGCTAAGAAGATTCACAGACTCATTGTGCAAAGATGCAGGATTTGAGCCAAGCATATCCTTTGAAGCTGACGATATGAAAAGCCTGCGCTCCATGGTTGAAGCGGGTCTTGGTATCGCTCTTGTTCCTTCCACATCCTGGCTCCAAAGTATGTCAGGATATGCATCTCTTATGCAGTTAAAAAATCATCCCACAAGGACTCTGGCTTTGGCATATCCAAAAAACAAAAAATTAAGTCCTGAAGAACAGCTTTTTTTGGAGTTCACAGAGTCCTGGTTCAGTAATCTGTCGGCTACTGTATAGTGTAGCTGCTTATATTAACTCGACTATATGTTTACAAAATGAATCCCACAGCTGTTTTTAACTGTGGGATTTAAATGCGCAATTATATTTGATGCAATTATACTATCCTATCACAACCTTTTTGTCTATATATGCCCAAACAATTTCAGTTTAATATTTTATTTGAAATGAATGCTCTTCTTCCAAGGGTATTGTAGCCATCGTCATATCAAGCACATCGATATAGCGACCTTCCTTTACCTGCTCGATAAACCTATAAATGGAATCTCTGTCCCCCTGAACTTCTACAGTGACAGAGCCATTCCACTCATTTTTAACCCATCCTGTCAATCCCAATCCGGTAGCAACATGGTATGCTCTATATCTAAAACCAACACCTTGTACATATCCTTTGAATATCAAGTGTGCTCTTATCTTTTCATTCATAATCTATTCCTTCAATACTCACTGGAAATCAGGA
This sequence comes from Butyrivibrio sp. WCE2006, assembly GCF_000701985.1. Classification (NCBI taxonomy): domain Bacteria; kingdom Bacillati; phylum Bacillota; class Clostridia; order Lachnospirales; family Lachnospiraceae; genus Butyrivibrio; species Butyrivibrio sp. WCE2006. Next base: position 10,060 of record NZ_JNKH01000025.1, on the reverse strand, counting down.
TGTTCACCTGACCACCCTTCCTGTTATTAGGGTTATTTACAATTTCTATGAATATTTTTATTGTAGCAGATGAAGTATATATTGGGGCTAGTGTCTTGTCTGAATGACAATTTGATAAATTACTTGTCTAATTCTCAATACGCTTCGTCATCTTCAATCGCCGTAGCCACCGCTACGACTCATTCAGATTCCTAGCCTATTGAGAATGATACTTCGTAATTTAATCAAAAGTCACCCAGACAAAACACTAGAAATGTTTGAATTTCAAGCAGCCTGCTATGTCCATCACAAAAGACAAAAAAAACAGGCACATAAGTTTTAACTTATTATGCCTGTTCTCCACATTTGAAGTATTTTTTTACTGTTTAACAGCACCATCCGATACTCCTGCAACCAGGAATCTGGAAAGAGAAAAATAAAGAATTACTATTGGAACTGCAATAAAAATAGCTCCGGCAGCGAATCTTGAGAATTCAGTCTCTCCCAGGTGGGTAAGACCGACAGCAACAGTCCATAGATCTCTGTTTTTCAGAAGCATATTTGGCAGAATAAAATCACTCCAGGGCCATGCAAAAGATGTCAGAGCCGTGTAAACAAGTATCGGCTTGGACAAAGGGAGTGTTACCTTCCAAAAAATCTCCGGATTGGTTGCTCCATCAATTCGCGCAGCTTCATATATAGAATTACTTATAGTATCAAAATATCCCTTCTGAACCAAATATCCCATTGGCGCTCCGGCTGAATATATCAGAATCAGACTCCAAAGGTTATTTATCATATTGAAATTGATCATTATAAGATAAACCGCTGTCATTCCCATAAAACTCGGGAACATACTTAATATCAGAGTCGTTTTCATAAGTGGTTTTCTCATTTTGAACCTGAATCTGCTCATGGTATAAGCTGTGAGTATCACCAGAATTGTAGAAATCACACATGAAAAGCCTGCTATAAACAACGTGTTCCTAAGCCAGCTGGGATAATCATACATCTGAGTATCTGAAAAAAGCTTCACATAAGTCGCCGTGCTATAACTCTTCGGAAAAAATCCGTCAAAATCATATATCGAACCTGACGAAGAAAATGAAGCCAGGATCAGCCAGAATACCGGAAAGAAAAACACTAATGAAACCGCGATCAGAATCAAATATGTAATAATAACTTCAGAGATTTTCTCTTTTTTCATCTGAATGTATCCTCCTTTTTAAAGGCTGAAGAATTTACATAAGCTGTAAGTGATATTACAGACGTGATAATGAAAATAATCAGACTGACAGCCGCACCTATTCCATAATAGTTGTTATCTATGGAAAGGTTGTACAGCCAGTTAATAAGCAGGTCTGTATCACTTGCAAGGAAATAATCATCAAGATACAATCCGCCTCTTAAAAAGTAGAACACGCCAAAATTATTGAAATTCCCAACAAAGCTTGTTATAAGCGTCGGAGTAGTCGAAAACACAACAAACGGTAATGTCAGATTGGTAAACTGCTTCCATCTGCCTGCTCCGTCAAGCGAAGCTGCTTCGTACAATTCATTATTCATGTTGGAGAGAATACCTGTTGCGAGAAGCATCGATGTAGGTATTGATATCCATGCATTTACCAAAAGTCCTATTATTCTGGCTCTCCATCCGGCATCTATATCAAGAAATCCAATACTTGTTCCTCCCATAGCTTTGATGTAATAGTTAATTGGTCCGCCATAGGAAAACATAAATTTAAATCCTAAAAGTGTAATAAATCCCGGTACCGCATAGGCGATGATAGGAAAAGCTCTCCATATCGCTTTACCCTTTACACACCTTTTATTCAGCAGCAGTGCCAACAGAAGTCCGCCAAAATAATTAAGCAGAGTTGCACAAATTGCCCAGGTGATATTCCAGCCAAGAATTTTAACAAAGGTTCCCTTTATTCCTGATAGAGAGAATATCTGCCTGAAATTATCAAGTCCTATCCAATCGATGAGCTTAGGTGGAACGATGTTTCCACCATAGTTCGTAAATGCGATGAGTATCATAAAAATGATTGGCAAAACATTAAATATCAGAACCCCGATCACAGGAAAAAACAGCGCCACAACATAAAACTTTTTATCCACAAATGCCAGCACTGATCTGTAAAAGGAAGGCAACATTTTGCCGCTTCCGGCAAGTCTTTCTGTCTCTTTTATGTCTTTAATATTGGCTAAATAGAAAATTATAACGGCACCAAGTATCAAAAAAGAGAGAATTCCCCGGAGCATCATGATAACTGAATCATCGCCCTCTGTTCCAAGCCATGGATCAGCTTCAACAGTGCCCAAAGTGAAAAAACCTGTCATATCACCTATACCTGAGGTGAATAAGTACCACAGGTATAAGCCCAAAATTCCCATGTATAGCAGTCCCTTTATGCGCTGACCATACAGGAACTGCCCAAGTCCCATTATTATATAGGAGCATTTAGTTTTTATACTACTTGATTTCATTACAACTGCTCCTTAATTTGACAATGTATAGATTGCATCATAGATACTCTTAGATGTGCTCTCCAGTGCAGTCTGCATTGCATTTTCATCTGCGTATTTTACAGCTTCGTTCTTCTTTTCTCTGAACGCATCCTTGGCCACATCGCTAAGGAGTGTTCCAACAGGATCCCAGATCTGATCTACAGCCTTTACTGAAGGCATAAGATAAATATGTCCTTCATTTAAGCTCTCAAATATCATTGATGTTACACCACCTATGTCACCAGCAACATCAGATCTTGTAGGAGCTATTCCCAAAAGCTCTGCCCTTTTTGCAACCATGTCATAGCCTGTAGCAAAGTTAACGAATTCAATACAAGCCTCTTTATTTTCGGTATAGGCGCTTATTCCATACCCATTTACACCTCCCATAACGATAGTATCCTTGTCCTTTTCATCAGAGGAAAGATCACCGGAAGAAGGCATTTTTGAAGGAAGTTCCACCATACCAAGATTTTCGGTCGCCTTTTCATCTGCTTCGTTTTCACTAAGACCCTCGTTCTGATATACTTCTTTTAATCTGTCATGGAAAAGCACATAGGTATCAGGTGTAGAAATTGAGCAAAAATAAGTACCATCTGCAACCTTTGAATATCTGCTCTGCTTTATTGAATCATCAAGGCTCTCCTCGCTCATGATTCCTGCGAACTGTCTGAGTGCTATCATGCCCTTTGCAGCATCTCCTTTATCAAAACCTATATCCTCAGAATTCACTGTGCCATCTTCACCCTTACCAAATACATATCCGCCATAGGAGAAGAAAAACTCTGCCATCATGTACAAATCATTGCAGGGTGCAACCAGACCATATTTTTCACCATTAGAGCTGTTTACTATTTCCTCAGAATATTTGTAAAGAGAGCTCCAATCCTCAAGAAAATCCGGTGTGCCATTGCTGTCACTATCATTAGTACTCTCCCAGCCTTCAGGTAAAAGATCTTTTCTATAAAAAAGCATCGGTTCCTGAACATTAACCGGAATTCCGCATGTATACTGCTTTCCGTCAACTGATAATGTAAATGCATTCCAGGCTTCTTCAGGAATCTTATCTGCACATTCAAAGTCTTCTCTGTTTAATGCAAGAATATGCTTGTCCTCAGCGTAAGCCATGAGCTTATCATTTGCCTGATAAATAACATCAGGACCATAACCATAAGGGCCGTTTTCTGCAAGATTACTGTATTCCTCCATGTTTGCATCAACAGCCTTTATTCCTTTGTCCTTATATGCCTCGTTGAATGCATTCAAAAGCTCGTCAAGGTAGCCTTTTTCTTTAGCAGTGTCGTTTTCCAATATTCTAAGAGTTATTTCTCCACCTTCAGCGGAAGCCTCATTATTAGTTGCCCCGCTTTTACCACATGCTGTGAGAGCGCCTGCAAGTACCATTGCAAGCATTACTACCCCTGCTCTGTTTTTCCGTCTTATCATATTTCGCCTCCATCAACAAAAAGCCTGTATTTCCATGGCTTAACTTCTATATTTTTATATATCCCTGCTTTATCAGTCTGATTAATCAAAAGTTCAGCATCTGAAACTTTTCCGTGTCTCTTAACTGCCAGAATTCTTCCGTCTTCAGACGCTTCAATTCTAGTTCCTGCATACTCAAACAAACACTCACGCCTGACATCAGATAATTTCTTTATCAAAACCTTAACATCCAGATCCTCTGTTGCTGCCTTCCAATCCATACATCTCCTGCAATCAGGGTCATATCCACCCGGTGTATAAACCTCGGTCCCATAAAATACAGAAGGCGCTCCCGGGAAAAGATATAACAGACAAAGAGCAGCTTTTAATTTATCCCTGTCTTCTGAAACTTCACTGAAAAATCTGTCGGTATCATGACTATCAAGCAAATTCAACATCATGTCATTTACTGTATCTGTATTTCTTGCTAAAATATCATTTAATTTTGCAGCTACCATTTTAGCATCCATTTTGTTATATGCAAAATAGTCAAGAGCCGCTTTGGTAAACGCATAGTTCATTATGCTGTCATACTGATCACCTCTAAGATAGTTCGAGGCATCATGCCAGTTTTCACCGATAATTACAACTTCATCCTTTGCTGCTTTAACATCTTTACGAAATCTTCTCCAAAAATCATGGCTGACTTCATCGGATACATCCAGCCTCCATCCATCAATATCGAATTCATTTATATAATATGTAGCTATCGAAATAAGATATTCCTGGACCTCTTCATTTGAAGTATTCCACTTGGGCATGTAATCACATCCTGCAAATACCTCGTAATTTAGAGGCTCTTTACACGGGAAATCTCCATCTATGACAAACCACTTATAATAAGGAGAAGCCTTTCCTTTTTTTATAACATCCTGAAACTTGTCATTAAGCTCACTCACATGATTAAAAACAGCATCCAGAACTATCTTCATGCCTCTCTTATGAAGTTCGCTTACCAGATTTTTCAGGTCCTCTTTATTTCCAAAGTGTTCATCGATCTCAAAGTAATCAACCGTATCATATTTATGATTCGATGGAGCTTGAAAAATAGGCGTGAGGTACAGCGCATTAAAGCCAAGATCCTTTATGTAATCAAGCTTTTCAATTATGCCTTTTATATCACCTCCGGCAAAACTTTTAGGATTGGGGATTTCTCCCCACTTCAGGTTTATATAATCTGTGTTCTTGTCTTTATCACCAATGGCAAATCTGTCGATGAAAATCTGATAAAAGCAGGCATCCTTTATCCAATCCACCCTTTTTAACACATCATTTTCATTGATGTATGGATATTGGAAAAAATTGTAGTATCCCTTGGTGAAATCGTAGCTTTTTGTTAATCCATCCTCGGAAAAATAATAATAATCTTTTCCATCATAGATATAGAAAACATAGGCCAGTCTGGTATCTGCAAGCTCCAGTGTCACTGAATAATAATTAAACAGCTTCCCTGTCAGCTCTTTTTCCATCTGCTTCTTTTTATGGGATTCTCCTATTTTATACTTGCTCTCGTAGAGCACCCACACCTTAATCTCATCATCACAGGCTGCTCTTAGTTTTAATATCATCTTATTGTCAGAAACAGGAAAACAATATGATGAATCCGGTATATGTTGCAATGCGTGCTGATTCATTCCTGCTCCTTACTCTGCTGCTTCTGTAACCGGATCTGAATTTCTGACAACAGATAAAGTATCCTGTGCTTCATTATCGGGATTTGTGTTAAGAGTAATTGTGTAATTACCATCCTGCTTAACCTGAACATTAGCTGTATCATCTGTACCGCCAAGACCGCCTGCATTCTCCATCTGCTCAGGATCTATATCAGTGAACTTACCAAAGCCCTTCTGTCCGTCCCATGACCAGTCATGAATGACCTGGAACTGATCACCTTCATACAAGTCTATGCTCAATGAAAATTCATTTGTATTCCCTGTAGGAGTTAACTGAAACTGTGCTTTTTCGTCATCGCTAAGGTCTGCCGCCCAGTTATTTAAAGCAAGTGATCCCTTTGCAGAAGTTCCTGCTACATACCAAAGTCTTGTATCTTCTGCAACTTCGTCTGCCCTGAAATCTCCATATAAAGTTGTATCCTTTGTAAAAGTATCAGTCGTTAAATCCTTCTTACTTGATTCCAAATATGTAGGTGTCTCAAACCAGCCATTAAACTCTCCATTATCTGTTGCCTCATAGCTTTCATAAGAAGCTGCATCCAGAACCTCTCCTGCTTTTGCAGATACAGTACCTAACGTTTCATCCTGATTCATAAAGGTTATTGTGATATCCTCTGCCACAGGCTCTTTTGCTGTGGATTTCCCACATCCTGCTAAGATCACTGTAGCCAGTAAACTCCCAGCTAATACTACTGTCAGATTTTTTGCAATTACATTATTTTTCATTTTTTATCCTCCGTTCGTCGTTGTTAACCTTGTTAAGTTAATTGTTAAATTAGTAATAACACGGCATTAACCACTTGTCAATATCAAATGTATCTGCTATTATTGGGTTAACTTGTTAACTTAACGAAATAATTAGGGGATTTCACTTTATGAGTAATGAAAAAAAAGCAACCGTTAGAGACATAGCCCGACAGGCCGGTGTATCAGTTGCAACCGTTTCATATGTACTTAACGATAAAAAGGGGGCAAAAATTAGTGACTCCACCAGAAAAAAGGTTCTTCAGGTCGCTAATATGCTTAATTACAGCATTCCCGAAAAATACAAATCCGGAACTGAACGCAAGGAGACATATTCTATCGGCGTGGTTTACGCCTTAACTCCCGAATCACCTTCCAGAAGTGCTGAGATTATGCAGCTCATTAGCCTTTTAGCTGAGCGCTTTGCAAGAATGAAATATAAATTTATTCTTATTCCTATGGAACCTTCGGCTGATTCTTATGAACCTGTTAGCGGACTTGATGGCATAATAGCCATAGATTTGAATGAACATGATTTCAAGATAATGTCCGGTAATTATTACGTTCCTGTCCTGTGTCTTGATATGATGATAAATGATTTTCTCTTTTATCAGATCCACACAGATATCGAAACCTTGGTAAAAACCGCGTCTGAAAAATTCGGTAATGATTTCTATCTTATAACTGATAAATACTACAACGAGGGATATCTCCAGTATCTCTCACTGGCCATGCCTAAAGGCAAATTTTTTATTTATTCAGAGATGTCTGATAAGGATTTTAAGAAACTTGAAAACAAAAAAGTGCTCGTTCTTGGTACTTTTCTTGGACTTGAAGTAAAGCAATTTATCTCTGAAGCTAATCTGATCGTTATTTCAACACTAGATAGCGAAAACACAGTGCCTCCAAAATCATTAACCATACATAATGATATAAATAAAAAAGCTAATCTGGCTGTGAATATCATGATGAATGCACTGGAAAAGAAATTTGATGTCAAACATGAATATAAGGTTTGCTAGACAATATCTAAACTGCCCGGAACTATAGTGTCCCGGGCAACAAACAGTATTTGCATTTGATGTGATAATCCGCAGATTTATGAAATTCTTACATTCCTACTAATTCTGCAGCAGGCACAGGGTTTTCATTTGTTTTTGCTTTCAATTATTATTCCATCTTTCATGATTAAGTTTTTCTTCATCATTTGTGGAATCACCTGATTATGAGTGACCATAAGCATAGTGATGCCGAATTCTTTATTTATTTTTTCGAGAAGAATCAGTGTTTCCTTTGCAGTAGCTGAATCAAGAGCACCTGTCGGTTCATCGCACAAGAGAAGCTTCACTGCCTAATCTCACAGTAAAGATGTAGAATCAAGATTTCTATATTTGCAGGAAAATAGTATAATCATTATGCAAAAATTTTACTGTAACATATGGAAGGAATACTTATGAACCATTTTTATTTTGTAAGACATGGCGAAACTGTGTGGAACGTTGAAAATAAGATATGTGGTGCAACAGATATAGAGCTTACAGAAAAAGGACACGATCAGGCTATCGAGGCTGGAAGAAAAATCCTTGAAATGGGCGTAACAGCAGACCTAATAATCACCTCTCCACTAATAAGGGCTAAAGAAACCGCAAGACATATTTCCGAAGTTACCAGGATACCCATGGAAATCGAGCCTCGCCTTATTGAGCAAAATTTTGGAAGATATGAATCAACTCCCAGGGATGGTGCAGAATTTCATGAAGCAAAAAAAGACCTGGCAAGTCGCTTTGGCACAGGTGAATCTATGCTTCAGGTCGCTCACAGGATATATGGTCTTTTGGATGACATTAAAGAAAGCGACAAAGAATATATCCTTGTCGCCCATAATGGTCTTGCCCGTATCATCGAGTCATATTTCAGAGAAATGACTAACGAAGAATTCTCCTCTTTTGGCATAAAAAATTGCGAAATAAAGAGGTATGATTTCTAATCCTTAATGTGAAGTTGATGCTGCAGCTGCACTCGCTGTTATGACAAGCATCATTGTTATCAGGATGGCAGTCTGTAGCGCAACTATTCTTCCTATTTCTCCACCTATTGAAGCTGCATTTGCCTTGTATTCACCTGCAAGATATGATTGAGATACCAGCATTGTTCCAAACATCAATCTGGTCTCTCTGCCCATATCAAACATACCGAATCCCTTTTTACCCTTAAGATAATCAGCAACCTCGATAATTTCTGAAACGAGCTCTTCTTTATCTACATCGATATCTATCAGTGCTCCAAGTGATGCCAGCTCGTAATCTTTTCCATACTTTGCGCCTGCATCTTTAAACGCATTATACAGATTCAGTGCCCTTTCACATTTTTCCTCAACGCTTCCTTCATAAGCTGTAAGCACTTGTGTCAGTGAATATGCAGCATCATCATGGAACGCAAAGTCCTTCTTAATTATCTGATATGATTTTTCAAGTTCAGTCAGGATATCCTCTACGCTCTTATCCGTCATGGCAAGCAATACCACAAAACAGGTATCCTCATCTGATGTAATAAAAGGATGCACTTTTTTCATTCCAACAAGAATTTCATTTGTTTTTTCTATTATTCTATCAGCCTCTGAATATTTACCCTGATCGACTATGCTCATCGCAGCAAGCACTTTGTATGATGAACCGAAAATCTTGCCCTTATTGAATTTATCATAGACGTCACTAATCTCATCTAAATATCTTTCAGGATTACCACTTAATGCCATCTTCGTAGAAATTATGATCTCGTTATATGATCTGAACTCTGAAAAAATCCCCTTTTTTTCACTGAGCAGCTTTTTTGATTCCTTTATGAGCTCCACATCTACGGCCTTATCCTTTTCTACAAAAGCAGCTGCTGCAACAGCATTTGTAAGACTATGTTCAAATATAAAGCCCTTACACATAGCGGTTTGATTATCTACTAATAATTTGCTTCTTCTTTCAATGATTTCTCTCATACCTAACCTCCCACAATAATGTAATTACATGCTATTTTACACCAATCCTATCAACATAAAATAGCCTCAAAACAATATTCTTCCAGCTATAAAACGACATTAATAAAATGTTTTTCAGAAGTTGCTTCCATTCCATCCCCAATCATCCGAACCAAAATAACTGATGTACATATGATCCGGTGCTACTCCGAGAACATCTCCGCATATACCTGTAAGTTCCTTTGTCATCTTTCCATATACATCAGATGATGCGTTCCCATAAATTTTAACTTCAATAAAAGCTGTGGGCTGTGAATCATCCCCTCTGAAATACATCGGGATACCTCCCTCGATTGCAAGCATGAGCCAGCTTTCACTTTTTCCGGGAATTATTGAGATTGCCTCTCCCAGACGCTCCTTTAGCTGTGTTTCCTTTTCCTTTAGCATGCTCATTATGTTTCTATTACAAACTATAACTTCATCGTATTTTTAATGATACCATTTTTGTCTGATTTTATCTTCATTTTGATTATTTTGGCATCGCTAAATACTAAAAAACGCTTATCTTAGGATGTTTCCCAAAATAAGCGTCAAATGTTATATCTATTTATAGTTATGCACAAAAATGGGGCCTACAGGGCTCGAACCTGTGACCCTCTGCTTGTAAGGCAGATGCTCTCCCAGCTGAGCTAAGACCCCA